>JACQFF010000245.1 GCA_016200205.1 Planctomycetia bacterium
GCGTCGACGTTGTTTAGGGTCTTCACTCATGAGGCCATTATAGCGAGTCCTCATCGCCGAACGTGATGTTGCCGGGTTTTGCATCGTGGTAGTAGATCCCGTACCCCTCAAGCGTCCGCAGCAAATCTTTGACTTGATCCCAGCGGCGACCAAATTCTTCGACCCCTTTCACGTCCCAATTCCTCAAAACTTCGGGGGAAAAATCTGGCGGCCGGTCGATTTGCACCTTGGCGAAGTCTAAGGACGTGTCTTCAAATTACGGAACTGGGAGGGCGAGGCTCCTGCCGAGCCTCTCTGTCCTGCGCAAAGTCGGCTCAGCGGGAGCTTCGCCCTCCCAAATTCAGTCGTTCAAAGCATTTTGAAGACGCGTTCTAAGATGAAAGGGGGAGCAACGATCGTCATTTCGATAACAAAAAGTTCGTCGTCGCTGCCAATCAATTGCGGCACGTCAAAGCCATTGATTTCCGAGACTGCAAATTCGGCAAACCGTTCATAACAGCCGTATTCAAGCTGATAACCCTTTTCCCACTCGAATGCTTTGATGGCCGTTTTCCGGTTGGACTCCCAAACCTTTCCATCGGTGCCGTTCCCAAGTGGGATTTCCAGGTTAAGCTCAATAAGTGATAACTCGGCGTAGCGAAGCGCTCTGTCCTCTAGAGATTGGTCGGTCATGGGCACAAGCTGGGCTAATGGCTATTCGGCGGATGTCGAAATCTATTTGCTGGTCGACGGCGAACCATTGCGTGTTGCGCAGGTCGGGCCAAGCTCATTGATCCTGCGCGACTTGCGCGAGATTCCTCCAGGCGCCGATGCGAAACTCGTTATTAAAATTGACGATCATAACGAGGAACACGACGTCATACTGTTTGAGGGCGCGTCCGGCAGCCGTCAGCCCGTAAAGTTTTTCTAATCGGCCAACCGATCGCCCGCCAGGGCGAGGCCGAAACAATTTCTTCGTTCCGCGGCTAATTTCCACTCCGCCCATTCTCGCGCCAGATCATGACGGCGAGGATCGCGGCGATTGGAGCCACGATCGCACTGACCCAGACGGGAATCGTCGTTCCGTTGACGACGATCTCCCAGCCTTGGATGAAGCGAACGGATTGCACGACGGCGCCCAACGCCAACAGAACGACCGCGATGGTGGTAAATGGTTTCATTGTCGCCCTCGCTGTCTCTCGTCGACGATACGGCGCGATTGCTGGATTTATCGGTGGCAGTTACGTCACACCAACAGCTTTTGCACCACGTTGCCGCTGATGTCCGTCAACCGGAAATCGCGGCCTTGGAAGCGGAAGGTTAGACGTTTGTGATCGACGCCCAACAGGTGCAAAACGGTGGCTTGAAAATCGTGGGCGTGCACGCCGTCTTCGACGAGGTTGTAGCCAAAATCGTCGGTCTTGCCCAAGGTGATGCCGGGCTTGATGCCACCGCCGGCCATCCAGATGCTGAAGCAGCGCGGATGATGGTCGCGGCCAAAACTGTTCTTGCTGATCGCGCCTTGGCTGTAGGCGGTGCGGCCGAACTCGCCCCCCCAGATCACCAGCGTTTCGTCGATCAGCCCGCGCTGCTTGAGATCTTTCACTAGCGCTGCCGCCGGTTGATCGCACAAACCGCACTGGCGCTTCAACTCGTTGGGCAGATTGCCGTGATGGTCCCAATCGCGGTGATAAAGCTGCACGAACCGCACGTCGCGTTCCGCCAGCCGTCGAGCCAATAGACAGTTGTTGGCGAACGAGGCTTTGCCCGGCTGGGCGCCGTACATGTCGAGCACGGCCTTTGGTTCCTGCGAAATGTCCATCAATTCCGGCACGCTGGTCTGCATGCGGTAGGCCATTTCATAGGCGTCGATGCGGGTCGAAATCTCCGGATCGCCGACCGCTTCGAGTTGCAGGCGATTGAGCTGCTGCACGCCGTCGAGCAGTTCGCGGCGGGTGGTCGGATCGATGCCCTCGGGATTGGATACATAGAGCACCGGATCGCCGGTCGAGCGGAACTGCACGCCTTGATACTTGCTGGGCAAGAAGCCGTTGCCCCAATAGCGCGCCAACAGGGGTTGCCCGCCGCCGCCAGAGAGCAGCACGACGTACTCAGGCAGGTTTTTGTTCACGCTGCCCAGGCCGTAAGCCATCCACGAGCCGATCGTCGGCCGGCCGGGCTGTTGATTGCCGGTGAGCAAATACGTCACGGCTGGATCGTGGTTGATCGGGTCGGTGTGCATCGAGCGGACGATCGCGATGTCGTCGGCGATGCTGCCGATGTGGGGCATCATTTCGGTGATTTCCGCGCCGCAATTGCCGTAGCGCTTGAAGTCGTAGGCCGGTCCGACCATCAACAGCTTGGCCTGCCCGCTGGTCATGCCGGTGATGCGTTGATCGCCGCGCACCGAGGCCGGCAGTTCCTGGCCGGTGAGCTCTTTGAGCTTGGGCTTGTTGTCGAACAAGTCGATGTGCGAGGGGGCGCCCGACATGAACATGTAGATGACGCGCTTGGCCTTGGGGGCGAAGTGCAGCTCGGCTAGTGCGCCATGGGTGCCCAGGCCCGGAACATTCGTCGCGGCCTCGAGGCCGCTGTTGAGGAGCGAGGCCAGCGCGATGCTGCCCAGTCCGCGGCACGATTGGCCCAACAAGGTTCGCCGGGTGATGGCACGGCTGAGTTGTTGTTCGAAATCCATGGCTTATCCCTTCGTGATCGTTTCGTCGAGATTCAGCAGTACATTGCCCAGTGCCGTCCAGGCGGCCAATTCGCTCACATCCATTTCCGCGGGTCGAGGCGACTCGCCGGCGCCGATCAGTTTAGTCGCCGCCGCGGGGTTTTGCTTGTATTTCGCCGATTGCGTGTCGAATATCCACGTTAGAATCTCCAGTTCTTTCGGTTGCGGCGCGCGGGCCGTGCAGAGTCTGAAGGCAAAGGCCAGCCGCTCGGGGGTCGTGGCGCCGCCTTCCTTCAAAATCCGCTGGCCGAGCACTCGGGCGGCCTCGACATAGGACGGATCGTTCAGCAGCACCAGCGCCTGTAGCGGCGTGTTGGTGCGAGCGCGGGCGTCGGTGCAGACCTCGCGATTGGGCGCGTCGAACGTCACCAGCGGCGGATAGGGCAGGGCCCGTTTCCAGTAGGTGTAAATCCCGCGGCGATAGAGATCGACGCCGTGGCTTTGCACGTAACTTTGGGCCGTGAAGCTGGGGCCGAAGCCGACCTCTTCCCACAAGCCGGCCGGCTGATAGGGCGAAACGCTCGGTCCGCCCAGCCGGTCGTCGAGCAACCCGCTGACTGACAGCGCATTGTCGCGAATCATTTCGGCGTCGAGCCGGAATCGCGGTCCGCGCGCCATCAGGCGGTTATAAGGATCGTGCTTGAGCGATTCTGGAGTGACGTGCGACGATTGCCGGTAGGTGGCCGACATCACGATCTGTTTTTGCAGGCCCTTGATATTCCAACCGCTGGCCACGAATTCGCAAGCCAGCCAATCGAGCAATTCCGGATGGCTTGGCCACTCACCTTGCGAGCCGAAATCCTCGCTCGTTTTGACCAGGCCGGTGCCGAAATACTGCTGCCAATAGCGATTGACAGTCACGCGGCTGACCAGCGGATTGTTCGGATCCACCAGCCATTGGGCCAACCCCAGGCGATTGGCCGGAGCGCCGGCCGGCAGCGGCGACAAACTGGCCGGGACGCCCGGCGCCACCTTGTCTCCCTTGCTGCGGAAATCGCCGCGCACCAGCACGAACGTATCGCGCGGCTGCGGCAATTCTTGCATGACCATCGTGGCGGAGAAAGTTTTTTCCAAATCCGCTTCGGCCTTCGCGATCTTGTTGGCTTCACGATTGAGCGGATCGAAAACCGCCCGGGTCTTGTTATAGATATAGCGCACGAAATAATCGCGCGCCGCTCGCCGCTGCTCGTCGCCGCGTTTGGCGGGTTCGATCTTGACGGCCGCTTGCACGGCTTCGGGCACTGGTGATTTCGATCGCGATCGTTCGGCCAATTCCCAAGTCTCTTGGCGGTCGTACAGCGACGAAGCTTGCGGCGTTCGCGTCATGATGCCGAGCTTGTCCCAAAACACGTGGCCGCCGAACTGAGTGCAAGCCCAGCCCCCGACCACCGTTCCCGGCGAAAGACCCACTCGAGCGGCATCGACTTCCAGCCGCACCCAGCGTCCAGCCTCCGGCAGCGGGCCCAGCGACAAGCGGCTGGCCGTGTTGTCCATGCCCCAGTCGATTTTGCTGGCGCCCCAGTACGCCCGATGTTCCCACGTGCCGTCGTTGAACTGCACCATGATCTGGTCGGGCAAGTTGTTGGGGTCGAGATAAACATGCGCAAAGAGCTTGTCGCCATCGCCGATCACCAGCGGCAGCCTGGCGCCGGTGAAGACACTTTGGCCCAAACCGGTGGCGGTCCGTTCACTGGCGCGTTTGCCATTGAGCACAGGCCGCGGCGACTCGACCCAGTGCCACGAATCGGTTTTATCGGGTCCGCTCTCCGTGGTTCCCTCGGGAATGACATCGTCGACCCAAACATATTCCCGTGGTTCGGTCGACAGCGTCGGTGGTATTGCGGGCGGTTCGACGGTAACTTTGGCCAATTCGCTGTTCACGCGATCTTCCACGCCCGTGAGTTTTCGCCGGAGATCTTCCAACTGCGCCGTTTGCTCGGGCGAGGGGACGCGAATGCTGGGCACCGGATTTTCTTTTTGGCCATCCAGACCCTGCTCCGGAACATTGTTGAAGTACGCGTAGAGCTGATAAAACTCGCGCTGCGTGAAGGGATCGTATTTATGGTCGTGGCATTCGGTGCATGCCAACGTCGTGCCCAGCCAGACCGTCGCGGTCGTGGTCACGCGATCGACAATATACTTGGTCAAATACTCGGCCGGGTCGGCGCCGCCTTCGAAATTGACCATCACGTTGCGATGAAATCCGCTGGCGATTTTTTGATCGAGCGTCGAGCCCGGCAGCAGGTCGCCGGCGATCTGCTCCGTCGTGAATTGATCGAACGGCAAATTGCGGTTGAAGGCATTGATGACCCATTCGCGATAGCGCCACATGTCGCGATGATTGTCGATGTGATAGCCGTTCGTGTCGGCGTAACGGGCCAGGTCGAGCCATTTTTGCGCCATTCGCTCGCCGTAGCGCGGCGACGAAAGCAGCCGGTCGACCAGCTTTTCATATGCCGTGGGACTTTGGTCGGCCACAAACGCGTCGACTTCGGCAATTGCGGGGGGCAAGCCGGTCAAGTCGAAGTTGAGCCGCCGAATGAGCTCGGCTCGATCGGCTTCGGGCGACGGCCGCAGCCCCTCTTGGTCGAGTCGATGCAAGATAAAATGGTCAATCGGGGTCTTCGGCCACCCGGGATTGCTTACCGCCGGCAGTGCGGGGCGCTCGACTTTGAGATACGACCAATGGCCTTTCCATTTCGCGCCCTGGTCGATCCAGCGGCGGAGTTTTTCGATCTCCTCGGGCTTGAGGCTTTTGCCGGCCGCTTTGGGGGGCATGACTTCGTCTTCGTCGCTCGACGTGATGCGGACGATCAGCTGGCTTTGACTGCTGTCGCCCGGCACGATCGCGCGGCCTCCGGATTCAAGTTCGGCCAGAGCCGTTTCTTGATGATCGAGCCGCAGTCCCGCTTCCAGCTTGGCCTTATCGGGGCCATGACACGCGTAGCAGTTGTTGGATAGGATTTGGCGAATGTCACGGTTGTAGTCGAGCGCGTCGGGCCCAGCTTCGACGGTTTGCTCTGAGGCCAAAGAACCCCAGCCGGCGGCGTACAACAAAGCCAAGGCAAAGAGCAATTTGCGTATCATGGTCGGAAGCGTACAGCGTCTGAGGCGGGATTAGTCAGGCTGGATTTTCGCAGGACGCGCAAGTGCCATTTATTACAACACATTGCCCAGGCATTGTCCAACTCTGCGCGGGAGAATTCACACGTGCGCGTGGGCGAAATGAATGGGCGGTCGTAGGGTTTTTAGCCGATCAGCTCAGTCCGTCCGGTCAACAAGCGGCCCGAAGAGCGGCCGGACAAAACCTATCGGTCGGCGGGACACCAAGCCGCGAGCGGCGGTGAAAGGGTGCTTGCAAGAGCCGCGGTTGGGGTTTTGTCCGTTTGTTCTCAGCTTCCGCAACGAAGTACGGTCGGTGGAGTTTGCGCGTACTTGCGGCCAAGTCATGTTGACACATTTTCGGGCGTCAGGCTAGATTCGTCTGCTCACGTCCCAGTTTCGAAGCTCTTCAAGTTGTCGGAAAAACGGGTAGTGCAATGGCTAGTACATTTACTCGTCGATACAAGGCCGCGCGTTGCTGGATCCGGAGCCTGGGCAAGCTGCATCTGCTTCTCGACCCGCCTGGCCATTTTTATTCGCCGATTCCCTCACCCGATGATAGTCGCCGCGCCGACGCCATCTGGGATAGTCCGTTGCCACGCGAGATTCCCGGCATCGATTTGCGTGTGGCAGCTCAACTCGAGTTGTTCGGCTCGCTGCAAGCGTTTTTTGCCGAAGCGCCGTTTCGCAATCAGCCTCAGACAGGCTTGCGGTATTACTACCACAATCCCGGCTACTTCCAGACCGATGGTCTTATTTTATACGCCATGATTCGCCATTTGCGGCCTCGGCGAGTCATCGAGATTGGCTCCGGGTTTTCTTCCTGCGTGTTCCTCGATGCCAGCGATCGGTTTTTCTCTGGCAAGATCGACTGCACGTTCATCGATCCCTTTCCTCGCAATCTCTTGCGGCGGATCAGCGGTGCCGACGTGAGGCGCGTGAAGATCGTGCCCAAGAAGGTGCAAGATGTGCCGCTGTCAACGTTTGCCGATCTAGCAACGGGGGACATGCTGTTTATCGATTCCACGCACACTTGCAAAGCTGGCAGCGACGTGAATTATTTGTTGTTTCACGTTTTGCCTTCTCTTGCGGCCGGCGTGGTGGTGCATGTGCATGACGTCTTCTATCCCTTCGAGTATCCTCGCAAATGGCTGCGATCGCACAATCCTTGGAACGAGATCCACGCGCTGCGGGCCTTTCTGCAATTCAACCAGACTTATCAAATCGAGCTGCTGTCCACCTACCTGGAATACTTCTACCCAGACAACTTCTACCGCAACTGGCCGCTGTCGGTGCGCGATGGCGGCGGGAGTATCTGGCTCCGCAAACTTGCAGCCTAACGGATCAGGAGGGCGAAGCGGGCTGGGCACGGCGGGCTTGGCGATCGTTGGCCTCGAAGACCAAAACTTTTTTGGGCCGGGCACCGCTGAGCGGATCGGGAAACTCTTGCACCTGATGATAGAACCGCTGGACTTCCGCGAGCCACGCCGGCTGGTAGGCGAAAGCACCGACGTGCAGCACGACGAAATCATACCGCGCGCCGCCGGCGGCCTTGGCTACGGCCGCTTCGAGCGTCGGGGCGTCGGAGCCCAGGACCATCGTGGGCAAGGTTCCGTAAAACCCCACGTAGGGCGAGTTGCAAATGATCCCCGAGCCGGGCTCGGCATGCGCCTGTACCCACCGCGTGGCTTTGATCACCGGCACGAATTCGTCACAGAACGGTCGCAACGTGTACGGCAACACAACCGCGGAACACAGGCCCAGCGTAGCCAGTGCGCCATGAAAGGGAGAGAGTTTTGTGAGGGCTGCCAACTTCTCTCCGGAATAGACGATCCCCAGTGCCGTAAAGGGCATCGCCAAACTCACCAGCGGCAGCACGTGCCGGTGCGCGATATAACCGGAGCCCATGAAAAGGCCCAAGAGCGCAAGAACATGCAGGGCGCCCAACAAAGCCACAAAAGCGATCGGTAACCACCGGGGTTTGCGACGCACCAATTCCACATGGCCAACGAGGTAGAGCGGGAGAAAGACCCATTTGAAACCCTGGCAAATGCTATTGACGAATGACACGAGGGCTCGGCCGACCAGCCTCGACACCAGCGCCACCTTTTCTCGCCTCGTCGCCGTGCCACCCGGCGCGCGTATCGTCTGCGGACCACTTGGCGGCGCGCTTCGGACACTTTCGATTAGCGGGGTTGTTGCCGTGATTGGGGAATTCTCCGTGGCGGGAGCCGCCTTGGCCAGTTGAGCGATAAACGTGGTCGCTAGCTGCGCTTTGGCCAACGGATGTTGCTTGCTGGTGACTTTACCGGCCAGGACAAAATACGGCGCGGCTACGATCAAGGTTGTGCCGGCCAACGCGGCACTTGCCAAACCCAAGCGTCGAAAACCCCACCGCGCGTGAAAACTCTGCCAGACAAGGCACGCGAGGGCGACCAACATGACTTCCAAGCCCTCGGGGCGAATCCAATAGGCAATTCCGCTGGCCAAGCCCGCACCCGACAGCAGCCAAATGCGTCCGCTCACGATGGCCGAGGAGGCCAACCAGGCAGCCAGCAAATA
The DNA here is from genome assembly GCA_016200205.1 of Planctomycetia bacterium. Classification (GTDB taxonomy): domain Bacteria; phylum Planctomycetota; class Planctomycetia; order Pirellulales; family PALSA-1355; genus PALSA-1355. The sequence continues at coordinate 8,378 of JACQFF010000245.1, forward strand.
GAACAGAAGGTGCGGCGTATCGCTCATCGCGTCCGAAGCGCTGTCACGCGGCTGCGGCAAGATGGCAAAGACAAAGGCGGCCAGATTCGCCACTTGCACGCCGAACAAATCGCGGGCAAACAACCATACCACCGACACGCTCAACACCCCGAAAATGAAGGCCACGATCTGGCCGCCGATCATCCACGACTCCGGCTCGGCGCGATATCCCATCGCTTGAACTGCTCGGGTGCCGGCCAATAGCATGGCCGGAAAACCCGGATGCTGATCGTGATTGCGAAAGGTCTCGATCGGCGCCCGCGACAAGTCCTTCGCGACGGAAACGAAGATAATCCCGTCAGCAGTGACCGTGGGAGAGCGGACGATGATGGCCGCCTGCAGAGCGGCGGCCACGGCAACGGCCAGGAACAGTCCCCTGTACGAAGCGAACCGGTGGCCGTCCATTTGTCAGCACCCGTTCTTCTCAACGAGGACCCTGAAGGGGGTCAACAGCAGAACCCGTAAATCGAACAACACCGACCAATTGCGGATATAGAACAGGTCGAATTCAAGTCGCTCCTCGATCGACGAATCGCCGCGCAATCCATTGATTTGAGCCCAGCCCGTAATGCCGGGCAATACTTGATGGCGCTGGCAGTACGTGGGGATTTTTTGGGCGAATGTCTGCACAAAGCAAGGACGTTCGGGGCGCGGGCCGACCAGCCTCATCTCGCCGCGCAGCACGTTGAACAGTTGCGGCAGTTCATCGAGACAGAAACGACGCAACACGATGCCGACGGCGGTGCGGCGCGGATCACCGCGCTTGGCCCATACCGGCCCCGTTTCTGCCTCGGCGTCGACCCGCATGGTGCGAAACTTGAACATCACAAATGGCTTGCCACCCAATCCAGCGCGGTGCTGCTCATACACGGCCGGCCCGCGGCTAGTGAGCTTCACCAACAAGGCAATCAACAGCATCGGCACGGCGAACACGCACAGCAGCAAGACGGACAAAATCACGTCGAGTGTGCGGCTGATCACGACGGCCGTACGGTCCGGCCGCGCGGGTGCAAGCTCCAGGGTGCGAGAAGCCTCACGTGTGTGTGTGTCGCGGCGTGTCCGCAGAGAGCCTGCGGAAAGTTGCTCGGTATTCATTGCTGGCTCTATCTTCCGCGCGGGACAATCTCATCGGGGAATCGACGTTTGTGGGTCGGGAGTTTATCAGAGCGGGAATTTGTGGCCTAGATCATTTTGCCAGCCGCAATGCCGCGGTTCGCACCGTGGAAACCGACATTGACACAGACCGAGGCGCGAATTAACTTTTGTCGCCCGCACCCACGGCGAGGTCGGCGTGCGGCTCGAGATCTGGATCGGCCACTCGTTTCGTTTCAGTTGGGCCAGGCGGGACGGCGTGACGCCGGCATGAGTCGGTGGGAAGCCTCGCGGCAAACAGGTGAAATCGTGAAATCTCGGAACTGGCAACGATCGTCGCCGCCTTCTCGGCCAGGCACCGGCTGATGATGCCGTGGAGCCTCCCGCGCAGACCATCGCATCGCGCCGCGGCAACCGAAGGCGTCTCGTCAGGCAAGCAGATGACTATCGGTTTACTGACGAGCAGGGCCTCGGGAAAAAGGCAGCCGTGCGGCACAATCACCACAATATCGCCGCACTCAGCGTTCACGCGGTTGACGCAGTCGCAACGGCTCATCCATGGATCTTGTGAGTGGATCGCTCGCCAGCGACGCCCCAGCCATGCCCGCGCTCGCGACTTTTGCGCGCCGAGCCATGCCCGCGCGCGGCGCGCCACCCGGATCGATCGAATCGCGGCCCGAGCCGTGATCAGCAACATGCCGAGCAAGACGCGACTTTTCGCGACAAGTGCCAGCGACCCGATCCCGGCCCGCCATAAGCCGCGCGCTATGAACAATCGCATGCTTGTGGTGCGTGCAAGGGACGCCGCGGCTTGCGTCGAGTTGGCGACGTGTTGGACCATTTGTTTCTGACCATCGAGCAACTGCGACCGGACGTCGCGCACGACGGCTTTCAACGCTTCGAGGCCGTCCGGAGCGAGTCGCTTGGGATCGAGCACGAGGAACCGTAGTCGCCCGGGAAACTTGTCAGCGCCAAGGTATCCGAAGGCACACTGCAACTGGTCCGCAAAACAGGTGACGACGACTTCGTGATTGGTGTCTTCGAGCAGCGTGCAAACGGCCTTCCCCACCGTCCGAGCAATCTCGTCGGACGCCTTGTAGACCCCGTCTTGAAACGTGACGTGCTGTCCGGGAGTATGGAAGAAGACATAGACTCGCTGTCGCGGACTTGGTGATCCTCCGACATGCAGAATGGCTGGCTCTTGGCGCGGTACATCGGACCGCTGGATCAGTTGACGAAACGTTCGATCGAAAATCGGATGGACGTAATCGGGATGATAGCGGCGAACGATCTGCCGCTGGGCAACGCCCAATTCGTTCAGAAACCCGCGATCTTCGGCCAGCAGAAGTTGAATCTTCCGCTTGGCATCCTCAACGCTCGAAACCTCCCCCGGTCCAGGCGATTGAAAGCTACGGGCCAGCAGTGAACCCCGCATGTAGACAACCGGCCCACCCACCGCCATCATCTCAATGGGCGGCAGATAGCAACAGTTCGGAATATCGTAGTGGTACCAAAATCCCGAAGCACGTCGATACCGACGTAGTTGCTCCTCGCGGGGAAGCGTGCCGGCCACGCGAGGGTCGACAAACCGGCGTGGTTGAACGCCGTAGAGCTTGAGGTACGGCTCGGGAAAGTGCGTGTTCAAATAATGGTAATGGTGCGCGTAGTGCGGATTATCGATATTCGGACAGCAGGCCATAATCTCCGCCGCGTGAGGCTCGTCCGCGGACCAGGTGCCCGCGTGTTCGAACACGTCGAGAGGAATCGTGTAGGGGACGACCGTCATGCGAGCCTTCAGCCAGGCGTGCTCGTCGCGGATGGCCTCTTCGGCGTGTGGGACAAAATAGAAGTTTTCACGTTCCTGGATCGGACGAAACAGACGCATGCTCCACAAGGTGTCGGACAGCGTACCCACCTGGCCATACACGCGATAGATGATTCGGCCCTGGTACGCCTCGAGCATCGACTGGAGCCAGGTGGGCGAAATCGTGACGATGACGGTGCCGAAGTATTCGTTGAGCAGTTCCGCGATGCGCGGCGAAATCCGATTGTAGAAGAAGCTATACTGCGATAGTTCCTCGAACACTTCCGCTGGCAGCGTCGTGGGCTGGCTTCGATCCCACTCGGTCACGGCGGACTGGTCGTAGATGTCTGTCAGATAGGGCGGATTGAAAACTTCATAGCCTAGCGCACGCAGACGAGGTAGCTCCGTCTTCGTCAGAACGACGTGCATGCCGAGCCAAAAGACGCGGTTCCGTTTGTCGTTGGTCATGGCGTTCGAATCAACCTGGCATCGTGCGGCAGTGTTCCCCTCGCGATCCAAGTTTGGTGAGGTTCGTCGTCAACTTCGTTTGCGGTGCTGCCAACGTGCGGGTGGCTTATGCCGCGCGCTTGGCGGCTTGCGGGCGCGTCACGATCTCGATCTGCGGCAAGGGAAAAATAAATCCCACGCCGGCGTCGAGCATGGCGCGTTCTCGATCGAGAAACTCTTCCTTGAAATGCCAGGGCAGAACCAGGTAATAGTCCGGCTGGCGGCTGCGCGATTCTTCCTCGCTCACGATCGGAATGTTGGTGCCGAGCGTGCGGCCTCCGAACTTCTTGGGATTGCGCTCCGCCGCGCACTCCACCAGGGTGTTGTTAATGCCGCACGTCTGCAAAATCGTATTGCCTTTCGTCGAGGCGCCGTAGATGTGCACTTTCTTGCCCGCATTTTTCAGCCGGCGCAGCAGCGACGATAATTCGGTCTTGTGCCTCTCAATGGCATCTTGAAAGTTACGATAGGGCTCATCCGTGTCGAGTTGCAGGTCGAACTCTTGTTGCCGCAATTCTCGAATGGCTGCTTGGGCTCGCGCATCGCCGTCGAAGATGAAGTTGTCGGAGTGCGTGGCGTGCACGCGTATGCTGGCGCCGTTGCAGTCGTTGAGCGACACGCGGACCACCTTCATCGACGCCTGACGCAGGATATATTCGAGCACGGCCAGGCTATAGTACTCGAGGTGCTCGTGGCAGATGGTGTCATAAGAGTTGCACCGCAGCATGGCGGGCATGTAGGACATCTCGAAACACCACACGCCGTCCTGGGCAAGATGCTGTTTGACGGACCGGGCGAACGCCGTCGGATCCTCGAGATCATAGAACATGGCAATTGAGGTGATCACCTCGAACGCCTTGCCCCGCGTCAGGCTGGTCAGTTGCTCCGATGGAAACAGATCGTTGACTACTTGCACGTCGCTGGAAGCCGACTTCGCCGCGTCCGACGGATCGATGCCGTACCGCACGTAGGTCGCCGGATAGTGCCGCAACATCGTGCCGTCGTTGCAACCGATATCCAGCACGCGGGCCGTCGGCTTGCCGACCATCTCGACCAGTTCGCTCACGATGCCGCCCAGATGCTCGGTCATCGTTCGGTTGGTCCCGGATCGATACCAGTAGTCGGTGTACAGTATGGCCGGCGGCACGGATACGGTCATTTGCAACAGCCCGCAGGCCCGCTCATCACGCATTGGATCGCAACGCACCAGGGCGGTATCGATCTTGCGCAAGGGCGGCATCTTGCCGTCGGCTCCAATGAAGGATCCCTGCAGGTATTGCTCGCCCAGATCGATGACTTTTGTCAACGCCGCCGAGCCACAGACGCGGCAGGTTTGTCGGTAGATCAGGTGCATGCTTGTTCTTCCATGGGTTCTGCGGGAATGCGAAATTGTCTGGTATGCAAAGCGAGGAAAATTCAAGCGGACGCAAAGTTGGTGAGAATCGGGCGGCCTTAGACTTTAGCAACACGCGCGTGGGGATAGAATTCGACAATGCGCTCGATCAGTTCGCGACTGCTCTCGAGCCAGTTCGGCCAACGAAAGCTGTCGAGGCGCCCCAGCGACTGTCGCAGTTCGCCTCTGTGATAGCGCAGCACCAGATCGGCTAGCGCGTCGGCCGCGCGCGGACGAAAGTACGCCGCATGCGCGCCGGCCACTTCGCGGTGGACCGGGATATCGGAGGCCAGCACCGGGCGCCCTCGGCTTAAGGACTCCACAATCGGAAGATTGAATCCTTCGGCGTAGGAGGCCGTGATCAGGGCCGCTGAATTGCGGTAGCAAAAATCCAGTTCGGCATCTTCCACGTCATGGAAGCAAAACAGTTTTCCGCCGTGTTGGGAGTGCCGCATGACCAACTGCTCCAAGGGCGTCGGCTGGCCCGGGCAGCCCCTGCCGATGGTTACCAAGCGCGCCGGCGAGCCGCCCGCCCAAAGTCGGTCGAATGCTTCGATGACCGTCGCCTGGTCCTTTCGCGGGTCGAACGACCCGACGACCAGGTAGGGATTGTCGAGATGGTTTTTCCCGAACAGGCGAGCCAGCTCCGGGCGAACATCACCGCCCGCGGCGCGCGTGTCGAGCCCTTCGCCCAGGCGAAACCATCCGCCGGCCAAAGGAGCACGTCGATGGGCAATGGCGTCATGCATGGCCAGATAGCCTTGGACGTCTTCCCATACGGATTGTGAAATGCAGACCACGAAATCAGCCAGCTCGGTGACGTTGTCAAACCACTCTTCGAAAACCTTGGGAAAGTAAGGTCCATACAGTTCGGCGAAATGTAGCGGGATCAGATCGTAGACGACAGCGCCGAGGACGGCGCCGCGAGATACCGCCAGACGTATTCCATCCCAAACTTCGGGCGTGTTCCAAATCGTGTCGGTCAGCAGCAGGACATCGCCGGCCCCGGGACGGACGCCTGACAAGGAATACCATTGTCGCGCAACGGCATGCTGCACCGAGGCCAGAGTAGGACGCATTGCCCGATTGACGCGGCGAGCCGGATCGAGAAGGCCGGTCGCGGACAATGTCCGCTTGACGGCGCCTTTGAGCATGGGGATTGGACTCCCTGATGCTGGTCGAACGGGTCCCGCGGTGCCGGCTTGCGTGCCGTTGGCAGGCGGCGTGGCGTGGGACGCCGCCCCCAGAGCGTCGACGGCTTGAAACCCACGAGTCGCGTCATACGCGACGCCTTGACATTCGACCTGCATCTGGCGGCCCGCGCTTGCGGACCAATTGACGAGGTTGCGGACAACCCGTTGTACGCCCGTGCCGCAGTCATGGCGGAAGGTGTGAGTGCAGTCCATCAGGATGCGACGCGGGCGGCTCGGCTTCGTCCGTGGCGGGTTGATGGCCGGCGCGGATCCTTGTTGGCTCGCTCGAAGAAACGTGGCCCCCGGCATGTTTCTCGCTCCAGATTCGTGTGTTGCGCCGCTGACGCTCGCCGCATCCGCCACGCACGGCCGCGGATCGGCTGACCGTTGCGCTCTTTAGGCAGTTTTTAGTTTCAAGCCGACGGGCTTCTTGCTCGATAGGATCGCCCGATCCTTGTCGACCATCTCGCGCACGAGTTCCTCGAAGGTCACTCGTGGCTCCCAGCCAAGCTTTTCTCGCGCCTTGGTCGGGTCCGAGAGCAACTGGTCGACCTCGGCTGGACGGTAGAACTTGGGGTCCACGACCACATATTTTTGCCAATCCAGGCCCACCTGATCGAAGGCGATTTCGACGAACTCTCGCACGCTGTGCATTTCGCCGGTTCCCACCACGTAGTCGTCCGGCTTGTCTTGCTGCAGCATCATCCACATCGCCCGAACGTAGTCGCGCGCGTGTCCCCAGTCCCGTTTCGCATCCAGATTCCCCAGGCACAGTTCCGTGTCCAGGCCAGCGTGGATGCGTGCGACACCGTTGGAGATCTTGCGTGTGACAAACTCCAGGCCGCGTCGAGGCGATTCGTGGTTGAAGAGGATGCCCGAGCAGGCGAACATGTCGTAACTCTCACGGTAGTTCACCGTGATGTGATGCCCGTAGGCCTTCGCCGCTCCGTAGGGGCTGCGGGGATGAAACGGCGTTGTTTCGCGCTGCGGGGTTTCTCGCACTTTTCCGAACATCTCGCTGGAGCTGGCCTGGTAGAAGCGGATGTTTCGGTCGACGTGCAGCGCCGCATCGAGCATCCGCGCTACGCCCACGCCGGTCGCCTCGGTGGTGAATATCGGTTGCTCCCAACTTAGCGGAACGAAGCTTTGGGCGGCGAGGTTGTAGACCTCGTCGGGCCTGGTTTGCTCGAACACCCGGATCAAAGAGCTCGAGTCGAGCAAGTCGCCGTCGTGGAGCGTAATCTGGTCCTTGAGGTGCTCGATGCAGGCGGAGTATTTGGTGCTCGTGCGCCGCTTCATGCCGTGGACTTCATACCCCTTGGACAAAAGAAATTCGGCCAGGTAGGAACCATCCTGACCTGAAATCCCCGTGATGAGCGCGGTCTTCGGCATGACCTTCCTTTCCATTCCAATTCGAGAGAGCAGCGAAACCGGCCCCGCTTGGTTTTGGGGCTGCCCGCTCGGGGTGTCTTGGTCGGCGCGGGAAGATACCAGCGTTCGGACGATGATGTCAAGGCGGGTTTTCGACGAGTTGTCGGACTGCCGGATGGCTGTGCGTCTGACGATGCGCGAGGTCTTTGTCGCTTGCAAACAACATGGTTCCGTTGCGGTAGTTCACTCAGGCTGCTTGCTGCTGTGCGGCCTGCGCTCGTTGCTCGTAGGCCGCGACGATCTGCGCCGCGGGACCGGCCTCACGGATTCGGCCATGGTCGAGCCAGATCGCGCGATCGCAGAGGGTTGAAATGGCATTCAAATCGTGGCTCACCATCACGACCAGCCGCGCATGGTCCAAGAGCCCTTCGATGCGAGCTCGAGCCTTGCCCTGAAATGCCAGGTCGCCCGCGCTGAGCACTTCGTCGACGATGAGGATCTCTGGTTCGATCGTGGTGGCGATCGAAAATGCCAGGCGGACCATCATGCCGCTGGAATAGTAGCGCAAGGGCATGTTCAAGAAGTCGCCCAGCTCGCTGAATTCGGCGATTTGGGCCACCTTGTCGCGCAAGGTGCGCGGCGTCTCGCCCTGAAAATAGCTGCGAAACGCGATATTCTCCCAACCGTTTGCGTCCAGCTCGAAACCCAAGGTGATCTCGAACAGCGAGGCGATCTTGCCCACCACGACGCGTCGTCCCGCGGTGGGTTGATACACTCCCGCCAGCACGCGCAACAAGGTGCTCTTGCCAGCTCCGTTATGGCCAATGATGCCGACGCGCTCGCCCTCTCCCATCCGCAGATTAATGTCCTCCAGTGCCCGCACCTCCATTATCGACGAGGCCCGCCGACGAAACATCCCCTTGATCAAGTACTCCTTGAAGGTGATCCGGCCATGGGTGCGCACCCGAAAGGTCAGGCCGACGTGATTGAGTTCGATCAGGGCCATGCCTGCAATACTCCGTTCCACGGTCGAAATTCGCGACTGCGGGTGCCAAGTTCTAGAGATGGAAAATCAATCGTCGTTCGAGGCGGGTCAGAGCGAAAGTCGCCACGGAAAGCAACACCGCGACGACGGCCAGGGCCGTGCCGTACGCGCTCCACGGTGGAAGCTGGCCGTCCAGGATCGGCACGCGTACCAAATCGAGAAACGCCGCCAAAGGATTGTACAACAGGAGCCATGCCGTCCGCCGCTCAGCCAGCAACTTGGCCGGGTACATGATCGGAGTGAGATAAAAGAGAATTTGAAACAGCACTTCGATCAGGTGCTGCGTGTCCTGAAAAATCACGTTCGTCAATCCGCAGCACATCGCCACCGCCCAGCCGAGCAAAAACATCAAGCCAAGCGTCGGGATCAGGCTGACCAGTGCCGGGACGTTGCCGAACCCGTGAATGCACCAGGTAAAGGTCAGCACCACGGCCAGGGCCGCCAGGCCATGAATCGCGGTGCCCAACACGGTGCGCAAGGGGTAGATCGCCAGCGGAGCCGCCTGCTGCCGGATATACGACTCGCCTTGAAAAAAACAATGACAACCCTGGGAGGCCGTGCTGACCAGAAAGTTCCAGAAGGCCAGCCCTGCCAATAGAAACGGCGCGAATTGGCGATAGTCGGAATGAAACAACGGGCAAAAGACCGCGCAGAGCACCGCAGTCATCAATATCGGATGCAAAAGCGACCAGCCGATGCCCAACACCGACCGCCGGTAACGGTTACGAAGGTCGTTGCGCACCAGCGATGTCCAGAAGTATCGCAGCCGCCAAATGCGGGCCAAATAAGCAACCAAGTCGTGGCCTCCCTACCAACAGCACGATGGTTCGGCGAAGCAACCGCGCGTGGGTCCGTCCAGGGGGATCGATCTCGCGCAGCGATGCACCGGCGGGTTATTTCTCCAAGCAGCAAATTAGCCGCGGGGCCGGAGTCTATCTGGGACGTATGCCTCGATCAAGATGAATTTCCCGTGCAAAAATACCGGGCGCTCGAGAGAAGAATTTTGGTGCCGCGCGGCCCACCCAAAACCAGCGCTGACTTCGCACGGAATCAACAAGGCTGGCAACACGCCTCCTGCTAGCAGCGCGTCGTGCCTCGCGGTTGGGCCGCTCACGCGGCATCCATGGATCGTGCTCGTGCGGTCGGATTTGGCATTCAACAAATTCGGCGCGTCTGTTAGTTTCCTCTTGCCGGGAATCGACCCGGGTTTTCGCGAACCCTGGGCGATCCGAGAACGCGTTTTCCGCCATCTGGCGTGGCTGCCACTCTGTCACCGACCGCCGCCCTCCCTAGTGAAACGAAGACAAAAATGGCACAGCCAAAGCTGCGTGTGTTGTTGGACCTTTCAATGGCAGCTCGAGGGTATTGCGGAATCGCGCAAGACGTGCGGCTGCTCTACAAGACCTTGGCCTCGTGCCCGGATATCGAAGTGACCGGACTCGTTTATCATCCACGCAAGTTTGCGCCGGTGCACAAGTTTCTTCCACCGGATGCGTCGCGAGGATGCCGCTTGACTAACCAGGCCGTCTTTCTGTGGGCACTTGGCGAGGAGGCCAGCGCCTGGCCGGCTTTCCAACCGTTCCGAATGGTTCAGAAGCTGCACCGGATGGCAGCGACGATTTGCACTCGGCGCGTGCAATTGGATCGGCTGGACGCGGAGATGCTATGGAACGTCGTTTGGCGTTTGCTGTTCAACCCCACGCTGTCGCCGGAAGACAGTTCTCTCGTGCAGAACGGCAAGTTCCTCTTGTCAAACCTTTCCGACGGGATGATTTACGCGCGTGCGCTAACGAACCGGCGGCCGTTCACGCTCGATACCCGCGGGTACGATTTTTTGATCGTGGAGGGACCGCGGCCGTTTCGCATTAGCCCCGAAACTCGCCAGATCGTGCGTTACCACGACATGATTCCCATGCTGCAGCCGGACACCATGTCGAATCCCCTGGTCATCCAGTGGCATCACAAGGCAATACGGCAGAGCCCTGAGGGTGCGTTGTTCGTCTGTAGCTCCGAGCCGACCCGCGACGACTTGACCCGCGTCCACCCCGAACTGTCCGCGCGGAGCGCGACGATTCCCTGCACGATCTCCGACGCGTATCGGCCCGATCCCGATCCGAACCTGATCCGTTCGATTATTAAAACTCGCTGCTCGGGGGCCGCCGGCGTACCCTCGGCAAAGCCGCTGGAGGAGAGTTTCCGATACCTCATGTGTGTTTCGACGCTGGAACCGCGCAAGAACTTCGTGAATCTGATCCAGGCGTTCAACGCGCTGAGGCTTCGCCCCTCGATCAAACAAAGAATTTCGGATCTGAAGCTATTGATCGTGGGCAGCCCGGGCTGGAATCACGAGACGATCCTGGCGTCCATGCGGCAGCCGATCGGCCGCGGCGAGCTCGTCCATCTGGAAAAGGTTTCGGCCGAGGAGCTGCGTGTGCTGTACACGCACGCTGAGGCTTTCGTGTTTCCGTCGCATAGCGAGGGCTTCGGAATGCCGCCGCTGGAGGCGATGTTGTGCGATGCCCCGGTGATCGCTTCCGACATCCCCGCGCATCGCTGGGTGATGGGCGAGGCCGCGCTGTACTGTAATCCCTATGACGTGACATCGATCGCGGCGGCCCTCGAACGGCTCGTGGCCTCGGACGAGTCGCTCGCTTTGCGGGGCGAATTGATAGCTCGCGGCCGCGAACGCCTGAAATCGTATCGCCCCGATCGCTGCGCCCGCCAGTGGTCGGACCTGTTGCATCGCTTGAAGCAGGAACTCGCGGTGGCCAACGCGTTCAGCCCGGTCAGGCTTTCCAAGACCAGGTTGTTGGAACGAGTTGTCTGACCGCGTTATGCGGCGCGCAGCGGCCAGTGGGGTCTGACGTCTGCGGGCGATTCCGGAGAACCTGCCTGCCGCGGCTGCCGCCTGAATTCCAGACTGCGAAACCGATCCCACTGGTCCATCGCGTGCTCAAAAAACTCGCGGTGAAATCGTTCCACGCTGAAGCGTGTTGCGTTCTCGCGGCAATCGGTCGATTTGATGCATGCGCCTTCGCGCTCGAAGGTTTCGACGGCCTCGACGACCGCCGCCGGGGTTTGCTCGGCGAAGAAAACGCCCGTCGGCCGTGGCGAGTCGAGCCCGCGAATTGTTTCCAGCGCGCCCCCTTCGCCGAACGCGATCACCGGCGCGCCGGTGGCTTGTGCTTCGACCGGGACGATGCCAAAATCCTCGCGCGATGCGAACAGAAACGCCCGGGCTCGCTGAATGTAGTCGCGCAACACCGCATCGCTTTGATACCCGAGCAGAGTGACATTGGGCCCGGCTTGGGCCCGCAGTTTTTTCAGTTCCGGCCCATCGCCGATCACGACCAGTTGCTTATCCGGCAATTGCCCGAATGCTTCCACCAGCACATCGACTCTTTTGTACGGTACCAGCCGCGAGGCGGTGACGTAGAAATCTTCGCGGTCTTCGCACAGCGGGAAGGCCTCGACGTCGACCGGTGGATAAATCACCCGCGATTGGCGGCGATAAGCCTTCCAAATGCGGCGGGCAATGAACTGCGAGTTGGCCACGAACGAATCCACTCCATGCGCGGTTCGCACATCCCACAATCGCAGCTTGTGCAACATCCATCGGGTGAGCCAGCCCTTGATGCCTCGATCCAGCCCAGCGCCAGCCAGATATTCGTGTTGAACATCCCAGGCATAACGCATTGGCGTATGCACGTAGCTGATGTGCAGTTGGTCGGGACCGGTCAGCACGCCCTTGGCCACGCAATGACTGCTGGAGATCACCAGGTCGTAGCGAGAAAGATCGAGTTGTTCGATGGCCAGCGGCATGAGCGGCAGATAATTGCCGTATTTGCGCTCGACGAAGGGAAGCCGCTGCAGAAAGCTGGTGGTGACTTTTTTGCCTGCCAGAAAATCGCGATCGGCGGCTCCCAGACATTCCAGCAAGCTAAACACGTCGGCGCTGGGAAACATCGCCAGCAGTTGTTCGACCACGCGCTCCGACCCGGCATAGGTCACAAACCAGTCGTGGACAATCGCGACTCGCAAAACCCCGGCCCCAGTCGATGCGCTGTGAATTATGGTGAATTCGCGAGTTCTTCGCGGCCGCGGAAACCGCCTGACATCGTCCAAGCAAGCATTTCGCAGGGCCGGGAGATTAACATAACTGGCCGCTCGTGAGAATGGTGATTTTGCACGCGCAGAAAAGTCCCAGATCGCCACTAACGACTTCGAAACCTCATCGCCGGCCGGGTACCCGTCGATCGCGCCGGCATGTAAAATTCTTTGGGACCTATCGACAGGCGTTTTTTACCGCTTCGCAGGTGTCAGCATGAATCACTGCTCGATCGATCCGACCAACGACGGTTATGCAAACGCAATTGTCGATCGTCGGGTTTTCCTCCAAGGCGCGACAGCGGCAATTGCCGGCGCGGTGCTAGCACCCTCTGGGCAGTCGTCGGCAGCTCCGGCGGCCGGCGCCGAAATGCTCATCGCCGGCAAGGATCCGCGGCTCATTGTTCATATTCCCAAGCCGGCCGTGTTCGAAACCCCTGCTGAACTGCTGGCCGGCGCTCGCGTCACGCCGACGCCCCTGTTGTTCGTTCGCAACAACCAAGAACCGTCCGAAGCGATCACGATGAAACCGCTGCCTCTGGCCGGCTGGAAAATCGAACTGGCCGGCCTGATCGATGGTCCGCAAGCGATCGACGCGGCGGCGTTGAACGGGATGGAGCAAGTCGAGCGCGAAATGGTGTTGCAATGCTCCGGCAACGGCCGCTCACTGTTTGCCAACACCAAGGGAACGCAGTGGGGACGCGGCGGCATGGGCAACGTCCGCTTCGGCGGCGTGCGGCTCTCGGCGATTCTGGAGCGGCACGGGATCAAGATCAAGCCCGAGGCCAAGTATCTCACCGCCGAAGGCAAAGATGAGCCCGCTCCCGGCGAGCAAGATTTCGAGCACAGCATTCCCGTCGACGAGGCGTTGCAAAAATCACTGCTCGCATTGCGACTGGGCGGCGAACCGCTGCCGGCGATTCACGGCGGGCCGGTGCGCCTGGTCACTCCCGGGTACTACGGCACGATGCACGTGAAATGGGTCACTCGGTTGCGATTCGACAGCAAGGAAAGCGATCACAGCAGCCAGATTCCACATTACCGCACGCCGCGCGTGCCGATCAAGCCGGGCGAGGCGTTCACGGCCACGTATGAAAACAGCGAGCCCAACTGGCCGATGAAAATCAAATGCGTCGTGCTCTCGCCAGCGTCCGGAGCGGCGCTTCCCGCCGGCGAAGTTCCCGTGACCGGTGCCGCTTTCAACGACGGCGAAGCGCGGATCGAAACCGTGCTGGTTTCGATCGATCAGGGCCGCACCTGGCGGCGGGCGCAATTGGAAGTGCCCGATAGTCCTTACGCCTGGTATCGCTGGACGGCGCGGGTCAGAGTGTCGCCAATGACAAAGCAGATCTGGGCGCGGGCCATCGACGCGCTGGGCCGCAGCCAGCCGCTGGACGGCGCGATCCACTGGAATCCGTCGGGCTATACCTGGAACGGCGTGGAAAAGATCGACGTGAAAGTTCGGGTCTAATCAAGCTCCTCGGCGATCCGTAACAATTGGTTGTACTTGGCCAGCCGTTCGCTGCGCACGATTGAGCCGATCTTGATCAGATCGGCCGCCGCGGCCACCGCCAGGTCGGCGATGGTCGTATCTTCCGTTTCGCCGCTGCGGGCGGAAACAACATAACTGTAGCCATGTCTTCGCGCAAGTGAGATCGTTTCGAGCGTTTCGGTCAACGTGCCGATCTGGTTGACCTTGATGAGCACGCTATTGCCGGCGCCGAGTTGGATGCCACGCTCGAGCCGCGCCGCGTTGGTGGCGAACAGGTCATCGCCCACCAGGCGGACCTCTTTGCCTAACCGCGTGGTCAATTGCTGCCAGCCGCTCCAGTCGTCTTCGGCCAGGCCGTCTTCGATGCTCGTGATCGGAAACCGCTCGACGAGCGCTTCGAGATGATCGATCATCTCATCGCTCGTGAGCCGCTGTTGGCCGGTTGCAGAGAGCCGGTAATGTGCACCATCGAAAAAATGCGTGCTGGCCACGTCCACCGCCATCGTCACGTCGCGCCCGGGATCGAGGCCGGCGGCCTCGATCGCGCGGACCACGAATTCGGCGGCCTGGCCATTGCTCTGCAAACGTGGACCGTAACCCCCTTCGCCTCCCACCAGCCGGCCTTCAAAGCCCGCCGCCGTCAACAGGTCGCCAAGCCGGTGATAAATGCGGACGGCCCACTCCAAACCGATCGCGAGATTTTCCGCGCCGACGGGCATGATCAAAAAATCCTGGAAATCGAGATTGCCGCCCGCATGCAATCCGCCGGAAATCATGTTGATCATCGGCAACGGCATCCGCGGTTGCGGCGCCCGAGCATCCAATTGCCCGAAAACATCATTCAAGTGGCGGTACAGCGGGACGCTCTTGGCCGCCGCGCCCGCATGCGCGGCAGCCAACGAAACGGCCAACAGCGCATTGGCGCCCAGCCTGGTCTTCCGAGGCGAATCGTCCAATGCGAGCAATCGCGCATCGAGCGTTCGTTGATCCGCGGGATCGAGCCCCAATACGGCCGGCGCGATCGTGTCGCGGACATGCGCGACCGCCTGCAACACGCCCCGCCCGTTGTAGCGTGCCGCCGCCGCGTCGCGCAGCTCGCAAGCTTCCGCCGCGCCGGTGCTGGCGCCGGAAGGCACGATCGCGCGGCCCCAGGCCCCGCCCTTGGTATGCACTTCCGCTTCGACCGTCGGATTGCCCCGGCTGTCGAGCACCTCGCGAGCAACGACTTTGTTGATCGTCTTCATAACATTGTCAGGTTGGCTCGCGGAAACAGTCTTCGCACAGCGCGATTACGTCGGGCCAGGTTCGCGGCCGCGAGCTGAAGATCTCACGACATAGGCCGCGCACTAGATCGCGGCGGCGCGGATCGACTAGATAATCGACAGGACTCTTGCCGTCCAGCCGGGCCCAAGCGCAGCCGGCGAAATGCTGCGCGCCGCGAGCCCACAACCGCGAAAGGTCCCCGATCCCAATCCTGGGTCCGAGCACGTCGCAATAGATCTTACAGAACACCTTGCTCAAATCCAGGTAGGCGGCGTGCCGCGGAATGTTGTGGCAGGCCTTCAGCACCAAATGACTGAGAAAAAAGCCCAGATCAAAAGCCGGATCACCGTAATGGCCGGTTTCGAAGTCGACCATCATCAATCCGCCCGAAAACACGAGCAAATTCTTGGGACTGAAATCGGCGTGCACTAGCGAACACGGATGTTGGGCCAGTGAGTCGATCAATCGCTGCAATTCTCCACGCATCTCGGGATGCGCTTCGGCCAGCGTGCGATAATAGGGATCGATGCGGAGCTGATCGAACAGCGTGCAATCGCCAATTTGCTCGGCGATGACCGGATCGAGCCAGCTCAGAGCGTGCAAAGTGCCCAACAGCCGCCCGCAAGCCGCCGCGACGCGCGGATCGAGCCGGCCTGCCAGGAGATCTTGTTTCCAGACCGTGTTGGGGCGCGGCGCCGCCGACATCGCGAACAGGTGATTCTCGCGATCTTCGAACAAGATTTGCGGCGTTTGGGCGAGGGGAGCATCGGCAGGACATTCCGACCGCTCGGTAGCCGATTTGAGCAAACGCGTGCAGATCGCCAGCACTTCGGCTTCGCGCCAAACCCGTTCCACGCTCGCCCACCAGGCGTGCCTGGTGCGCAACTGCGCTCGGGCTTGTTTGAGTACAAATTCCGCTCCGGGATGCTCGGGCCGGTCGACCAAAAGGACCATGTTCGACACGCCGCCGGAGAGTTCCCGCACGTGCACCGTTTCGCGCGGCCCAATGCGTCCGGTCTCGCGCAGATAGGCTTCGGCTGATTGCTCGTCGATCGACCGCATGAGGCCAATATCGCCCCTGGCGCGTGCGGTGGTCAAGCGGCCGGACGACTACTTGCTGGCCGCTTCGGCCTCGTCCTTGTCGATCAATCCATCGCGATTCGCGTCGAGCTTTTGAAAAGCTTCCAACGGGCCGACGAATTCCTGCGGGCTCAGGTCGCCGTCGTTGTTGCGATCCATTTTGCGAAACCAGAGGGGACCGCTGGCGTTGGCCTTGGCCGTGGAACGCACCGCCCGGTTCGGCATCACGCTGGCGTCGGTCTCGACTCGGCCCACGCCGCGCACGAGCTTGAAATGGATGCGCTGCGGGATCTCGTCTCCATTGAGCGTGCCGTCGGCGTTCTTGTCATAGACGGCCAGAATATCTTTCGCGCTGCGCAGTTCACGCGCCGAAAGCACGCCGTCGGAATCGGAATCGAGCATCGTGAACAAGTCCTGTCCAAAGTCCCTGACTTCCAACAGCAGGCGGACAGCCGCGGCCGCGTTCTGGCGATCGACGTAGGGGGTGAATTCGCCTTTGACCACCTTGCCGTCGCCGTCGACATCCATTGCGGCGAACGCGGCGGCGGTGATGTTGTTCTGCTGCGCCTCGTTGAGATCGATGTAGCCGTTGTTGTCGCGGTCCGCCGTGCGGAAATTGCCGGCGTCGGTTTGCCGCGGATCGTGGTTATCGCGCTCGAAATTGATTTCGACTTCCCCGCCTTTCACCTCGTAACCGTCCAGAAGCGTTTTGCGCACGCGGAATTCGGCGGTGGAGGAAAGGCGTTGCCGATTGCGGCTTGCGGCGGCCCGCGCCTGGCCAAGCGCGAAGGGCAATTCCAAATCCGCCCTTCGATCGGCGAATTTCAAAAGCTCCTCGCGTTCCAGTGTCCCGTCTCCGTTGCCGTCGAGCTGGCCCATCACCGCCAGCGGCAAGCTGATCTCGATGCCCGGCGCGCTGCTGGTCAGCCGGCCGTCATGATTGTGGTCATAGCGCTTCAAGAGCCCGTCGGCGATATCGGCGGGCGTGGTGAACGAAGTCACGAGCAGGACGGGAATATCGTCCTGGCTGACGGCGCGTTCGGCGCCATTGGGATCGGCGGCGGCCGCAATCGCATTCGGATCCAGAATCAATTCCCTCGGCGTGATCACCAGGTCGTCGTCGAAATCACGTTGTCGCAACTGCCGTTCCGCGTCGTTCAGCTCGTTGGCCGAAAGCTGCTGGTCGTGATCGGTGTCCAGGAGCGGAAACAGCGCCAGAGACGAACCCTGCGTAATCAACGCTCGGCGGCGAACCGAAAATGGCGGCACGGTTTTTTCGGCGTAGGCCAAGAGCGCCTGGCGATCGACCTTGCCGTCCGCACCGGCGGTCAAAGCAGAATCTTTGGTCCCCGATTTCGGCAGATCGTGCCGCATGTCGCCGTGCATGTCGGCCACGATTCGCTCCGCCTGGGTCAGGCTGATGCGTCCCTGGCGGTCACGATCCTCTTGGGCGAACAACTCGTCGAATCGCTGCCGCCAAACCTCGCGAAACGGCTTGCCGTCGACTGTGATCCGCAGCCGCACGAGCAGGGGCCGCATCGGACCGAGGAACACGATGTCCTGAACGTCCGTTGGCGGCAGCGAGCTGGGCTTGACGATCTCCGCGGGGTCGCTGGCGCGCGCGAGACGAGCCGCCGAGCAGTGGAACACCGGGCCGATGACTAGTAGCACCAGCCCAAAGGCCGCCTTCATCCAAGGATCTCCGCGATGGGCTTGGCCGCCGGATCGACCACGCGAATCGGCCGGCCCACGTTCGAAACGTTTTGCTTCATCGGATCGATACCCAACGCGCGGACGACCGTGGCCAGCAGATCGGGCACGGAAACCGGATGCTCCTCGACCGTGGTGCCGTCCGGGCTGGTGCGTCCGATGACCTGGCCGCCGCGAATGCCACCGCCGGCCAGGACGGTCGACCAGGCGTTGGGATAATGATCGCGTCCCTTGTTGTCATTGATCTTGGGCGTGCGGCCGAATTCGCCCATCCAAACGATCGTGGTCGACTCCAGCAGGCCGCGCGATTTCAAATCGCTCATCAGGCTCGCCCAGGCCGGATCGAGAATGTTCGAGAGCTCGCGCACGACATCGAAATTATCCTGATGCGTGTCCCACGTTTTTCCATCCAGCCCGCCGAGCGTCACTTCGACAAATGGCACGCCGCGCTCGACCAGCCGCCGGGCGAGCAGACAGCCTTGCCCAAAACGATTCTTGCCATAGCTCTCGCGGACTTCGGCCGATTCTTCGTCCAGATCGAAGGCTTTCGCCGCTTTGCTGCGCATCAGCATCACGGCTCGATCGTAGGCCGTCGTATAGCCCACGGCCGGAGCGCCCGAATGAGTGCCCACAAAGCGGTCGTTGAGTGAATTCAAAATGCCCAAGCGGGCGTTGACCGTGGCTTCGCTCACTTGCTTGGGCGCGTTGAGGTCGGCGACCGTCAGGTCGTATTCGTCTTCATTTTGATTCCGTCCGCGGGCTTCGCCGACGAACAATGGCGCGAATTGCGATCCCAGGAAGCCGGGGCTGAACGCCGCCGCGCTGAAGGCCCGAAACGGCGAGATGCTGACAAAGTTGGGCAGCTCGGCGGCCGGGTTGCCCAGCTCTTTGGCCACCAGCGAACCGAGCGTCGGATAGCGAACCGGCGGCTGGGGCAAATAGCCATTGCGCAGCAAATACGTGGCGCGTCCGTGGTCTCCTTCCTTGGTGCTCATCGAACGGATGATCGCCAGATGCTCCGCCATCTTGGCAATTCTGGGAAAATGCTCCGAAATGCGAACGCCGCTAACCGAAGTATTGATTTCCTTGAAGGTTCCGCCGTTGGCGTGGCCCGGTTTCAGGTCGAAGGTGTCCATCTGGCTGGGACCGCCATTCATCCACAGCAAGATGCAAGCGCGCTTGCGGTCGGAGGGGAACACCGTCTGGCTGGCCATGGCCTCGAGCCAGGGAAATGTCGAGGCGCCTACCAGGCCGGCCCACGACAAACGCATCAGGTCACGCCGCGACAATTCAGCGGACGACCAAGGGGAAGTTCGGCTCATGGGTTCACCTCGTCTCGGGAATGCCTGCTCGGTCTGAAAGAATACAATCCCGGGTGGCCGAGACAGCACGGCTGTCTGGGTCGCGAAGCGACAAGAGGTTCTTGAATCATTTTCGGTCCCCTCGCGTGCCTGCGGCACCCCGACACCAAGTTGTTGCTCGCCACCCTCGTGCATGAATTCTAAACGGGATAATCTCTCATGCGATTGAGACACTACATTCGCTGTTAATGGTTGAGAGCAAACTCGGCACTGTTGAGCAGTGCCCAGAACACGTCGGCCAATGCCTTTTTCGGATTACGGTCGACGCCGCCGCGTTCGACGTGCTCGACCAATTGGGTCAGTTCTTCCGGCGCTGGCTTGCGCGAAAGTGCCGTCATGAACAGCGCTTCGACCCGTTGGTGGTTCGACAAAAACGGCGCTTCGGCCACGGCCGCCAAAGTGTCACTCTTCTCCAGATCGGTGGCGTCGCTGACCAGTTTGCCGTTCATCAGCGCCAGGGCCTGCAAGATCGAAGTCTCGGCTTCGGTGCGAGGCACGCTCTGGTCGGCGAATCGCTGCCGAAATTCGGCCGCCGCGCTGGTCAGATCCGGCAATGCGCCGCGCTGCGTCGGACGCGGGCCCTCGCGGAAACCGGTCGCCTGGACAATGCTGGCGAACAGTTGGTCTGCGGTCATGCGCCGCAACGGCATGTGGGCGAATTGCGTCAAATCGCCTTCCCCGGCCGAGGCGGCGCGGCTCGAGAGCTGATAAGCCCGCGTTGCGGTAATCGCGCGGATCAGATAGTTCAGGTCGAAGTGATGCAGGGCAAATTGCCGCGCCATTTCGTCCAATAGTTCGGGATGCGAAGGGGGATTCGCTTTGTCCAGATCGTCCACCGGGTGTACGAAGCCGCGGCCCAGGAAATGTTCCCAGAGCCGATTGACCGCAGAGCGGGCAAAGAAAGGATTATCGGTCTGGGTGATCCATCGCGCCAGTAAGTCTCGTTTGGCGCTGCCGCCGGCCCAATCGGGCCGCGAGCCGTCGAGAAACGTCGGCTCTACGACAATCTGCGTGCCGGGAATAACGATTGCATTGGAACTTCCACCCTTGGCGGGCTGCGATGCCTCGACTCCGACGGCCATCATGGCGGGCCGGTCGAAGAACGCCGCCATCGACCAAAACTCGCGCCGCGTCCAGTGCGAGAACGGATGATCGTGGCATTGGGCGCATTGCACTTGCACGCTTAAGAAGATGCGGGTCGTGCTGGCCGCCAGTTGCTCGGGCTTTTGCTCGTTGGCCTGGAAGAAAGCCGACGGGCTCGGCACCGCCCGGCCGCGCGCCATCGGCGCGGGCGGTTCGGTGGGTGAGTTCAGCAGTTCCGTGACCATGCGGTCGTAGGGCGTGTTGACCGCGAACCGTAGGCGCAACCAGGTCTCGAATTGCGGAATCAAGCTGCTCGTCTCGAAGCTGTCGGCGGCTCCGGCCAGCATCAGTCCGCGCCAGGTATTGGCAAAGTGCTGGGCGTGGGCGCCCTTGCGCAACAGATCGTCGACTGCGCGGGCTCGTTTGTCCGCCTCGGAGTTTGCCAGAAATTCCTGAAGGGCGGTCACCGAGGGAATCTTGCCGGCCAGGTCCAAATAGACGCGGCGCAGGAATTCGGCGTCGGCGGCGGGCGCTGCCGGCTGCACGTTCGCTTGTGCCCAAGCGCTAGCCAGGGCTCCATCGATGTGGGCCGTCAGTTGTGCGAAGTCGAGAATCGCGTCCTCAGCCGCCGCTGGAGGAGAACATTGGGGCGTTTGGCCTCGCACCGCGGGTGCGCATAGGCAAACGGCGCTCATAAGCGCGGTCAAAAGCCTACGGCTCCAGGGCGCAAGGAACAGCCAAAACCGCTGAAATTGCATTCCCCTGCTCCTGAGAAATGACGGGGGTTTCCCGAGGCGCCGCCACGACGGATTGTACCACCAGACTTTCGGAAAGCCAACATTTCTCGGGTGGGGGTCAGTTTTCTTTTGCTTTTTACCACGCCGCGGGTTCTAATCGGCCTAACGGAACAAAAACTGGGCGCGCGATAGCTCAGCTAACGTGCGCGGGGTGGAGGTTTCTGTGCTGGCTCTCGCACTCAACAGATCAAGCCGAGGAGGGTGCTGTTCCATGAGTAGCACATCACCGGCTCGCCAGGAAAACGGGTGCCATGCTCACGCTCGCGGGAGGCTACGCGGAAATCCAGTTAAGGTGCCACTGCTGGCGGCCTGGCTCTCGATTTGTCTCAGTGTGCCGGCACGTGCGGTCGACGTCGTTTTTAGTACCGGTACGCTGATCGCGGAAACCTCGACGGCTTCGACGCGCACCAAACCCACCACCTCCTTCAGTCTGCCTACTCAGTCGGCCGAGGTCAAAGATGCCCTGGAGGAATTCCAGCGGCTGGTCAAGCACCAGGCCTGGGAAAAGGCCTTCAAGGCGCTCGACACGATCACCAGCAAGACGGCCAGCGGCTACATCGATCGCAGCGACGGCGTGTTGGTCCCCAGCCGAATGCTGGTGCGCAATTTGTTGGGCGCCTTGCCCACCGCGGGCAAGAATGCTTATCGCGTCTTCTACGATTCGCAAGCCACGGCGCTTTGGGAAAAGGCCGTCGGTAAGACCGAGGTGCCCAACCTGTCGCAAATCGTCAACGATCATTTGATCAGTTCCGTCGGAGATCGGGCGGCCGACCGCTTGGGCGATATTTATTTCGAACAAGGCGATCTCGATCAAGCCATCACCGCCTGGCGATCCATCATTACCTACTGCCCAGAAAGCAAGCTTCCCAAAGCTCAGATCTTCATCAAGCTGGCGACTGGCCTGGCGCGCAGTGGTCGGTGGGCCGAATTCCGTGACATCGAGCGCACGGTACGCGAGCGATACGCCGGCGAGGGTGTTGAATTGGGGGGACGTCGCATAACGGCCGCCGAAGAAATCGCGCGCTTGGCGGCCACCGGTCAATCCGCTGAAGTGGCGACGGCCCCGGCCTTGCCGGCCGATTTGGATCTGCCCAGCGAGGATGACCCGCTCTGGCAGTTTCGGTATCAAAGCAAGGTCGACCCGCTCAATCCGCAACAGGCCTTCGCGCTGGTCGACATTTATGGTCGCCCGAGAGCCAACAATTTTCCGATTCCCGCGGCCGCCGACGACAAGCGGGTGTGCGTCAATTTATTCGGTTACGAGATGGCCTTCGACATCGTCACCGGCAAGCTCTTGTGGCGGACCGGCAAGTTGCACCAACTGCAAAATTTGCAGCAAATGCGCCAAAATCAGATTTCTCCCGAGCGCTATAGCATCGCGCTGGTTGGCGATCGCGTGTGGAGCGTGCTGCGGGATCCGGAGCAATTGAATCAGAATCCAGCGACCTTCGCTTTGACCGTGCGCAACGCGGCCACGGGCAAGGAAATCTTCAGCAGCCGCAAATCGCTCTCGACTTGGAGTATCTTGGGTCCGCCTTATCCGGTGGGCAATGTCGTGTATCTGGGCGCCAATCGCAGCAATCAAAACCGCGAATTGGCCGTCCTCGTGCTCAATGCCAGCGACGGCAAGCTGCTGCGGACCGTGACGATCGGCACGCACCAGGTCGATCAGAGCCAGGTCTATCACGAGCGCACCGCGCTGCCTAGTTTTTTGGCGTATCGAGATCGTTTGTACGTCGATACCCATGCCGGCGCCCTGGTCTCGATGCAGTCGCAGTCGGGCACGTTCGATTGGGGCGTGCTGTACGATTCGCCTCCGCCACAGACCGGCTACTACTACAACGATTACCAACCGCCGCCGCAAAGCGTGTCCGCGCCGGTTCTGGCGGCCGGATTGCTGTTCTGCAAGGGAATGCGATCTTCGCGGCTGTTGGGCGTGCAACCCGACGGGCCGAGCCTGGCGTGGGATCGCCCCGTCTCGCAAACAGCCATGATTGTCGGCGTGGATCAAGATCACCTGTATATGGGCGGCGAGGAGTTGGCCGCCTACAGCCTCCAAACGCAAGAATTGGTGTGGTCGACCAGGCTGCCGCAATCGGCCGGCTGGTCCGTGCCGCTGATGACGCGGAACCGGCTGTTCCAATTTACTTCGCGCGGAATCTGCGAGGTCGACAAGGCCACGGGCGCTTTGGTCCGAGTGTTCCGCGGCATCGATCTCGATTCGTTCGGCGGTTCTTTGTTAATCACTCCCCAGGCCTTGGTGACCGTTTCCAACCTGGCGATCACTGCCTATCCTTCGAATTCTCTTTCTCCAAAACAAACTAACTAGACGACCAATTGGTGCCATCGAGACGTACCGCGAGCGCTTGTCAGCACTGACGCTTTTTACGCCAGCGAGGACCCGTGTCATGAAGCGACGATTCGCCTTTCGTTCACTGTGGATCTTGGGATTTGCGTGGCTCGCCTGGTCGGCCGAATGTCAAGCGCAGCCGGCCGGCTCCAAACCCGCCACCAGCGACGGGATTTCCGTCTATGGGGTCGCGGAACTGACGGCCCGTCCCAATGTGGTCGAAATCGACTTTCGCGTGACGGGCAAGGCCGAATTGACCGCCGACGCGCTGGTGAAATATCGCGATGCCAAAAAGCGCGTCCTCGAGTCGCTCGACAAGCTGAAGTCGAAAAACATCTCGATCGAGGAACACGGTCTGACCATTTCGGCCGGCAGCATGGATTTGCAGCAGCAGCAGCGGATCCTCAACGGGCAGCAGCAGGCGCCGGCTAAACCGCAGATCGAGGTCTCCAGCACGATGCGAATCAAGCTCAAAGAGGTCCGCGATATTGCTCCCGAAGAGCTGATCAAAACGGTGGGCAAACTGCTGGACGTGGCCCAAGACTCGGGCATCTTGATCGGACCCAATCAGGCCGATCTGCTGCGCAATATGCGGATGGGTCTGGGTCAGGGGGGGAGTTCGGCGCCGGTCAAGTTCGTCGTGGCGGATGCCGCGGAAATTCGCGAAAAGGTGTACGAGCAGGCCGTCGCCGACGCCCGCGACCGTGCGAAGCGTTTGGCCAAGCTGCATCAGGTCAGGCTTGGGCCGGCGGTTTCGATCCAGGAGGTGCCGAGCACCACTTCTCGTCAAGCGGCGTACTCTCCGTATTATCCCTTCGGTTTGCCGCAACAAGACGATGGGGATGATGGCGAATCGGGCACCTCCACGATGCTTTCGGAAATCTCCTTGAAGGTGAAGCTGCTGGTGCGATTTGCCATTGAAACACCCCCTCCGGCCACTGCACAGCAGTAGGATAGGGGCGAGGTTATGGGATCGGAGACGATCACGACGAATCCGCCAGCGACTGGGCGCTCGCGTCGCGGACATTGGCCGATGTTGTTGGCGACTTGCGGCGCGCTCGTTCTCGCCGCGCCCCTGCGCGCGGCCGAAGAGGTGATGCCGAAGCACATTACGCCCAATACGCTCAAAGCCGTTCGCGCGGGCTTGGATTATCTGGCCCGCACCCAGGCCTCCGATGGCGGCTGGCACGACGAGCAAGCCGGACAAGCTTATCCGGTGGCCGTTGCCGGGTTGGCCGGCACGGCGCTTTTGGCCAACGGCAGTACGGTCTCGCGCGGCCGTTACGCGCAACAGGTCGAGCGTGCCTTGGACTTTTTGCTCTCCTGCTCGACGTCATCCGGGTTGCTGACCGGACCGGGCGAGGACAACGGCCGGCCCATGCACGGGCATGGTTTCGCGCTGATGTTCTTGGCCTCCGCCTACGGCACCGAGACAAAACCGGCGCTGCGCGACAAAACCAAGATTGCAATCGACAAAGCCGTCAAGCTCACGGCCGAAGGCCAAAGCCGCGACGGGGGCTGGACCTACACGCCAGGCAGCGGCGACGAAGGCTCCGTCACCGTGACGCAGGTGCAGGCCCTCCGCGCCGCGCACAACGCCGGCCTGGCCGTGCCGCGCGGCACGATTGCCGAAGCCGTGCAATACATCGAACGTTGCAGCACTTCGGAAGGTGGCATCTGCTACTCGCTGCGAAACGGAGGCGGAGCCCGCCTGGCGATCTCGGCCGCCGCCGTGGCCACGCTCTATAATGCCGGCCAGTACGACGCACCCGTGGCGAATCGATGTTTGGAGTACGTCTGGCGGCACTTCAAAGCGACCAAGGGCTGGAGTAAGGGGGCGGGTCACGACTTCTATGCCCATCTGTATGCCGCGCAGGCTTTCTACCTGGCGGGCGACAAATACTGGGACGAATACTTTCCCGCCGTGCGCGATCAGTTGATTTCGATGCAAGACAAAAGCGACGGATCGTGGTATGGCGACGGGATCGGCAAACCGTATGGCACGGCGATCGCGCTGATCATTTTGCAACTGCCTTACAAGTATCTGCCTGTTTATCAACGCTAGCGAGGAACCCACGTGAAAGTCGCCCCCGATCCCGATCTGGCC
Organism: Planctomycetia bacterium; assembly: GCA_016200205.1. GTDB lineage: Bacteria > Planctomycetota > Planctomycetia > Pirellulales > PALSA-1355 > PALSA-1355. The sequence goes on from JACQFF010000245.1 coordinate 34,172, forward strand.
GGTCTGGCCAAATTAAAACAAGCCCACGGACTTCTGCGCGAGCAGATCGCCCACGTCGTGGTCGGTCAAGATGAAGTCATCGACCAATTGATGATCAGCATCTTTGCCCGGGGGCATTGCATTTTGGAAGGTGTGCCCGGCCTGGCCAAGACGTTGATGGTCAGCACGCTGGCCGACTGCCTCGCTCTGAACTTCACCCGCATCCAGTTCACTCCCGACTTGATGCCCAGCGACATCACGGGCACCGAGGTGCTGCAAGAAGACCGCGCTACCGGCGCTCGCCAGTTGCGTTATGTTCGTGGCCCGGTGTTCACCAACGTGTTGTTGGCCGACGAAATCAATCGGACGCCGCCCAAAACGCAAGCCGCGCTGCTCGAGGCGATGCAGGAGCGGCAAGTATCGGCCGGCGGGCACCGCCATCCTTTGCCCGATCCGTTTTTCGTGCTCGCCACTCAAAACCCCATCGAGCAGGAAGGTACTTATCCGCTGCCCGAAGCGCAATTGGATCGCTTTCTCTTCAAAGTATTCGTCGGCTATCCGACGGCCGAGGAGGAACGCCAGATTTATCGCGTCACAACGGGAGTCGAGCACAAGGACCTGACGAAAGTGCTCTCCGGCGAAGAAATTCCCGAGTTGCAAGCGCTGGTGCGGCGGGTACCGGTCTCAAACCATTGTCTCGATTACGCGATGGCGCTCGTGCGCGCTACGCGGACCACCGAAGAAGAAAACCGGCCCGCTTACATCGATAAGTGGATCGCCTGGGGCGCTGGCCCCCGCGCGGGTCAGGCACTGATTCTGGCCGCCAAGGCGCGCACCGCGCTCGACGGCCGCACTTGCGTGACGATCGAAGACATTCGCGCGGTGGTCCATCCCGTGCTGCGCCACCGGTTAGTCACGACCTACGCCGCTCAGGCCGAAGGCCAATCGCCCGATAGCGTCATCGACGCTTTACTGAAGGATATCCCGGTGCGCTCAGGAGCCGACCACGTCGATGGCCACGTCGCCCAGGTATTCCGATCCTGAAGTTCTCGCGCGCATCGCCGGGCTCTCCTTGCGTGCTCGGCAAGTCGTCGAGGGCACGATCTCCGGCTTGCATCGCAGTCCTTTTCATGGGTTCAACGTCGAGTTTGCCGAGTACCGCGAATATTCTCCCGGCGACGATCTGCGCCGGCTCGATTGGCGCGTGCTGGGCCGCACCGACCGTTTCTACGTCAAGCAATATGAAGAAGAGAGCAACCTGCGGGCCACGCTGGTATTGGACTGTAGTGCCTCGATGCGCTACGGCTCGGGGCCGCTCAACAAGTTTCAATATGCCGCCACGGCCGCCGCGTCGTTGGCTACGCTGCTGGTCGAGCAGCAAGACCCGGTCGGCTTGGCGCTTTTCGACAAAGAAGCCCGCGAGATTTTGCGTCCCGCGGCCACGCAGGCCCAATTGGCGCGGATTATCGGCCTGTTGGAAAGCGCCCAGCCCAATCGCGAGACCGAGCTGGGCAGCGTGCTCGAAACACTCAGCAGCCAAGCTAAACAGCGCGGAATGACGATTGTCATTTCCGATTTGTTGACTGATTTGGATGCTTTCTACGACGGCTTGCGACGGCTGCAGTATCGAGGGCACGAGATCCTGGTGCTGCACGTGCTCGATCCGGACGAATTGGAACTACCGTTCAACGACCTGGTCATGTTTCGCGACATCGAGGGACAGGAAGAATTGCTCGCCGAACCCTGGGCGTTCCGCAAGGCGTATCAGGCCGCCATGGCGCAGTTTTTGGACGAAGTGCGCGGGAGTTGCGGCAAGCGTGGAATCGAATACCTGCTGCTCCGCACCGATCAGCCGTTGGCCGACGCCCTGAGCCATTATTTGCACTCCCGCGAGCGGCGGCGGCATTTGAATTACAAGGGACGGCGGTAGTCTTTTAACCTCGACAGCAAGGGCCGATGGACACTCTCAGTTTTCTCAATTCGCCGCTCTTGTGGGGTTTGGCGGCCGCGTCGATTCCGGTCCTGATCCATTTATTCTACCGGCGTCAGTATCGCCGCATCGAATGGGCGCCGATGCGCTATCTCAAACTTTCCGTGCAGCGCAATCGCCAGCGGATCCGCATCGAACAGATCTTGCTACTATTGTTGCGCACCTTGGCCGTACTGTTGTTGTTTTTTCTCGTCGCCCGGCCGGTGATGCATGCCGAAGGGATTTCGCGCCTGTTGGGCGGCAGCAGCCGCGTGAACCGGATCGTCTTGCTCGACGATTCGCTCAGCATGGGTTTTGCCGAAGAGGGCAAAACGGCGCTGACGCGAGGTCAGGAGGTTCTGGTCGAATTGCTTGCCACCTTCGGGCCCAAAGACCGCTTAACTCTGGTGCTCGCCTCCCAGCCCAAGCAGCCGCTGGTGCGTGAAATCGAGTTGGACGACATCGACCAGACCGTACAAGTGGTGCGCGACGTGCAGCCTTCTGAAGTCTTCGGGGCCTGGGAGCCGATTGTCGAGGCCATCGACGCGCTGCTCGCCAGCGGGTCGTATCCGCTCCACGAAGTGACCTTGATTACCGATTTGCGCCGGGCCGGCTGGGCAGCTCAACTGGGCGAGGTGGCTACTCGCTGGGCCGGCGAGCGAGTGCGGCTGCGGGTGTTCGACGTCGGAGCTGCGCAAACCGCCAATGTGGCGCTGTTGAGTTTGGAACAAGTGGACCGCCTGGCGCTGGCCGCCACGCCGACGCGGTGCGAAGCGCAGGTGCGCAATGACACCGGCGGCGAGCTGGCCGGCTTGGAAGCCAATTTCATCGTCGACGGCAAACCGAGTCTCGTGCGTCTGCCGACGCTTGCTGTCGGCGAAACCGCCAAAGTGCCCTTGATCGCCACCTTTCAAGAGGCCGGCGCACACTACGTGGGATTCGAACTACCGAACGATGCTCTGCCGGGCGACAACACTCGGTCTGTCGTGGTCGATGTGCAACAGAGCGTCGACATGCTGTTGGTCGACGGCGAACCTTCAAGCGATCCATTGGGCGGCGAGACTGATTTTCTGGCCCTGGCCCTCTCGCTCGGCGGCGACGAGGCCGAGGCGTTTCGCGTCGAAGTCATGACCGATTCCGAATGGGCCTCTACGCCGCTCGCGCGGCCCGACTTGCTCGTGCTGGCCAATGTCGCGCATCTCGGCGCCGATCAGGTCGACGCCTTACAGCGCTTGGTCGAAGCGGGCACGGGCTTGATGGTCTTTGTCGGCGACCAGATCGACCCCGACAATTACAACCAACTGCTGTTCAGAGGTGGCAGCGGCTTACTGCCCGCCGCCTTGGAAAGCATTTCCGATAGCGAGTCGGCGGGTGTGCTGGTCGAACCGGCCGAGGGCTCCCCGCTGGAGGCTTTGGGCCAGTTGAGCCCGGCGGCGCTGCAGCGATTCAAGATCCATAAGACGTACGAACTGCGAATGCCGGCGGGCGAGGTCGAAGGCGTCCGCGTGTTGGCGCGCTGGAACAACACGGCGGCTGCTCCGGCGGTCGTGCAGAAGATTTTTGGTAGCGGCCAGGTGCTGTTGTGGACCACGGCTGCCGATCGCAGTTGGAGCGACTGGCCGACCGATTCGAGCTACGTGTTGGCGGTCCGCGAAGCCGCCCGCGCCATCGCCCGATCTAGCGCGACCCTCCATCGCTTCACCGCCGGGGATGCGCTGCGAGTTGACTTGCCGCAAACGCATCAGATCACCGCGCCGAACATCGAAGTGCCTGGCGGCAAAGAGCCCAAACCGCTGGTCTTGGCCGGCGCTGAACCTGCTGATGGAAAAGAGGCCGCCGCGAAGGCAGAGTCAGCGAGAGCATTGACCTATGCGGACACGCGCCGCGCGGGAGTCTACAAGATGTCGTGGCGCGACTCGGTCGCCGGCGCCATGATGGAACTGTTCGCCGTGAATCCCGATCGGCGTGAAAGCGAGCTGGCAAGGTTTTCGCCGGAAGAGTTCAAGCAGTTGTGGGGAGCGATCGAGCCGGAAGTCATTGCCGTCGGATCGGGCGGGGACACTTCATTGGCGGTTCGCGGCCAGGAAATCTGGCGCACACTGGCAACGGGTTTATTGGGTTTGTTGATTGTCGAAGCCTGCTTTGCCCGCTGGGCCGGCAGACAACGCTAATCGAGGGAAGGGCAAGTATTGAGTCTCTGTCTCGACGGGAGAGCGGATTGTGACGACGCAACATAACTTTTGGACTGAACGATGAGCGAGTTTGTGAGCTGGTTATTGGGTTTGAAGCAAGTCCCCGACTGGGCGTCGGGAGGCTCGTGGCAAATTCAATTCCACTCCTTGCCGCAAGGTTTGTGGGCCGTCGGCTACGTGGCATTGGCGCTCTTAGGCGTTGTCGGCGTCTGGTACTTGTATCGCACCGAACTAAACAAGGTGCGGCTTAGCATCCGCCTTTTGCTCGTGACCTTGCGCTGCCTGGTGCTGACCTGCGTCGCGCTCATGCTCTTGGAATTGGTGCTGGTCGTCACGAAACGAGAATCGATTCCTTCGCATTTGCTCGTGCTGATCGACACCTCCGAAAGCATGGGCCTGAACGATCCCTACGCCGAAAACGACGCGCTGCGACGAACGGCCAGTAGATTGGGCTACGAAAACGTGGCAGAGATGCGCAAGCAAAACCGGCTCGATGTTGCCCAGCGGGCCCTCTCGGGAGTGCTCGCTGAACTGGCGCGCGACCGGGAAGTGTCGCTCTACGGCTTTGCACATCAGGAAGTCTCGCTTTCGGAAGAGGAGATAAAGTCCGCCCAGGCCAAGGGCACCCAAACCGCCATCGGCGACGCGCTGACAAGTGCGCTGGCCGAGCATCGAGGGCAACCGCTGGCGGGCGTTCTGCTGTTGAGCGACGGCCAGTCGAATGCCGGTGAGGACCCGCGTAAAGTGGCCGAGCAGGCCGGCAAGCAAGGCGTGCCGATCGTGGCTTTGGCGGTCGGCACCGACGAGGGTCCGAGCAACGCGCGGCTGGCCGCGATTGAAGCCGACCCCGTGGTCTTCGTCCGCGATACGACCGAAGTGGCCGTATTGATCGAGGCCCACGGCATGCAAGGCCGCACCGGATTGGTCACGCTCGAAAAGCGGCAGGAGGCAGGCTGGAGCGAAGTGGGCCGCGAGGAAGTCACCTTCGGCGAAGAAACGGCATCCCGACGGCTCTCTTTCAAGCTCACGCCCGAAACGGTCGGCGAAATCGAGCTTCGCGCACACGTTTCCGACCTCGGCGCCGAATTGACCGAGGCCGACAACTTTGCCACCCACTCGATGAAAATCGTTCGCCAGCAGATCCGCGTGCTGCTCATCGCCGGAGCGCCGTCGCCCGAAGTCCAATTCCTTCGTAACGCCCTGGTGCGCGATGCGGGCCTGGAGTTCGCCTGCTGGTTGCAAACGGCCGGCCAAGGTTATGAACAGGTGGGCACTCGCCCCATTCGCCGCTTGCCGATCAATCGCCAGGAACTCGAGCAATATGACGTTGTGATTCTGTTCGATCCCGACATGCGCGCTTTGGGCACGGCGTGGTCCGATCTGCTCAGCCAGTTCGTGGGCACGGCCGGCGGAGGATTGGTGTACGTGGCCGGAGAGATGCATACCCGCGGTCTGTTCGACGGCTTGTCGCCGGAGGAAGGCGAATCGAGCGGCCAATCGATCGACAATAGCTGGCTGCGGGTATTGCCGGTCACGGCCGACCCGGGGCTCTACCGGTCGAATGCCGAAGTGGCGTTGGGAACGCGCGAGCCGTTCAATTTGGAACTGACGCCCGAGGGCTCCGCCGATCAGATCTTTCAATTCGATCCCGATCCCGCTCGCAATCGCGAAGTTTTGGCCAGCCTGCCGGGCATGTATTGGCATTTTCCCGTGACGCGGGCCAAGCCCGCCGCGACGGTGCTGGCGCGCCACGGCGATCCGCGGATGCGCAATTCGTTTGGCCGCCACGTGCTCTTGGCCATACACCGCTACGGACCGGGCCGCACCGTTTTTCTGTCCTTCGACAGCACCTATCGCTGGCGCTATTTGCACGAAGAGTATTTTGACGGCTTTTGGGCTCGCTTGATCGATCGAGTCGGTCGCGGCAAGGCTTTGGGTGGCCGCTATCCGTTCACGCTCGGCGCCGATAAAAACGTCTATCGCACGGGCGACCGCGTGATGATTCGCGCCAAAGCCATCGATGCCAGCGAGGGTGTTGGGGCGGTCGCCGATTTGCGGGGTGAAATCGAACTTGCCGGGCAGCCTCCAACGCCACTGGAGATGGAGCCGGTGGCCGATCAGCCGGGGAATGCCGAGGCCTCGTTCACCGCCAACGAAGCGGGCACCTACAGCGTGCGGGTTCTGCCCGGCAACATCAACGCCGGAGGCGATCCGGCCGTGCGGCCCGCCACGTTGAACTTTCGCGTCGAAACGGCCCACAATGAGTTGGACCGCCCCAAGCTCGATCGGGCCCTGCTCGAAGACGTCGCCCGCTCAAGCGGCGGCAGCGTGGTCGGCATCGAGAATTATCAGCAGATTCCCGCCGCATTCAAAATCAAACAAGTGGCCCGTTCGTTGGAATATCGTGACGAGTTGTGGGACGCGCCGATCATCTTCGGCAGCCTAATGTGTTTTTTGACGTTGGAGTGGTTGTTGCGAAAGCGCTCGCGGATGGCATAACGGGTGATTGAAAGCATGAATCAACGTAGCAGCCGCGTGTCACTGGCTCCGCCAGTGCAAAAACTGGATGAGTTTCCAAGCACTGGCGGAGCCAGTGGCACACGGACAGGACGACTTCGGATCAGCGACAACATATGAGCACCACGCTGGAACCAGATACGGCAAAGATTCCCGACCCGCTCCGCAACGCGCGGCGCGAGGTGCTGCGTCGACTGATCGATGTCCGGTGGCGTTTGCGGAGCCATTTGCTGGTCGAGGGGCTGTTTTGGACGACGAGCGGCGTCATGCTGACCGCCGGCGCGAGCTTGGCGCTCGACTGGCTGCTCAGGTTTAACTTGCCCACGCGTATGGGGATGTTGGCCATCGCGGTGGCGGCCATTTCGGTGCTGGCCGTGCGTCGGCTGGTGCGGCCCTTGCTGCTGCCGCTTGCGGATCTCGACTTGGCGGAACTGCTGGACCGCCGCTGTCCGGGCGTGGGCCAACAGATATCGAACGTGCTGCAATTACCCGATTTGCTGGCATCGGAGCGCTACGCGTCGCCCAGCATGGTGCATGCCGCGGTTATCGAGTGCGCCGAGGCGCTAGAGGGCGTGGATTTGACCGCGACCTTGAACGCCGAGCGGCGGCGCAAGCTGCTGGCCGTCTGCGGCACATGGGTGCTGCTGGCGATTGGGTTTTACGCGCTCTGGCCCGCCACGGCCGAGCTCTGGGCCCGCCGCTGGTTTGCCGGCTCCGATTTGCGCTGGCCGCAAACGACTTATCTCAGCGTGGTGGGTCTCGAGAACGAAACGAAACTTCTCGTGCCGCGTGGCGAGATGTCGCTGTTGCAGATTAGCGCGCGGCCGGAGTTTGTCGAGGACGCCGATCGTTGGCGACTCGCGGGCCGGGGCGAGCCGCTGGTGGTCGAAGCGGCCGCGGCGCCCCAAAGCGAACCGCCCGAGAAAGTCAGCATTGCACTGACGCTCGGCGATGGCTCGCAAAAGCGCGGCAACGCCACTCAATTTGACGACGCCAATTTCCGCTACGAGCTTCCTCCGCTGGCGGAATCGGCGCAGTTGCGCATTACCGGCGGCGACGATTGGTTTGGCCCAATCACGATCGAGCCCATCGAACGGCCCACCGTGGCGAGTTTGGAAATCGTCGCCCGCCGGCCGGGAAGCGGCGAAGAGCAAATCGAGAAAGTCGGCGAGGGGACCGGGCAGTTGCTGTTTTTGCCCGAGACGCAATTGGAACTGCGACTGGCGGCCAAGGACCCGCTCGAATCGGCCGAGGTCTCGGACAAAGGAATGCCCGTGGCCGGCTGGCAAAGAGCCGATGAGCGCAGGTATATGCTTCGCTGGACCATGAAGGAGTCGCTGGCGCTGGAGTTTCGCCTGCGAAGCCGGCATGGCGGCTTGAGTTCGAAGCCTTATTTCCTGGCGATCGGTTTGCTCAAGGATCGGGAGCCGCGTGTCACGATCCGCTCTTCGGGAGTCGGGCGGCGAATCACGCCGGTCGCCCGCATTCCATTGTCGCTCCACGCGACCGACGATTTCGGCGTGGCGGCTCTGGCTCTGGACATGGAGCGAACGGACGTTCGCGACGACAAGCCGCACGTGGATACCAAACGTGTGGACGTCGAAGATGCCGCGGCAGTTGCGACGCAAGCGCGAACCGACTTGGAACTGGCGTACGACTTGGAGCTGCGCGAGCGGGGCCTCGCGCCGGGCAATCTGCTCAAATTGCGCGGCGCGGCCATCGACGCCTGCGCCTTGGGGGCCCAGGCGGGCAACTCGCGATGGCTCGCGTTTCAGATCGTGACCTCGGACGAATTGTTCTACGAAATTCTCACCCGTCAGCGCGAACAGCGGGCCAGGTTCGCCGCCTCCCTGGACAACGTCAAAGCGATCTCAAAAAGCCTGCTCAGTCTGGAGAAGCCCGAAGAAGCGGTTGGCCTCGCCCGCACGCAACAGGTGGTCAATCGCCAGGTTTGGCAAGTCGCCAATCAGATCGATGCCTCGCTTATGGAAATGACGCTCAACGACTTGGGTAATCCGCAAGCCCGCGAAATTCTCCAAATCGCGATCATCACGCCGCTGCGGACGCTACACGGCGATCTCTTGGCGCGGTTGCGCGCGGGGCTCGACAATCTGGCCGCACAGCCGACCGTTTCCGAAGAGCGCCGCGGCGAGACCCAAGCGATCGCCGACCAGGCGATTCAAGTCATGCAAACCATCCTCACGCAAATGGCGCAGTGGGAAAGCTTCGTCGACGTGGTCAACCAACTAAAACGGATCATCCAGCGGCAAGACCAGGTATTGAAATCGACTGAAGAAATCGAAAAGACGCGCACCAAGGAACTATTTGACGAGTAACTTCCAGGCGTCGGGCGAGCTTGGCTGGCGCGGGTGCCAGTGTTTTCTTGACTCTCGCCCCAACTTGACCTACAAAGGGGGTGAACGGGCGCGGGACAGCGGCACGAACATCAATTCCTTTTAGGAATGGAGAAATCGCAATGAGAGGCGATGCACGGCGGTTCGGTTGGCGTTCGGTGCTCGTGATCGGAATTCTCTCGTTCCCGCTGGCCGCTACTTTGGCCGACGGTCCCGCGCCGGCGAAAACCGAAAAATCGGACGCCAAGTCCCCGACTTCGGGCCTGGGGCAGCGCAGCGATCGCGAAGTCGGTCCCGGCGAGCAGTTGAGCTTTCGACAGTCGGAAGTCACGGCCGAAATGTCCGAGTTGGAACAGCGCATGTTCCGCCTCTCCGAGTCGCTCAAGTTGCTCGAGCCCGAAAACTCGTCGCGCCTGATGCTCGGGCTCAAGTACGCCCGGGAAGAGCTCATCCTGAACCAGATGCGGGAAACGCAAGCGGCGCTGGCGAAGCTCAGCTTGAAGAATGCCGCCGATGAGCAAAAGCAACTTTTGGCCAAGCTCGAACGCTTGCAACAGTTGCTGCTTTCGACCGACCTGGATTTCGAAATGAAGTTGGAGCGGCTGCGGCAGATCCGCGAAGTGCTGCGGAAGCTGGACACCGTCATCAAGGAAGAAGCGCGCGAGGAAAAACAGTCCAAAGAAGCCGCTCAACGCGAAAAAGAGCTTGCCGACCTGGCCAATCGCCGTGCCGCTCTGGAAAAGCTCGTCAAAGAACAAACCGAGCATGTCGAGCGGAACACGCCGTTGGCGAAGCAGAACACTTTGAACGACCAGGATCGCGAGGCGGTCTCGAAGTTGAGCGCCGCCCAAGAGACCACGCGCCAGGCCACCGCGTCGTTGGCCGCCGAGTTGCAAAACGGCGAATCCCCCAAAAACCTCGCTGCGGCCGCCGAAAGCATGCAATCGGCCGTCGACTCGCTCGGCAAGTCGCAGCCGCGCGAAGCCCTGCCGCCGATGCAACAGGCGCTCGACAGCCTGAAGAAAGAGCTGGAGCAAGTCACCAAAGAGGAGGCGGCTAAAAAGGCGCAACTGACGCCCGAAAAATTCGCCGAGATGCGCAAGGATCAAGAGGCCAATCGCCGCACCAACGAGGATGTCAGCGAAATGACCCGCGCCCTGGGCAGCAACGGCGCGGCGGCCCTGGCCGAACTGTTGCGGGCAGGTGGAAACATGGGCGGTGCCGAAAGTGCTTTCGGCAAGTTGCAAGCAGGCCAGGGCAACGGCGAACAAGGCCGTTCGCTCGCGGCCCTGAAATATGCCCAAGAACTGCTGGCCGAAGAGGCCGAACGCCTGGCGCGCCAATTGCGCCAGGAAGTAAAAAAGCGAGTCATCGACGGGCTCACCGCCATGCTCGAAGAACAAATCGTCGTTCGTGGGCGGACCGTCACGCTGGCCAAGGGCGTCAAAGACGGCTCGCGCCAGGCGCTCAACGCGGTGACGGGTTTGGCCAAGCGCGAGGAAAAAATCACCGATCTGGCCCAAGAGCTCATCAACGTCGTCGAAGAAACCGAGTTCGGCATTGCCTTGCCGGCCGCGCTGGCCGCGGTCCGCGACGCCACCGAAGCGGTGCAAACGTCGCTGGCCGAAGGCGACGCCTCGGACGAAATCGTCGCGGCGGAAAAACAGATCGAAGCCGATCTGAAAACCATGCTCGACATCGTCAACGAAATGTCGGATGCCAACAGCAAATCTGGCAAGCGCCGCCGCGGCGGTATGGAGGATGAACGGAAAGAACAAAACCGCATCATCTCCGAATTGAAAATGATTCGGCTGCTGCAAACCCGCACGCAGCAAAACACGACCGACGTCGACGCCAAGCGGGCCTCCGCGGCGCTCTCGCCGGCGATTCGCAAACGCATCGAAGAACTGGAAGGCCGGCAAGAAGATATTCGCGACGCCACCGAGCGGCTGGCCACGGAGCGCGCCGATGACCTGCCCCAACAACCCTAGCCCATCACGCTGGCTTAACTTGATTTCAATGAACTCAGATCCTCGCAGGTGCACAGTCATGAACGCTTTCTGCAAGTCCTTGGCGCTGGCGATGGTGGGGTCGCTGTTGATGACGCCGTTGGCTTGGGGCCAGGAAGAGGAAGAAATGGATCCGCTGGGCGGAGTGATCGTCGACATGCAAGTGGCCGGCGGACGGCTGGCCAAGTTGCAGACCGATAAAACCACCCAGCAAAAACAAAAGGACGCCGTCGACAAGCTCACGGCCTTGATCAAGTTGCTGGAAGAGCGGCGAGGCGGCAACGGCAGCGGCGGCGGAAACAACCCGACCGATCCGTTGAAAGATTCGATGATTGTCGGCGGCCCCGGCGGTTCCGGCCCGTTGCATGCGGCCCGCCGCAACGGTAATGCCTGGGGCCAGTTGCCGGCGCACAAGCGCGACCAGATCTTGCAGTCGATGACCGAGGGCTTTCCCGCGCACTACCGGCAAATTCTCGAGCGCTACTACCGCAGACTGGCCGAAGAAAAACCCGCCTCGGAACTCCTCAACGATCCTGTGAACCCCCTTGGGCCGGCGGCGCCACGCGTCGGGCCGACCGCCTCCCCGGACAAAAGTCCTCCCGCGGAAAAGACAAAGTCATGAACGGGGGCAGTTCACCAATCAAGAACACGAAAATCGTCAGGCTCCCTCTCCCTTTGGGTGACGGGATTGCACAACGCCTTTTGCGTTTTACCTTGCTTTGGGGAGCGGTTGTGTTGGCGATGGCCCCGGCCGCGGCGAGATCGGACGAGCAAACCAGCCCGGCGCCACTGCAAGCGGTTGTCACCACGGCTGACGACGAGCAGATCGGCGGAGCGATCAGCGGCCTCGCAGACGGCAAGTTGTCGCTCTCCAGCGAGCCGCCGCGCTCGATCGACTTGAGCGACGTGCAGCGGATCGAATTCGGAAAGCAGATCTCGGTGAGTTCAAGTTCAGCGGCCGAACTGGTTTGGATCGGTCAGGACAATCACGACCTGGTGCAAGTCGGCGGAGCCAGCGGCGGCAATGGCATTCAAGACCTGCATCTGCACGTCAACACCTTGAAGCCGTTGGCCATCAAACAGATTATCGCCGTGTGCCGTTTTCCGAACCAGTTGCGCGTCTGGCGGCTCGACACTTCACAGTCGCCCCATTGGCGGTTGGCGATCGCGCGGGCCGACCTGGCCGCGGAGGCGGAGCTCTACCTCGAACCCGCGTCCATCGACAGCTTCGGCTTGAAATTCGATCTGACGGCCACCTACGGCGATGGCACGACCAGCAAGTCGAGCACGACGGCGACAACGCATACCAGCGATCAATTGAAAGTCGACCGAGCGACGCAGCCGGGCCAAACCGTTGCCAAAACCGTCGCGCCCGCCGTCGCCAACGCGGAAGTGTTTTTGGCGGATAGGGGCCACGTGCGCGGCGAGGTCGTCGAGATTACGCCCGATTTGATCACGCTCCGCACGGCCTGGAAGGCCGCCCTGCGAATCCCCATTTTGCAAGCGCGGGGCATCTGGTTCGCTGGCGCGGCACCGGCCGAAACGCGAGCCGATTTCGACAAACAGATGTCTGCTCCCACGGGCGAAGACGTCGCCTTTCTGCTCGGTCGCGACAAGGCTCCCGCCCAGATCGCCGGCAGCGTGACGGGTCTCTCCGGCGGCAAATTGGCGTTTCGCTTCGAAGGCTCCGACCGCTCGGTGAATCAAGACCGCTTGCTGGGCCTGGTTTTCGCCGCGCATCCCAAAATCCCGCTCCCCAGCACGCCGTTTCACCTCTTGATGCTTAACTCGGGCGACTCGATTTCCGGCCGTTGGGTGGCTTTGAACGACGGCACATTGGAAATCGAAACCCTCTGGCAATCGCGTTTCCAAGTGCCCTCGGGCGAGGTGGCCGAGATTCGCAGCCGCAACGGTCGGCTCACTTTCCTGGGGGATTTGGATCCGATCTCGGTCGACGAAGTGCCGTACTTCGGCCGCGTGATCCATTGGGCCCGCGACCAAGGCTTCGACGACGCTCCGCCGAAGGTCAAAGGAAAGCAGCCGTCTCGTTCGATCGCCATGCACTCGCGCTCGGTGCTAACGTATGCGCTCGACGAGCAATTCGAAAAATTCAAGGCCACGCTGGGTTTTGACGACAGTGCCGGCACTCGCGGCCGGGTGCTCTGCCGGGTCACGGTCGATGGCCGTGAGCTGTTCGTGCAAAAGGATTTCCGCTCCGACCAGGATCCGCTGAACGTCGAGGTGCCCCTGCACGGCGCGAAGCAAATGACGCTGGAAGTCGATTTCGGCGAAGCGGAAGATATCGGCGACCGCGTGATTTGGGCGGAGCCGCGTTTATTTCGCGCTGCCATTGCCAAGTAGTTTATAACGGAACACTTCGAGGGCCACGACGATGGGACGCATAGTTTGGCGAGCGCTCGTGCTGACTTTCGCGCTAAGCGCGGCCGTCTGGGCCGACGAGCGCAAGGGCGACTACGAAGTTCACGACCTTTCGCTGTGGATCGTGGAGCCCACCCTGCCGATGGCAAATTTGCGGGCGAACTATCCTTCCGCCTTCCCGGCGGTTGTCAGCTCGAGCCGCGGTCCGCAGCCCGCCGATGGCACGCGCCGCATTGCGCCCTTCGGCATGATCACGTTTTACGGCCAGCCGACGGAGAATTTGGACGTCGACCTGCGGACGATTGCGGGCAACTTTTTGGCGCACTGGCCCGCTGGCGAGAGCCTGCCGAATCGCTTGCGATGGACCGGCGCGCCGCGCCTGGATTTGGTGAACAAGGTCGAGGACGAATCCGATTTTGCGTTTGTCGATGAAGACCATTGGTTTCGAAAGGCGCGCGAAGGCCAGGCGTTGTTTGTGCGCCGGGGGGCGCGTGCCGAGCGATTTTTGGCGTACGACGCCGAGCTGGGTCTGCAAGTTCCGCTGCAGGTATTGGGCGGGCCGGACAAGTACACGCTGGTTTATACTGCCGGGTATACCTCCGGGGCTCCTTTGCACGACGTGCTGATTGCCCGCTCGACGCCCCAGGGACGCCGCGTGGCCTGGATTGACGTGCTCTCGAAAACCGACATGACCAAGACGGCCACGCCCTCCAATCCTGGCAAACCCGCCACGGGCTTATTCGGCGATCGTGGTACGGCAAAGCCCGGGGCCAATGCGGGCAAGGAAGCGCCGGCTAAGGAAGCGCCCAAGGGCAGCGCTGAAGTCAAAAGCGCGCCGGCCGCGGTTCCAGCCGCTGGCTTCGAAGTGACGCTTTCGGCGCCCTTGTCGGCTGAGTCGCCGGAAGCGGCGGCGCTGACAACCAAAGCTCTGTCCGAGCGATTGCAACGCGCTGGCTTGACCGCGCATGAAGCCGAACTGTTCGTGGCCCATTACGAGCATGCGCTGTTTGACGGCGAAGCGCTGGTCGTGCTCTGCCGTCTCGATCCGGGCGTGATTGAAGAAAAGATCCGGCTTTCGATTTTTCCCGAGCCGGTCAAGACGGTCCGCGTGGCGATGGTGCTGATGCGCAATGTCGATCCGCAGTTCGGCAGCGAAATCGAGCGCCTCGTGACCGAGTTGGGCCATGCGAAATACTCGGTTCGGGAACGAGCGCAAAAGCGGCTCATGGAACTGGGTCCTTTGGCCTTCGGTCCCTTGTACAAGGCCCTCACGAACTCCGATCTCGAAATTGTGCTGCGGGCCGAACGAATTCTGCTGAACCAAAATCAATCGCTAACCGCCCAGCCGCAAGCCGTTCAGGCAGACAACGGGGTGTTCGTTCCCGCGGTGCGCGCCGCACCAGCGGCGGTGGCGCGATGATGCGCGCCGAGCGCCCGTTTCAACACCCTCTTTCTCCGTGCGAGAGGCCAGGGTGAGAGGGGAATATCAGCATGAGCGCTACGTCCTTCCCGCCTTTTGAGCCGCATCCCCTGCTGCGCTCCGCGCATGCGCAAACTCTGGCGGGAGTCTATTTGCCGGGCCACCGCTTTCCCTACCGGGCCACTCAGCATCGCGTGCCCTTGGACGACGGCGACCAGATCGTGCTGCACGACGATTGTCCCGCCGACTGGCGCGCAAGCGATCGCTCGGCCCTGTTGATTCACGGTTTGGCCGGCTGCCATGAGAGCGGCTACATGCAGCGGACCGCGCACAAGTTGAACGCGCGCGGCGTGCGCACTTTTCGCATGGACCTGCGGGGCTGCGGGGTGGGGGCAGGGCTTGCCCGATTGCCCTATCACAGCGGACGATCGGAGGATACCGCCGCGGCGCTCGCGGCGATCGCGCGCCGAATTCCGCAATCGCCCACCACGCTGATTGGGTTTTCCCTGGGCGCGAATATCACGCTCAAGCTGCTGGGCGAACTCGAGAGCCGGCCGTGCGGAAATCTGGATAGCGCTGTGGCCGTTTCCCCGCCCGTCGATCTGGCCGCCTGCTCGCGCCAAATGCAAAAGCGCGCCAATCGCATGTACGATCGCCATTTCGTGGGTCTGCTCGTGCGGCAGATCGAGACGCGCCACCGTCTGCTGAGCGATGCGGCCAGCGTGACGTTTTCCAGGCGGCCCAAAACCCTGTGGGAATTCGACAACGTGTTTACCGCCGTGGTGTCGGGCTTCGGCACGGCCGAGAATTATTATCGCGTCGCCAGCTCGGCCCAATTCATTCCATCCATCCGCACGCCGACCTTGATCGTGGCCTCGCGCGACGATCCAATGATCCCCTGCGACGGCCTGGAGCGAACGAGAATTCCGCCGGGCGTCGACGTGCGCCTCACCGAGCGAGGCGGTCATTTGGGCTTCGTCGGCCGCGGCGGCGTCGACGCGGATCGACGCTGGATGGATTGGCGCGTGGTCGATTGGGTGCTGGCCCGAAATGACCTCCGCGCGCACCGCCCGCGCGGTATTGCGGTCGACATGCCCGATCCGGCGCGCGGTTAGCCCCAGAGGCTCTGCGCCTTTCTTGGCAGCGTCCCACTGTTCTCGGCCGATCCAAAAGCCTATGGTTTAGGGAAGGCCGCGAGCTGCCAAACGAGTTGTACACGCTCATCCCAATCGGAGTCCGATTCATGCATACGTCGAGTTTTCATTACTTGCCGCTGGCGCCCTTGTTCTTTTTGAGCTTGGTGCTGCTGTTGGGAGTGTTGATTGTAATTTTGCAGATCGGCATCCTGGGCTATGCGTATGAAAAAATGGGCATCACCCGCCGCGCGGCCTACTCGCTGCTGTTTCTGTCGCTGTTGGGGGCCTGGGTGAACATCCCCGTGGCTGAATTGCCCGGCGGACGCATGATCGTTACCAAAGAGGTGAACGATGGCTGGTGGCGATACAGAATTCCGGTGATCGAGGAGTGGCCGGGCACGGAACTGGCGATCAATGTCGGCGGAGCGGTCATTCCCACGCTGCTGTCGATCTACCTGGTCGTGAAGAACCAGATCTACGGCGAGGCGATTGTGGGTGTGGCCGGCGTGGCGGCGGTGGTGCACGCATTGGCAACGCCCGTTCCTCAAATGGGGATTGCCGTGCCCATTTTCATCCCTCCGATTGTCTCGGCCTTGGTGGCAGTGTTATTGTCGCGCGAGTATGCCGCGCCATTGGCCTACGTTTCGGGGTGCATGGGAACGCTGGTGGGCGCCGACCTGCTCAACTTGGGGAAGCTTGCCGAGGTAGGAGGTTCGATCCAGTCGATCGGCGGCGCGGGGACGTTCGACGGCGTATTTCTCACCGGCATTTTGGCCGTGCTGTTGGCAGCCCGTCCGGGCGCGACGCGCCCCACTAGGGCCGAGCCGCCCGCCCCAAGCAACCTATCAGCGATCAGCTAACCGGCAAGCGATAGACCGGCAAAGCGAGCACGAGTGAGCAGCTCACCGCGGAAACGGAAGATTTGCCAGGGATTCGTACGGCGATTATGCTTAAATGAGCAGATGACCCCCTCTGATCTTGTCCACTCTTTGGGCGGAACACCCAAGGCGTTTCGATATCAGGGTATCACATATGGGGAGCGACTACGCCGGTAGTGGCTGCCGGATATCAGTGGTTCATTCGCATACC
>JACQFF010000246.1 GCA_016200205.1 Planctomycetia bacterium
GCTGGTGCCGTTGTTCGCGGTGGTGGCCTTTACGGTTGACATGGGCTACGTGGTGCGCGTCAAGGCCGAACTACAAAACGCCGCCGACGCGGCCGCCTTGGCCGGGGCCGCAAAGTTGATGACGCCGCAATTCGCGGGAATCTTGAACGTCAACACGCTCGCCTCGTCCGAAATCACGGCCGCTCAGACGGAAGCACGGCGGTTCGCCGGCTTGAACACGGCTGGAAACACTTCGCTGAGCTTGCCCAACACCGACATTGTCGTCGGCTACCTGGCGAATCCCAAAAGCCAGCAGGGGATTCTGATCGCCTGGTCGGGCGGTACTTTACCCAATACCGTTCAGGTACTGATGCGCCGCGACAGCGCGGTCAACACGCCGGTCCCTTTGTTTTTCGCAAGAGCGCTTGGTATCACCAATTGGAGCGGCACCGCCACTGCAACGGCTTCGTATATCCAACCCTCGACGGTGACCGGGTTCAAGGGCACCACGGGCGGGCCGAACAGCCGGCTGCTGCCGATGGCCGTTGACCTCAACTTTTGGAATACCTTCATCGCGACCGGCATATCGCCCAGCGGCACGGTGAGCGATTCTTTTACGTTTACACCTCCCAGTACTGTTTCCAGCGGTAGCGATAACGTCCCCGAATTGAGCGACGCGTACCCCAATAAAATCTCGCCGGGTAATTTCGGTTTGCTCGATATTGGTCCGCCAGCAAACGATACTCCGACTTTTCGAGACTGGATCGAGTATGGCCCCACGCCGGCCGACCTGAACTATTTTGGGACGAATGGACTTCAGGCGACTCCTTCGTCGCCGGCCACGGTCAAAGGCGGACCGGGGCTTAAAAGCACCTTAGTGTCCGATTTGGCGAGCGTTGTTGGCCAGCCGCGCGCGGTGGCGCTATTTTCGTCGTATTCCGGTAATGGCAGCAACACTCAATACACGATTGTCGGCTTCGCGGGGATCACGATTGTCTCCGCGTCGGGTAATGGCAGCAACATTCAAATTGTCTTCCAGCCGGCGATCGTTACGGACCCCACCGCAACGACGGGCGGCGACAGCGTCAGCGGCAGCAGTTTTGTCTATCCGACGCCGCCGCTCGCGTTGGTTCGCTAAAGGGCCATCGATATCGACGCGCGGTCTGGCTCGCTGACGGACTCGGATCGTTCCACTGTCGCTGGGCCCTTTATCAGCCGCCAAATCGGCCGATCGCGTCGTGGGGTGGGTCGATCTGCCGCACAACCGTCAACGCCGGAAAATCACCCTCCCAGGTTTCCCCCGGATCTCGCGCGAAAATTGGGATGGCCATAGCAAATCGTGCGATTGCGCTGGCCTCGACCTCGTTTCGCATTTGCCCGGCCGCGGAATGCGAACTACGGTTTCATAATGGGGTTCCACATCCAGAGTAAGGGAATCGGACAACCCATGTCGCTCAATGAACAGTCGAATGGCGGGCCCTTATCGCATGGCCCTGATCGGACGCCAGGTGGGCGGCGGCAGACGTCGAGACGGCGCGGAGCGGCCGCTGTCGAATTCGCGCTGGTTGCGCCCTTGTTGTTTTTGACGATCATCATCCCGATTTTCGAGTTCGGGCGCGGTTTTATGGTCTCTGAACTGGTGACCAACGCGGCCCGCGCCGGCTGCCGTGTCGGTGTTTTGCCTGGAAATTTGAACTCCGCCATCACGTCGACCGTGACTACGAATCTGAGCGGCCAGGGAGTCACCGGGGCGACCACCACCATCACGGTCAATGGCGGCACCGGCGATGTGAGCGCCGCGGTGGAAGGCGATTCGGTTTCGGTGACCGTGAGCGTTCCCTACACCAATAATTCCTGGATTCCCGGCCGTTTTCTGGCCGGCAAGAGCATTACCGGAACCCAAACCATGCGGCACGAATAAGGCTCGCGCCGTCTCGCCTCTTGCTACTGCATCGATCGACAAACCCACCTCTGTCCGAGGAACACATTCATGGGCAAGGTTTCATTGAAAAATCATCGCGGAGCCGTCGCGCCCCTGGTGGCGGTGTTGCTGGTGCCGTTGTTGGCGATGGTGGCCTTTACGGTTGACATGGGCTACGTGGTGCGCGTCAAGGCCGAACTGCAAAACGCCGCCGACGCGGCCGCCTTGGCCGGGGCCGCAGAGTTGATGACGCCGCAGTTCGCGGGAATCTTGAATCTCAGCGCGCTCGCCTCGTCCGAAATCACGGCCGCTCAGGCGGAAGCACGGCGGTTCGCCGGCTTGAACACGGCTGGAAACACCTCGCTGAGCTTGCCCAATAGCGACATTGTCGTCGGCTACCTGGCGAATCCCAAAGACCAGCAGCAGACCCTGAGCGCCTGGTCGAGCGGCTCGTTGCCCAATTCCGTTCAGGTTCTGATGCGCCGCGACAGCACGGCCAATACGCCGGTCTCGTTGTTTTTCGCCAGAGTGCTCGGCATCAATAGTTGTAGCGGCACGGCCACCGCCACGGCTTCGTACATCCAAGGCTCGAAAGTGACTGGGTTCAAGGGCACCACGGGCGGGCCAAACGCCACGCTGATCCCGATCGCCATCGACGTCAACTTCTGGAACAATTTCATCTCGACTGGTAAATCGCCCGATGGTACGTGGAGCGATTCTTTTACGTTGACCTCTTCGGATACCGTGTCCAGCGGCAGCGACAACGTCCCCGAATTCAACGACACGTACCCCAACAAGAAGTCGCCCGGTAATTTCGGGCTGGTCAGTATCGGCCCGCCCAGCAGTAGCGTTGGCCCCTATCAAAATTGGATCGACCATGGCGCCGCGCCCAGTGACCTGAACTATTTTGGGACGAATGGACTGCAGGCGACTCCTTCGTCGCCGGCCACGCTCGACGGCGGACCTGGGCTCAAGAGTACCTTAGAGACGAATTTGGCGGGCATTGTCGGCCAGCCGCGCGCCGTGCCCCTGTTTTCCCAATACTCCGAGCAAGGCAGCAATTCGCAATATAAGATCGTAGGGTTCGTCGGAATCACGGTTGTCTCCGCCACGGGGAACGGCAGCAAAATGCAAATCATTATTCAGCCCACGAGCGTCGTGGACTCCACGGCAACGACGGGTAGCGGCAGCGGCAGCAGTTTTGTCTATCCGACGCCCCCGCTCGCGCTGGTTCGCTGACGGGCATCGTTCGCGGCGAAGGTCTCAGCCAGCGGCCTCGAACAGCGCAATGCTGGCGGTAAAGCCGTGCAAGAAATTCTTGCCGCCGACGGGGCCGATTTCCCCTTGGGCGAAAAATCCGGCCACGGGAAGGCTCTTCCAGTGCCTGGCCACGGCCTGGGCGTCGTGATTCGGTCGGTCGAACAGCCGCGTTCCGCGGCCATTGCAGGTGAACACCAGCGCGCTGAGAAAGCCGCCGGGAGAATTCAGCTTGGCCGCCGATAACAGCAAATTGAGGTCCTCGTCGGCCGTTGCGGCGTCGCGGACGTGATATTGAACCGTTTGTCCGACCCGCGCGTAATCGCCGATGGCGATCGCGCCGCTCTTAGCATCGACCCCTTGCACGTTGCGGACCAGGAAATCGCCGCGGCCGAATTGTTCCTGATATTCGTTGATGCAGCCCAAGAGGCACTCGGTCGCCAATTCGGCCCGCAAAGTTTCAGCCAATAGTGCGAAATCATCCCGGTAGTGAAACGAGGCGAAAACGACTGCCAGGTGGGGAGCCGCGTTCAGCTCGCCCTTAACGCGTTGACACGCTTCCCGCGCGGCTTGCTCGGCATTGGCTGATGTGGATAGGGCAGTCGCGAATCGTGGCACGGTGGCGGCGTGTGTGGTCATGGCGCTTGCGACTTGAACTTGCCCGGCTCTAAACGCTTGGCACTGGGTGGCACCCTGCGCCGTAAACCGTTTTAGGCGATAATCTCGCGGATCACCTGTCCGTGGACGTCGGTCAGTCGGCGGTCGATGCCGTTGTGGCGGAAGGTCAGCTTTTCGTGATCGACGCCCAACAAATGCAGCACCGTGGCGTGCAGGTCGTAGCAATACGTGGGATTCACGACCGCCTTGTACGACCACTGATCGCTTTGGCCGTACGTCACGCCGCCGCGAATGCCGCCGCCGGCCAGCCAGGAGCTGAACGTGAAGGGATTGTGGTCGCGGCCCTTGCTTCCCTGGCTGCACGGCATGCGGCCGAACTCCGTGGTCCAAATCACGATCGTGTCGTCGAGCATTCCGCGGGCTTTCAGATCCTTGAGCAAAGCGGCCGCGGGTTGATCCATGCTGGCGCCCATCTCCCCGTGGTCTCGTTGGAGGTCCTCGTGGCTGTCCCAATTGCGACGGGGAAAACCGTTGTCGGCGCCGCTCCAGAGCTGCACGAAGCGCACGCCGCGTTCCAGCAGCCGGCGGGCGATCAAGCAGTTGCGGCCGAAATCTTCCGTCACTTTCCGGTCGAGACCGTAGAGCCGCCGCGCGGTCTCGGTTTCGCCCGAGATGTCGAGCACTTCCGGCGCACTGAGTTGAAGTTTGGCCGCGAGTTCGTAAGAAGCAATTCGCGCGTCGAGCCGAGAGTCGCCCTCGCGGGTCTCGAGGTGCTCGGTGTTCAATTGCTTGAGGAGTTCGAGCCCCTCACTTTCGCTTTGCCGCGTGACGAATTTGGCGTCGACTGGCGGAAACAGATCGGCGATGGGATTTTTGGCCGCGGGCTTGATCAACGTACCCTGGTGCGTGGCTGGAAGAAAACCGGCGTTCCAATTGCCCGGCCCGTTGGGCGGAAACCCGCGTGCGTCGGGGAGCACCACGAAGGTGGGCAGATTGTCCGTCATGCTCCCGAGCCCATACGAGATCCACGCGCCCATGCTGGGAAAGCCCGGCAAAACAAAGCCGGTGTTTTGCATGAACGTGGCTGGGCCGTGGACGTTGGATTTGGAAACCATCGAGTGAATGAATGCGATGTCATCCACGCAGGTGGCCAAATGCGGGATCAGATCGCTGATCCATTTGCCGCATTGGCCGTATTGTTGCCAATTCCAGGGGCTTTGCATGCAATCGCCCGGATTGCTCTGAAACAGTTCGACCTTTTCGCCCGGATCAAACGGCTGGCCATGTTGTTTGATGAGCTGGGGCTTGTAGTCGAACAAGTCGCACTGGCTGGCGGCGCCCGACATGAAAAACTGCACGACCCGAGCGGCCTTGGCCGGATGATGCAAACGGGCGGCCGGATCGTGGTTTGGCTCCGCGGCATGGCTCTCGGCCAACAGCCCGGCATCGCCAAGCAAGTGCGCCATCGCGATTCCGCCCAGCCCGCCGCCGAAGGTCCAGAGGAACTCGCGCCGGCTCGCGGGGGCGGATATTGATTGCGCCGGATGTTGGTGTTGGATTGTCATCGAATTATTCTTTTCTTTCGCGTGCCGCATGACTGATCAGTCAATAAACACGAATTCGTTGCTGTTGAAAATCACTCGGCAGGCGTTCGTCAAACCATGCCTCGTAGCATAATCGGTTAGGGCCGCCGCTTCGCGGTTGTTCGGCTCGCGGCCCAAGGCCAATCGGTACGCCAGTTTAACTTGCGCCGGCAGCTCGCTGGTCAAGCCGCGCAGTCGCTCGGCAAAATGCTCCGCCTGTCGAGTCGCAAACGGGTTATTCAAGAGCGCCAATGCCTGAATCGAAGTCAGCGTCGTGTTGCGCTTCGGCGTCATGATCGATGGATCGGCGCAATCCAGGCACTCCATGAACGGATCGGGCACGCTGCGCACCAGAAAGCGATAGACGCTGCGCCGCAGGCTGCGGGCGTCGTCCACGTCGAATTGCGTATAGTCGTAGACCGGCGAATGATCGTCCTTGAAATAAAACTGCTGCACCGAGGGTCCGCCCATCGTCAAATCGAGCTTGCCCGAGACGGCCAGCATCGCGTCGCGAATCGATTCGGCGTCGAGTCGCTGGCGGTTCATCCGCCACAGATAGCGATTGCCGGCGTCGAGTTTCGCGAACTCCCCTCGCATTTGCGACGACTGTCGATACACCGAGCTCGTCAGCAGCAGCCGGTGCAGTTCTTTGAGCGAGTGGCCGTGGTCGATCAACCAACCGGCGAGCCATTCCAACAGCTCCGGATGCGTCGGCAGGGAGCCCATCCGGCCGAAATCGTTGGGCGTATCGACGATTCCCTGCCCAAAATGATAGTGCCAGACGCGATTGACGATCGAGCGGCGCACCAGCGCATTGCGCGAATCTCCGAGCCAGTGAGCCAAAGCGGCGCGGCGCTCGGATTCCTGATTCGCTTCGGCCAAGGCGAATCGCGCGTCCGGACCGCGAACGCAAGCCACTGGCGCGGCCGCGACCGACTGTTGCGGGCTGCGCACGTCGCCGCGCGCCAAGAGATGGATGGGCCGGGGAACCTGAGGACTCGTGAATGAACCCTGCGCGGCGAACTGGTTGGCGGCGGCGTAGACCATCCGCGGCTTTGGCAGCGCCGAAACTCGGCAATCCACGTCCTTGAGATCGCGTTCGACCGCCGCCAGTTCCTTGCGAGTGCTTTCGTCGAGGCGATCGTGAACGAGTTGCCGGCGAGAGGCGGCGCCCCTTTCGAGTTCGTCTTCGAGCCCCTGCCGGCGCGAAGGCTGGGTTGCTCCCTCGGGCACGATCTGAGTCAAGCTGCTATAGCCATCGACCAGGTTTTTCATGGCCCAGCTCGGCGGGGCCTCGATCGAATCGAGCGACGTGACCGTCTTGGCCAACGCCACGTTTTCCGACCCCGAAAGAACGAGCAATTCGGCCAGCGCAAAAATCCAATCGTTGGTCCGCTTCCAGAGCTGGCTGGCGGTGACACGCACATAGCGGCCCGTCGCACCGGCCGTGGAGACGCGATAAGGCTTGTCGCCTGGGTGCGGAAAGTCGACTGCCGTGTGGTCGGCGATGGTCCGTTTCTCGGCGAAATCGGCGGAGTCCGACAGCTCCACTTTGAACCGCGGCGGAAAACCAAAGCCCGGCCCCGGATGATCGCCGAAAACGACGTGGGCCGGCACGAGCACGATCTGGTCGATCGGCATCGAGCGGCCCAAATCGACTTGCACCCATTTGGTTTCGTCCCGCGTGGGCATGATCTGACTGTGGTAGCCCAACGTCTTGCTCGTCTTTTCGGCGGGCAGAAGCGCGAGCTCGGCTTTCCATTGCGATAACTTCGCGTCGAGGCCGGCGATTTCGGGGCTTGTAATTTGGTCGATGCGCTCGCGTAGCGTCGCCAGCCGCGCGTCGAGTCGTGCTTTCTCGGCGGCCAGCCGTGTTCGCTCCACGGCTACCTGCGAATCGGCGTCGTAGGGGCGATCGGCTCGATCGATGCCGGCGAACACGGCTTGTAATCCGTAGTAGTCTTCCTGCCGAATCGGATCGAACTTGTGGTTGTGGCAGCGGGCGCAGTGAACCGTGAGGCTCACGAAAGAGGACATCGTGTTAGCGACCATGTCGTCGCGATCGTTCGAGCGGGCGATGTCCTTGTCGACCGTGCCCTCGCGCAGCTCGACGTGGCCCACAAAATCCCAAGGTCCCGCCGCGATGAATCCGGTTGCCACGGTGGCCTGCGGGTCGAGAGGATACAGCACGTCTCCGGCAATCTGCTCCTCGACAAAACGGTCGTACGGCTTGTCTTCATTCAGACTGTGGATCACATAGTCGCGGTAGGGCCAGGCATTCGGCCGCGGTTTGTCTTTGTCGTAGCCGTGCGACTCGCCGAAATGGACCACGTCGAGCCAGTAGCGGCCCCAACGCTCGCCATAACGGGGCGACGCCAACAGCCGATCGACCAGGTTTGCATAGGCGTCGCCGCTGGTGTCCGCCAAAAACGCGTCGATTTCCTCCGGCGTGGGCGGCAAGCCGTGTAAATCGTAAGTCAAGCGGCGAACGAGCGTCCGTCGATCCGCGTCGGCCGAGGGTGCCAGGTGCTGCTCCTCGAGCTTTGCCAATATAAAAGCGTCGACCGGCGTGCGGACCCAGGGCGAATCAATCGCCGGCACGACGACTTTGGCCAGCGGTGCCAGCGACCACCAGTTGCCATCGATCGCTTTCTTGTCCGCGAGCGTCAGGCCCTCCGGCCAGTTGGCTCCCTCGGCGATCCAGCGTCGGACGGCCCCGACCTCGTCAGCCGACAGCGGCGCGGCGTCCTTGGGCATCTCCGGCTTTTCACCTGAGATGTATTGGAATAGCAGACTTTCATCGGGCTTTCCGGGCTCGACCACGGCGCCGCTTTCGCCACCGGCGAGCGTCCTTTTTTGATCGACGAGAACCAGCCCGCCCTTGGGCTTTACGCCCCCGTGGCAACTGACGCAGTGCCGCTCGAAGATGGGCGCCACCTGCTGGCGAAAGAATGTGCCGTCGTCGGCAGACGCAAGGCTACCGGCAATCATGAACATGGCAACGGCAACAGACGCGAAACGAAGCATGGTATTAGTATGTCGATAACGTTGAAGTCGTGGAAGCGGCCAACCTCAGGGCAAGGCCCACGTCGGACATTTCGCGGCCTGGCTGGCTGACAACATGCCAGTATACCAACCGGCCGCGGGCGGTTTAACCAAGCCGGCCGGAAGTTGTAATTGCAGCGAGCGTGCCATATTCTGACGTGAACATTCGATGAGCCACCGATTGAGGCGACCTTGCCCTATGAACGAACTTCGTTCCATCGTCTGCGGTATTCTGTTGGGAACCCTTTTCTCCGTTGGGGCTCTCAGCAATGGCGCCGAATACCTCTATCTGGAAAACACCGACAGCGGCGACATCTCGGTCATCGACATTCCCGGCCACAACGTCATCAGCACGATCCAATTGGGAACGTACTTGGATGACGTAACCGCCTCGCACGACGGCAAGGTTTTATATGCGAATCGGGCCAACAGCCTGGGGCTGGCCGATCCGAAGCTGGTCGGTGAGTCGGGCGAAATCGTTGCCCTCTCCACCGAAACCGAAAAAATGCTGTGGCGGACGCCCGTCCATGGCTGGCCGCATCACCTGACCCTCTCGCAAGACGACCGCCTCTTGTATGTCCCGCTGTACGACACGGTTTGGATGGAGGTCATCGATACCCATGAGCACAAAGTCGTGAAAAAATTTCCGATCGGCCACGGCGGCCACGGCACGCGGCTGTCGCCCGACGGTAAGCGGCTTTACGTCGGCTCGATGTTCCTCGACACGTTGTGT
The DNA here is from genome assembly GCA_016200205.1 of Planctomycetia bacterium. Lineage (GTDB taxonomy): Bacteria > Planctomycetota > Planctomycetia > Pirellulales > PALSA-1355 > PALSA-1355. The sequence goes on from JACQFF010000246.1 coordinate 9,137, forward strand.
GTGTTTGATCTGAATACGCTGCGGCCGGTGAAAAGATTGCCGTTCAAGGACGCGGTGCGTCCGTTTACTTTCACGCGCGATGAAAAAACACTCTACGTGCAGCTCTCTCGGCTGCACGGGTTCGAGGTGGTCGATCTGACGAAGGATGAGATTGTGCGCGAAGTCGCCCTGCCGCCGCTAGCGCCGGACGTGAAGCTCCCCAAATTCTATCCGCACACCTACAATCACGGCCTCGAGCTTTCGCCGGACGAAAAACTTCTGTTCGCCGCCGGCAGCGCGGGCGACTATGTCTGCGTTTACAGCGTGCCGGATCTCCACTTGCAGGCGACGATTCCGGTGGGCCAGGAGCCCAACTGGGTCGTGTTCAGCCACGACGGACAATTTGCCTATGTCAGCAATCGCAAGAGCGACAATCTGTCGGTCATTTCGGTGCGCGAGTTGAAGGAAACCAAGCGCATCCCGGTGGGCAAGTATCCGCAGCGGATGCGCAGCGTCGTCGTTCCCAGCCGAACCGTCGCCTTGCAAAAGTGAAAGGGCCCGCATTTGGCAAGGCCATTGACAATTCAAGAACTCACCGCGTGCGGGCTCGACGCCGCCGAAGCCGAGCCGATGGCCGCACGAGTCAATCGGGCGCTCGGAAACGAGCCGGTCGAGGCCTGGCGCGAAATTTCACAGCGGATCTTGCGGCCGGGCCATCCTTTTCCCTTGCACCGTTTTCTATTCGAGCGGGCATTCCAGGATTGGGACCGTAGGCAAGGGCCGCCGCCGGCTTGGACACCGACAAACGAGGTCGTCCGGGCATCGAACGTCGGGCGCATGATGCGGGAGCGGGGTGTGGGTTCGGTTCAAGAATTGCACAACTGGTCGGTCACGAATCGGGCGGAGTTTTGGGGCAACATGATCCAACGCCTGGGAATCCGCTTCGCCTGTCGAGGGTCGAATGTGCTCGAATTGTCCGGGGGTGTTGAGCGGCCAAAGTGGCTGGTCGGGTCGAAGCTCAACATTGCGGAAAGTTGCTTCAATGCCAAGCCCGAAAAACTGGCCATCGTCTATCACGACGAGAGCGGCAGCACTCGAACAGTCACCTACAGTGGACTGGCCGCCCTGGCCAATCGCGTGGCCAACGGATTGGTGCGGGCCGGTTTTCGGCCGGGCGACTCGCTGGCCATTTATTTGCCCATGACCATCGAGTCGGTGGCGATCTATTTGGGTATCATTCGCGCCGGCTGCGTGGCCGTTTCGATTGCCGATAGTCTGGCCGCCGAGGAAATCGCGGTGCGGCTGCGGCTGTCGAACGCCAAAGGCATTTTCACGCAAGACGCGATTTTACGCGGCGGCAAACAACTGCCGCTGTATGCCAAGGTGGTCGAGGCCGCGGCGCCGCCCGCCCCCGTCATCGCGACCGCCGGCAACATCAAGCTGCGGTCCGGCGATTTAGCCTGGGAAGCATTCTTAAGTGACGATGCGCACTTCGATCCTTATCTGGCCGATCCCCACGAACACACCAACATCCTGTTCTCCTCCGGCACGACCGGCGAGCCCAAGGCGATCCCCTGGACGCACGTTTCGCCGATCAAATGCGCCGTCGATGGCTACTTGCATCAGGGCGTGCAGCCGCACGACCGCCTTGCCTGGCCGTCCAACCTGGGCTGGATGATGGGCCCTTGGCTGATTTATGCCAGCCTGGTCAATCGGGCCACGATGGCCCTGTATGGCGGGGCGCCGACCGGCCGCGATTTTGGGCGGTTCGTGCAAGATGCCGAAGTCACCATGCTGGGCGTTATCCCCAGCCTGGTGAAAACCTGGCGCACGACCGACTGCATGCACTCGCTCGATTGGAGCCGAATCACGCGGTTCAGCTCGACCGGCGAATGCTCGAATCCCGACGACATGCTGTTTCTGATGAGTCTGGCGGGTTACAAGCCGGTGATTGAATATTGTGGCGGCACCGAGCTGGCCGGCGGCTACATCGCCAGCACGATGGCCCAGGCGAACGTGCCCGCGGCGTTTTCCACCCCTTCGTTCGGCATCGATTTGGTGATGGCGGGCGAATCGGACGTCGAAACCGCTGGGGACTGTCCCAATTTTGCGCAGCAAAATGGGACTGTCCCCCTCCCGGACGGCGCGAAAGGCGCCGCGGGTGAGATCTTCTTGGTGCCACCCTCGATCGGCATGTCCACTGAACTGTTGCATCACGATCATCACGCGGTCTACTTCGAGGGCACGCCCGCTGGACCCAATGGCCAGCGGTTGCGCCGGCACGGCGACGCGATGGAGCGGCTGCCGGGGGGCTACTGGCGGGCCCAGGGCCGCGTCGACGACACCATGAACTTGGGCGGCATCAAAGTCAGCTCGGTCGGGATCGAGCGGGTTTTGAATAGCGTGCCCGGAATCCGCGAGACGGCCGCCATCGCCGTGTCGCCCTTGGCGGGCGGCCCGAGCATGCTGTGGATCTTCGCCGCGCTAAAGCCCGAGTGCAAGGACGATCACGCTATGCTGCGCGTCCGGCTTCAAGAAGCGATTCGCCAACATTTGAATCCGCTCTTTAAAATCGAGGAAGTATCGGTCATCGACACATTGCCGCGGACTGCGTCGCACAAGATCATGCGGCGCCTGCTGCGCGACGATGCAGTCCGGGTGTTGGAAGGGCGGCCGACGCCAGCCGGCGACCCCGCTGACTAATTAGGGGCATGGGTTGTTCGATCTAGCGGGCGGAATTTCCCAAGCCCCATGATTGACATCGCCCTGCGCGTCCGTTAGTTTTCGACGGTGGCCTCCCTCTCCCGTTGGGAGAGGGCCGGGGTGAGGGTGACTGCTTCACACTACGCGCCTCCTCACCCTAACCCTCTCCCGCGCGGGGAGAGGGAACCAGGGAGGAAACAAGAGAGGGACCGCGTATGAGCCCCGATGTGCAGCCGATTCGTTATGGCATGTTCATCATGCCGTTTCATCCACCCCAAAAACCGCCGGCACAGTGCTACGACGAAGATTTGGAGCTCGTCGTGGCGGCAGAGGAGTTGGGCTTCTCGGAGTTCTGGATCGGCGAGCATCACACGATGAAATACGAAAACATCGTGATGCCCGAGATTTTTATCGGGCGTGCGCTGGGCGAAACGCGCCGCATTCGGCTGGGCCCGGCGCCGGTCTGTCTGCAGCAGCACAATCCGGCGCACGTGGCTTGCCGGTTGGCGTTTTTGGATCACCTGTCGAAGGGGCGGCTGAATCTGTGCTTCGGCGCCGGCAGCGTCACGGCCGACCAGGAGCTTTATGGTTGCGAGCCGAAAAACGCCGCCGAGATGGTCGACGAGGCCATCGAAACGATTCTGCACCTGTGGGCCACCGAGCCACCGTATGAAGTGAATGGCAAGTATTGGCAAATCAACCTGAAAAAGACGGTGGATTTAGAGACCGGAATCGGGTTTATCCCCAAGCCGTTGCAAAAGCCGCACCCGCCGATCGCCGTGCCGGGCATGAGCCGCAATTCGCCGAGCATGAAAACCGCCGCCAAACGCGGGCATCAGCCGTTCGCGCATTGCCTGATCCCCGGCAACGTGGTAGCGGATATCTGGGCGACGTATGAAGCCGCCGGACTGGAAGCCGGACGAAAGCCCAAGCGGTCGGATTGGAAGGTGGCCCGCTCCATCTTCCTGGCCGACACGACCAAAGAAGCCAAGAGCCGCACGCGAGGTAACTCGCTGGGCATGAACTTCGAGTACATCGGCCGCTTGTTCGATAAGGGGTTGGGGCGCAAGATCTACAAGCGCGACCTGAACCAGAGCGATGCCGACTGCAATCTCGACTACCTGATGGAAGAGCAAATCATCGCCGGCGACGTCGACGAAGTGCTCAGGCGTTTGCTGCTGCTCGTCGAAGAGACCGGCCCGTTCGGCACGCTGGTGCTGATGGGTTACGACTGGGATGACAAGCAAAGCTGGCTGCGAAGCATGCAGTTGTTTGCCCACGAATTGATGCCGGCCTTGAACAAAGCGGTGGGACCCGTGACGGTGTAGGGCCGGGCGCAAGAAAGCTCGATCGGAAATTCTGTCGGTGCGACCCCAGAACCGTTCCGACATGCTCACGCGAGCGTGAGCATGGCACCGATCCACCCTATTGGCGACCGATCTAAGAGTCAGGCTCCCGGCATGGCGAGTGGGCCACCCAACACGGTTATTTCCGAGGACGTTCGCGTTCCAGCCGGGTATTTGCCGCCGTGGACCGTCGGCGAATTGCCGCTGCCGCCGCCGCGCGGCTGGCGCACATGGGCGCGGTTGGTCGGTCCCGGCGTGTTGTTGGCCGGAGCTTCGATCGGATCCGGCGAATGGCTGTTCGGACCGGCGGTTAGCGCCCAGTATGGCGGCTCGCTGTTGTGGCTGGCGGGCTTGAGCATTCTGGGCCAGGTGTTTTGCAACCTGGAGATGATGCGCTACGCTGTCTATAGCGGCGAGTCGATCATCGTGGGCTATCTTCGCACCTGGCCCGGCCCCCGGTTTTGGATGGTGTGGTACGCAATATTGGACTTGGCGGCCATTTGGCCGTTCAACGCCTCGAATGCCGCGGTGCCGCTGGCAGCCGCCGTCTTGGGACATTTGCCCGGCGCGGGATCGGTTCACGTCGTCGGCCTCGCGATGGGGGAATCGCAACTGGTCAAGGTGCTCGGATACGTCATCTTTCTGGCAGCGTTCGTGCCGCTCATTTTTGGCGGCACGATTTACAAAATGCTCGAACGCGTGATGACGTTCAAGTTGATCTTCGTGCTGGGCTACCTTTGCTTTTTCGCTGTGTTCATGGTCTCCGGCGCGAATGCTTGGGAAGTGTTCTCGGGCTTTTTCCGCGTGGGCACGGTCCCCTTGCGGGCCGAAACGATCGTGGTGGGGCGGCATTTTACGCTCACGCGACACGACGGCCCGACGCGGCTGACCATCAAGGGCACGATGGACGTCGATGCGCCCTTGGTCACGGCGTACCTGGTCGATCGCACCGAGAGCGGTGAAAAGAGAGTCGAAAAGTACGATAAGCTCGCCGTTCTGCCGGCGGCCTGGCAAACCGAATTCGAACAACTCACCGACGAGGCCGTGGCCCTGACCAAGCCGAATCGATTCACGATTCGTGACACGCGAGACAGCGTGCGGATTTCGATGTGGGGTACGATCGACGAGTCGCGGGCCTGGCGCCCCGAGCGGTTGGAGGTCGCCAAATCGGACGCCCAAGCCGAGTATTACGAACGACTCGACGACGTGCCCGAACCGTTTCGCGGCTGGTTCGAAGAGCTGCTCAAGAATCAGGGGCTCGAATTGGTCGGACTGGTGGGCTACGTTCGCCAGCACGGCTCGCTGCCGCCCTTGGATTGGGCCATGTTGGCTGCGTTTGCGGCGATTGCCGGGGCTGGCGGACTGACCAATACGCTGTTTTCCAATTTCGCCCGCGATGCCGGCTGGGGCATGGGGGCCCGCGTGGGCACGATTCCCAGTGCGATCGGAGGGCGGAACATCAAGCTCTCGCACGTCGGCGAAGTTTTTCCGCTCGATGAAGTCAACCGCCCGCGCTGGCAAGGCTGGATGCGGCACGTCCGGCGCGATCAGATCGCCGTGTGGATGTTTTGTTCCGTGATCGGAATGGCACTGCCCTGCATGCTGTCGTTGGAATTCATTCGCCACGCGCCCGTCTCGGGCGATCGCGTGGCCGCGCTGACGGCCGAAGGCATGGCCGACCGCTTTCCCGATTGTGGGCAATTCCTGTGGGCCGCCACGCTGTTCTGTGGATTCCTCGTGCTCGCCCCGGGCCAGATCCTTTCGGGCGACATGATCTCCAGGCGGTGGACCGACATCATTTGGACCTCGAATAGCCGTGCTCAGCGGCTGTCGGGCGATCGAGTGCGGTGGATTTATTACAGCATTCTCGCGCTGTACGCGATGTGGGGGCTGGTGGCGCTCACGCTGTTCGATCCGCTGCAAATCGCCAAAATCGCGGCGGTGCTGATGAACGTTGCGCTGGGCTGGTCGGCCTTGCACGCCGTCTACGTGAATCGCATGCTGTTGCCGCGCGAATTGCGGTCGCCGGTCTTGATGCAGTTGGGCACCATCCTGTGCGGGATTTTCTTTTTGGGCATCAGTCTGGTCGTGTTTTTCATGATGTGAGGCGAGAGCGGTGCGAGTCGATGCCCATCTGCACGTTTGGCGCGCGGCGGAAGCCGAAGCTCCCGGCGTGCAAACCATCGTTCCGCCGCAAACCGACGTGCCGATCGAACTGGCCAGCGAAACCATGCTCGAAAACCAGATCAACCGAGCGGTTCTCGTGCAGCCGGTTTTTCGCGGCGAGGACAACAGCTATGTCGCCCAGTGCGCGCGAGCCGAGCCGGCACGGTTCGCTGCCGTGTGCGTGGTCGATCCGCGTGTTCCCAACGCCGACGAGAGGCTCACTCATTGGATCGGCCAGGGCTGCCGCGGATTGCGGCTGCGGCCGCGCATTGCTACCGAAGCGGCCGTGTTCGGCGATCCATCTACCTATCCACTCTGGGAACTCGCGCAGCGACAAGGAATTGTCGTGAGCGTGCTGGCAAGTCCCGAGCACGCGGCGGCGATCGGTGAGCTTGCCGAGCGATTTCCCGGCGTGCCGATCCTCATCGACCACATGGGACATCCGGCGGTCGCCGAAGGCGCCGGAGGACAGGGGTTTCAAGATTTGCTGCGGTTGGCGAAGTATCCGCGCATGTTTATCAAGGCCAGCGGTTTCTATCATTTTTCGCGCGAGCGGTTTCCCTACGCCGATTGCTGGGATTTGATCCGCGCGGTCCACGATCGCTTCGGGCCGCAACGCCTCGTCTGGGGGAGCGATTTTCCACACGTCCTGCTCGCGTCGGGCTATCGACGGAGCATGGCCCTGCCCGAACAGGCGCTTGGCGCCTGGAGCGCGGATGATCGCGATCTCATCATGGGCATAAATGCGTCGAAACTGTACTGGCCGGGCCCCTGACCCACGCCTTGCGATATTTGACAGTGCCCCCAGCGATCGGGTACGATTTGGAACACGGTCGACCGTCGACCATTTCTTGCACCTTTGATTTGGGCCACAATATATGCCAGGCATTCATTCGCTCGAGTTGAAACAGGTCACCAAGCTGACGCTCACCGATAGCGTCGCCGAATCGCTGCGTTCGGCCATTTTCGGCCGCATGCTGCGACCCGGCCAGCGCATTCCCGAAGCCCAATTTGCCAGCAAACTGGGCGTCAGCCGGGCGCCGGTGCGCGATGCGCTGGCGGTGCTGTTGCAGGAAGGGCTTGTTCACCGCGACCAGCGAGGGGCCGTGGTGACGCAACTCTCGCGCGCCGACGTGGACGAAATCAGCCAACTGCGGCTTGCGCTGGAACGGCTGGCTATCACCTTGGCCATCCGCAATGCCAGCGATGAGCAACTGGCTAACCTGGCCGAGAATATCCGTCGCACCGCCCGGGCCAGTGCCGTCGGCGAAGCCGGCGAACTGGATTTGAAATTCCATGAACTGCTGGTCCGCGCCGCCAACAACCGCCGGCTGCTCGATGGTTGGCTGGCGTTGCGGGGCCAGATTCGATTGTTGCTCTTGCAAATGGACCATGACGACGCAAAGTATCCCCGCCATACGGCCGACGCGCATGGTCGAATGTTGCAAGCGATGCAGGATCGCAATGAAGGACTGGCAGTCCAATTGCTGGAGCAGCAACTGGAAAACACCCACCAACACGTGGCCGAGCACTATGACTTGAAGATGCAGATAGCCGAAGCGTAGCGAATTGTTTTGACGCGCACCATCGAGGCGGACATGCGGTTTTATCCGACACACTCCAGACGCCGCGCTGCTTTGGCCGTGCTGCTGACGCTGCCGACGATAATGATCGCTCAAACGGTCGCGGCGGACGAGTCGCCCTCTGGCGTGCAGTTCGAGAACGACATTCTGCCGATCTTGACCGCGCATTGCTTCAAGTGTCATGGGCTGGAAGCTCGCAAGGCGGGGCTCGATTTGCGCACCGTGGGCCTGATGGTTCGGGGCGGAGAGAACGGCGCCGCGATTGTGAAGGGCTCGGCCAAAGAGAGCATGCTCTACGAGCGGATTGCCGACCGCTCGATGCCGCCGGAAAAGGAATTGCCGCTGACGGATGCCAAGATCGACCTGATCCGCCGCTGGCTCGATGCCGGCGCTCCGAGTGCGAACCCCGACGCGCCGCTCTCGGCGGCCGAAGCGCCGGCCGTCACCGCGGAGGATCGCCAATTTTGGGCATTTCAAAAACCCGCTCGGGCAGCGGTTCCACTCGTCCGACAGACCGCGCGGGTGCGCACGCCGATCGACACCTTCGTGCTGGCCAAATTGGAAGAAAAGTCCCTCGGTTTTTCCAGCGAGGCCGATCGCCACACGATCATTCGCCGCGCTTGCTTTGATCTGCTTGGGCTGCCGCCAACGCCGCGGCAAGTTTCCGAATTTTTCGCCGACGACGCCGAAGGTGCCTACGAGCGGATGATCGACGGGCTGCTGGCGTCGCCTCATTTCGGCGAGCGCTGGGGGCGGCACTGGCTCGACGCGGCCGGCTATGTCGACACGATCGGCGACGACACCGACGCCACGATCGCGAAGGTCTCGAGCGGCAAATGGTTGTATCGCGACTACGTGGTGCGCTCGTTCAACGGCGACAAGCCGTTTGATCGCTTTCTGCTCGAACAGATCGCGGGCGACGAGTTGATCGACTGGCAAGCGGCCGAGGTACTCACGCCCGAGGCAAAGGAGCTGCTCGTGGCCACCGGCATGCTGCGAACCGCGGCGGATGAAACCCTGCAAAACGAGCTCAACACGGCCGATATTCGCCAGGCCGTGTTGGAACACACGATGGAAGTCGTGGCCAGCAACTTGCTGGGCCTGACGGTCAATTGTGCCCGCTGCCACAGCCACAAGTTCGACCCAATCCCGCAGGAAGACTATTACCGGTTGCTGGCCATCTTTTCGCCGGCTTTCAATCCGCAAGCGTGGCTGCAGCCGGCCCAGCGTGAATTGCCGGACATCTCGAAAGCTGAAAAAACCCGAGCCGATGCACACAACGCCGAAATCGACAAGCAAGTATCGGAGCGGAACGGGCGTTTAGCGGCGGTGCGAAAGCCGTATGAAGAGCGGCTGTTCGAAGCCAGGTTGGCGACCGTTCCCGAGCCGGTCCGCGCCGATACGAAGGCCGCCATCCAAACCGCGGCCGACAAACGGAGCGAAGTGCAAAAATACCTGGCCGGCAAATTCGAAGCGGCGCTGAAGGTCTCGCCACAGGAAGTTGCCGCGGCGCTCACGCCGGCGGATCAGACCAGCGTGGAGTCGCTGACAAAGGAAATTGCGCAGCTCAATTCGGGCCGGCGCAGTTGGGGGATTCTGCAAGCCGTCTACGATGTCGGGCCTCCGCCGCCGACTTATTTGCTGCGGCGGGGCAATCTCGATCGGCCGGGGGCCGAAGTTCCGGCCGGTTTTCTGCACGTGCTTTGCGAGTCCGAGGCACGAGCACGCGTGGACGTGCCCAAACCCAACGAACACACAAGCGGCCGCCGCCTGGCTTTCGCCCGTTGGCTGACCGATCGCGACAGTGCCGCCGCCGGACTCGTCGCGCGCGTGTACGTGAACCGCGTCTGGCAATACTTGTTCGGCCAGGGCATCGTTTCCACCAGCGATAATTTCGGACACTCCGGAGCGCGGCCCACGCACGGGGAATTGCTCGATTGGCTCGCGCTGGAATTTCAGACTGGCGGCTGGCGCGCCAAGCCGCTGGTGAAGCTGATGACGACGTCGGCCGTTTACCGGCAAGCTTCCCAGCGCGATGCCGCGCATGAAAAGACCGCCGACAGCGGCGGAAAGTACGCCGATCCCGAAGCCGTCGATCCCGGCAACGAACTGCTGTGGCGGATGCGGTTGCGGCAGATCGAGTCGGAAAGTGTGCGCGATGCAATTCTTGCGGCCAGCGGCAAGCTCGACGGCGGCATTGGCGGGCCTCCGACGATGATCGAAGGCAAACCGGACGGCACCGTGGTCGTCAAGCAAGAGGGCACGCCCGAGGAATTCAAATTCCGCCGCAGCATGTATTTGCTCGCCCGGCGGCGGTACAACCTGTCGCTGTTGGAAGCCTTTGACCAGCCGGAGTTGACGAGCAATTGCACGCGTCGCACGCCTTCGGCCGTGGTATCGCAATCGCTGACGATGCTCAACGACGATTTCGTGTTCCAGCAGGCCGGGGCATTTGCCAAGCGGGTCAAGCAGGACGCGACGGAAGAAAGACGGCAGATCGAGCAGGCGTTTCGAATCGCGTTGGCCCGCGTGCCCGACGAAACGGAAGTCCATTGGGCCGCCGACCTGCTGCGACAGCAGACCGAGCGCTATGCAAAAACGCCGATGCCGCCCGCGGAAGCCGCCGAGCGCGCGCTGGCCCACTTGTGCCAGATGCTGCTGAACACAAACGAGTTTTTGTATATCCCTTGAGGTTCGACCCATGAGACGCACGCCACAATCCGCCGGACCGCTGCTTTCGCGGCGCGAAATGCTCGAGATGACAGGGCTTGGCTTTGGCGCCGTGGCACTGGGCGGCTTGCTGGCTTCGGAAGGACTGCTGGCCGCGGAATCGTCCGGCGACGAGCGGGCGTTCGACCTGCGCGCGAGACCGGCCCATTTCTCGCCGCGCGCCAAGTCGATTATCATGCTCATGCAAAATGGCGGCCCAAGCCAGGTGGAGCTGTTCGACCCCAAGCCGGAATTGAACAAGCGGGCCGGACAGGTGCATCGCGACAAGGTCGAAATGTTTCAGCCCGGCAGCGAAGGCAATAAATTGCTCGGCTGCCCGTTCAAATTCCAGCCGCGTGGTCAGTGCGGGATGGAGATTTCGGAAGTCCTGCCGCATTTGAGCGGCGTGGCTGACGACTTGTGCCTGGTGCGCTCGATGCACACCGGTCACAACAACCACACCGAAAGCCTGGTGATGATCACCAGCGGGAAGATTTTTCCGGGCCGCCCGACGCTGGGCTCGTGGATCAGCTATGCCTTGGGCAGCGAAAATCAGAATTTGCCCAGCTATATCGTGCTGCGCGATCCCGAGGGCTATCCGGGCACCGGCTCGACGCTGTGGCAGAACGGCTGGTTGCCCGCCATCTATCGCGGCACGGAATTCAACGCCAAAGGCCCGCCAGTGTTGAATCTCAGTCCCACGGCCGCGTTGCCCGACGGGGCCCAGCGCGATGATTTGGAATTTCTGGCTCGCATCAACCAGCGGCATCGAGAAGGCTATCCGCGAGAGACGGCTCTGGAGGCCCGCATTCGCAACTACGAATTGGCGGCCCGCATGCAACTGGCGGCGGGCGACGCGTTGGATCTGTCGAAAGAAAGCGATGCCACGCGTAAAATGTACGGGCTCGACGAGCCGACGACGGCCGGTTATGGGGCGCGCTGCTTGATGGCCCGTCGCCTGGTCGAGAGCGGCGTCCGGTTCGTGCAAGTTTTTCCGGGGGCCGGCAATCCTTGGGATAGCCACGGCGACGTGAAGGGCGAAATCGAAAAGATCGCCGCCAAAACCGACCTGCCCTCCGCCGCCCTGATTCGAGATCTGAAAGCCCGGGGACTGTTGGAAAGCACGATCGTGGTGTGGACGGGCGAATTTGGCCGGCTGCCGGTGTCACAAAACGGCAAGGGTCGCGATCATAACCGCAACGGGTTCAGCCTGCTATTGGCCGGCGGTGGTTTCAAGGCCGGATACGTTCACGGCGCCACCGACGACGTGGGGTATCGGGCTGTCGAAAAGCCGGTCCACGTCACCGATTTGTTCGCCACGCTGTTGCATCAGTTGGGACTCGACCATAATAAGCTCACGTTCCGCCATCATGGACGCGATGAAACGCTCACGGATTCGTCCGTTACGGGCGCTAAGGTCGTGCATGAATTGGTGGATGCGCCGGCGCGCGCATAGCGGAGTTGAGGAGCACGACCATGCTATCGATTCTCGGCCAGTCCTATCGCCTGTGCGATGGCGTTTCGCGGCGCGCTTTTTTGAAGTTGGGCTCTTTGGCCATGAGCGGGCTGACACTGGCCGACATCCTGCGCGCCGAGGCTGTTGCCGGCACGCGCCGCTCGCACAAATCGGTGATCATGATTTTCATGCCGGGCGGCCCGTCGCACCTCGATTTGTACGATTTGAAGCCGGAGGCGCCGGTGGAGGTCCGCGGCGAGTTCCGGCCCATCCGCAGCGCCGTGCCGGGCATCCAGATTTGCGAGCATTTGCCCAAGCTGGCCCGAATCATGGACAAGCTGGCGCCGGTTCGCACGATCGTCGGCGGGCCCGACGACCATGCCGTGAACATGTGCATGACCGGCTGGAACCGCCTCGGTCCGCAACCCTTGGGCGGGTGGCCGACTTTTGGCTCGTTCATTTCCAAGCTGCAAGGCCCGATCGATCCGACCATGCCGCCTTACGTCGGTTTGGCGGCGAAGATGATTCATCCGCCGTACAACGATCCCGGGCCGGGTTTCTTGGGCGCGGCGCACTCGGCTTTCACGCCCGACGGCGAGTGCCGGGCCAACATGACACTCAGCGGAATCAGCCTGGACCGCCTCAGCGATCGGCGGGCGCTGTTGACGCATTTCGATCGGCTGCGCAGAGAGGTCGACAGTGGCGGCGCGTTGCAAGGCCTGGACGCGTTTCAGCAGCAGGCTTTCCGCGTGATTACGTCTTCGAAATTGCGCGACGCCCTCGATCTTTCACACGAATCTCCAAAAGTTGTCAGCCGCTATGGTTCCGGTGATCCGAGCCTGGTGGAAGGATTCAATGCCGCGCCCAAGCTCACCGAGCATCTGCTCATGGCGCGACGGCTGGTGGAAGCCGGAGCCCGCTGCGTGACGCTGGCCTTCGGCGCTTGGGATTGGCACATGACGAATTTCGTGGGCATGAAAAAAGAGATGCCTCTGTTCGACCACGGCGTGGCGGCGTTGGTCGAAGATCTCCACCAGCGCGGGCTCGACAAGGACGTGCTCGTGGTCGCCTGGGGCGAATTCGGGCGCAGCCCGCGCGTGAACGCGGCGGCGGGCCGCGACCACTGGCCGGGCGTGTCGTGCGCGCTGCTGGCCGGCGGCGGATTGCGCACCGGTCAGGTCATCGGCACGACCAACCACCTGGCCGAAATGCCCCTCGATCGGCCGGTCCACTTTCAGGAAGTGCTGGCCACCATCTATCATCACCTGGGAATCGATGTCGCCGAGACCACCGTGCCCGACTTGAACGGCCGGCCGCGGTATTTGGTCGAAGACTATCGCCCCATAGCGGAATTAAGTTAGTGGCTAGTGGTCGGTGGTCAGTGATTAGCGAAAAGGGATACCTGCGTCGAAGCCAATTCGCTCAACCACTTCCAACCAAAATTCTCGACCACCAACCACCAACCACCACCCACCACCCACCACCCACCACCCACCACCCACCACCCACCACCCACCACCC
>JACQFF010000247.1 GCA_016200205.1 Planctomycetia bacterium
GCCGGCGCCGATGTTCCTGACGTGGGGGCAGTAGCCGTCGCCGCTGGCGCCGTCTCGGCGGGGGCGATGAAGCCTTTGACCAGCGGAGCCCAGAAATATCCAGCCACGAGCAACAACACTCCCAGCCCTCCCGCTTTGGCCGGGTTGGCCTTGATTTCGCGTTGCAGTTTTTTGGCCAGCGACATCGTCTTTCCATCCAACCCGCGCTTGGTTTGTGCGGCTTCGGCTCCTCTACTATCGGCTGACGGAGGAGTCCAACTAATCGTTTTTTTCAGGATTATCGATAAAGACCACCAGAGTCATGTCGCACTCTACAGGCTTCCCATTTTCTCGCGGTCCGCGAATCTGCATTTCGTCGATCCAAATTCGTGCTGGCAATGCTTCCAGGTCTCGCACCAGGTGATGGATCGCGGAAAACGATCCGGCGATACCCAAGCCGATCGTTATCTTGTGGAAGCTTTCATAAGCCACCGGCGGTCGGGGCTCGAATTTCTGAGTGGCGGCATCATACGACTTGGTGATTTGGCTAATCTGGCCATATAACACGGGAAGATCGGATTGGGTCAAGATTTGCGTCCCTTGCTTCGCGTTATAAGCCAGCGTGTTCTCCAGCTCGCATCGGGTTTGCTCCGTCACTCGGCGCAGCTTTTGAGCATCGAGGATGAACGACCGTTTGGCATTCAATTGAGCCAAGGTCTCCGAAATGGAACGCATCCCGGGCGCAAACGCGCAGGTCATGAACACAACTGCCGCGGCGATCATGGAGAATGCCGCGATCCAAGTACTGCGCGTCATTGTCTCGCCTCGCTGTTTGGCCGTTGTTGGGCCAAGGGGCCCGATGTGAAAGTGTTCGACGGCGTGGTTGGATTGCTGGGGATTACTTGTCCATAGCCCGGCCGCAGGACGGCCCTGGCCGTGAAGTGAAACGTGCCGGTCGGCTGGCCCGAGCTCTTCTCTTTAATCACATTTTCAATGGATCGCAGATCGATCTTCGCGAACAATGGGTTGCTGCCCAGACGCGCCAAATACTCGTGCAGCGCGGCGGCCTCGGTGGCATGGCCGACCAACAACACGAATTGATGCTGTTCCGCGTTTTCTTGCAGCAGCCGGGTTAGATCGCGGGCTCGTCGGGCCGGCTTGTCAGTGGGCGGCTTTTTTGCGTCGGAGGGCGGAGCAATCAGAGCGGTGCCGCGAGGGACCATCTCGTGTAGGATTTGCCAGTCGGTGAGCGTGATGGAATCGGACAGCGGCTCCAGAATTGCCGCCATGATTTGCGTGCGCGGCCATGGATGACGCAAAAAAGTGAGCAATTCGGCGGAACTTCGTTCGGTCTGCAATTGGGCTTTGATTTCCGCCGACTTCGTGTTGTGAGCCGCCGCCTGAAGGTATTGGGCCTCGACTTCGGCGAGTTTCGAACGCATGGATGCGTGCTGATTGTGTTGAATCAGCGTCGTGGAGCCAAACAACCAGGCGAACACCAGGATCACCAGCAGGCGCCAAACATGCGTGCGGCGCTGCACGCCTCGAATCCGGTATTCGGCCGGAAGCAGGTCGATTTCGTTCAAATTGGCGAGGTTCTGCAACACGATAGGCCTTAGTTGAAGTCTCGCAGCGCCAGTCCCGCCGCCACGTCCCACTGGCCTCGGCGCAGGCCGGACGGCTGAGACTCGTAGCTGCGTAGCGGGTCGCCCAGTTCGCATTGCACATCGAGTCGCAGCGCAATCGCGTCGACCAAGACTTGGATGGCTTCGCTTCCGCCGAGAACCAGGCGGTCCAGCGCCTGCCCCCGAAATGTCACGCTGTAATAGCGGATGCACAGGGAGAGTTCGCTGGCAAGCCGCTCGATCACCGGGCGCGTGGCTTCGCTCACGCTTCGAGCGACGTCGGGATCTACTTGATCGGCTCGTCGATCGCCGTTGTGTCGCCGCAGGGCCGCGGCCTCGTCCGATGAAATCTTCAAGTGCGCAGCCACCGCATCGTCGAACTGTTGCCCGCCGACGTCGATGTATTTCACGAAGAAGACTTCCGCATCCTGGGCGATCACGACTGAAGTCGTGGACGGTCCTAGGCGGACAAACATGGCTCGTTGGCCTCTATCGCCTTCGCGGCGGAATTGTTTGGTGTAACACCGCAACAGGGCAGATGGTTCGATATCAACGGCCACCGCTCGCAATCCGGCCTTTTCGACCACGGACAGAATCTGCTTGAGCGCCGGACGGTGGCACGCCAATAAGATCACTTCCCGCTTCATCTGCTCGCCCTGCCGTACATCGCCGGCACACAGGAATCGAACTTCCGCTTCCGCCACCGGGAAGGGCAGCCGCGCGGTCGCTTCTTGCTGAACCAGCTTGTAAAGCTCCGCCATGGGCGCCTTCGGTACGCGAATGTTCTGCACAAATAACTCGTGCGCGCCGAGGCACACCACCACGTCGCGACCTTTGAACTTGCGCCCCTGGCGGGCTCGGCTGAGCGCGTCGGCCAAAGCCCGAGCGCGAACTTCCGCCGAACTTTCCTCGTGCGAGCCGGGCAAATCCCACCGCACCGCGTCAACCAGCTTTCTTTGATCGACCGTAAATTGCACCAACTTCACCGCGCGGCTGCCCAGCTCAATGCCGATCGGCCCATAGCCTGTTTTTCCAATCCAATTCACCATCGCATCATCTCGTCCGAGTTCTCGAAAAGGGGACTACGATCCCGCATAGGTGGCCGGAGTCGGCGTTGTCGTCTGAAAACTCTGAACCCAGTACAAACCGGTAATCGGGTTGATGAGAACCGATATATAGCGCGTGGACAAGCCGCTGCCCACCGAGAGCCAAATCAGGGTCGGCTGCGCGCGAACAGTCGCGCCAACCGGCAAAAACTCCAAGTCGCTCACCGTCTGGGGAGGTGTCGACAGCGCCCAAACGGCAAACAGTTGCACCGCGCCACCGACGCTGGGCAATTTGTTCAGGGCAACGGTCTGCTGCGTCGGCGAATCGGTCGGCAGATGAAAGGCATTCGTGGGCAGCGCGTTCAACGACGCGTTGGTCCCGCTATGGGTCAAAATCCACTGGTTATTGACGGTGTCGAAGGTGATCTTGTAGTTGTCATTGTTGACCACGGCCAGATTGCGCGCGTACGCGATGTCGCGGCCCAACACGCCCGCCACCGCCTGCAACTGGGTGCCCATGCTGGGGCTCGAGTTGGGAATCATCATGGCGGCCAGGACGCCAATGATCACGATGACGATCAGCACTTCCAGCAATGTGAACGCGGTGGATGGGCGCTGACTGGAAGCAGGCATGGATGGATCACGGCTGTGATGGCTCAGGCGCCGGCAGCGCGCCGTTTTGCCGTAAAGTAACGAGGGCCTTGACTTCGGCTTTGATTTCCTTGAGTTGGGCGATAATCTCCGCCCGCTGCTGCATCGCCGACGGTCCGCTTCCTCCGCTTGGCGCGGTTGTGCGGGTGCCGGCGCCACGGGTCTGTTGAAAACTTAGCATGCACCAGAACAACACATTTGCGGCCAGCAACATGATCCAGCGAAGATTTGCTTTACGTGTCATATCTCGATCTCCCGTGCTGAGTTACAGATGGTCGGCCCAACTCACCAGGTCCCAGTGCAGCCCGCTGTCGCCGGTTTTGGTGACGTAGATCGGATTGCCGAAGTCCTGCCATTGCTGGACCAGTGGAGTCGGATCCGCCTTGATGGTCAAGAGCGGTATATAAATGAGACTTTCGTTTTCCGCGAGCCACTGCGGGAAAAAGGGAATCGAGCTGGATGTGCCGAGTTGGGCTTGATAGCTGCTGTAGAAATTGTCCCACGACCCGGGGCTGTAGCTCTGCCATTCGGTACGGGGCATGATCGTCAAATTGCCGGCCGCGATGATTACGTTCCCCGTAATCGCCAGCGCCGTTGTCTCGGTCCCCTGATCGACCAACAACTGGTTCCCCGCGTACACCACGCCGTTGATTGTCGCAGTGGCTGCGCTGGTGATGTGCAAATTGGCCAGCGTCATCACGCTTGGCAGGCGGATCGGCGTGGACGTGCCTTCGAGCGGTTGCAAGCTGAAGGGCACGATATTGACGTTCGTGCCGGTGATCGTCAAGTCGCCCACGCTGATCACCGTTCCGGTGATGGTCACGTTGTTTCCGAGAGTCGCCGATGCGCTGTTGTAAAAAATGCCCAGGGGATTGCTGACTGGATCAGGCCCGAGCGTGGTGTTCGCAACGCTGGCGGGCAATTGGCCGAAGTTGTACAGTGGTCCGCCCGGATAGAGGCGATACGTTTGCGACGAACTGATGGGCAACGCCGTCGCATTGCTGTTGGCCAGCTCGATCAGAGTAACCCCCAACTGATTCGTCAAGAGGGTCTGGTCGTTCGAAGAGGTCTGAGCCTTGTGGAAGGTAATAGGACCGCTGAATGGCCGGTAGTCCGGCGTGCCGGGCGATCCGGGCGTGGTTATTGTGCACGTGAAGCTCATGCCGACTCCCAGCAGAAGCGATGTGTTGACCGTCATTACGGGGAGATATTTGGCGGCCAATTGCCCAACGAACGTCACGACCCATACGCCTGTACCACCGGTGGTAACCAGCACGTTGCCTGCTCCGATCGTCGACAGGTTTTGGAGCGCCGTCTGCAAGGTGCTGGTCGAAGCGTTCCAAGCGATATTACCCGTAGTGGCTCCGTTGAATGTCAGCGTAAACGTTCCACCGGTGACGAGGACACGCGAGATGGTCTGCACTTCATTGCTGCCATTTCTCATCGCGTTGAGGTCCGAATAGTAGGCTTTTTGCACGGCGTCCTTCCAGTTGTAGCCGCTGTGGACGTCGAGGGCGCCTTGCAGCCGCACGGGCCCGTCAATATGGCACGGCACCATCGCAGAGTCGGAGCCAGATGTCATTTCATAAAGCGTGTAACCGAGCATTGTCGCATAGTTGCTCGGCGCCGCGGTCAACTGGCGTGCAATCAGGCGGACGATGGCCTGCACTTTGTAGGTCGAAGAGACTGTGGAGTGGGCCGGGTCCACCGAGGTGCCCGTCGAGAGCACCATCACGCGATAGGGATAGTCGCTGTAATTAGGGTTACTCGATGTCAGTGACGGATCGCCGGCGGTAAACGTGACCGTATAGGAATCGGTGGAGCTGATCGAAGCCGTCAGCGGCGTGCCAACTCCGGTCCAGCCCGTCAAGCGCATGTTTCGCAAGGCGACGTTCACCCCTGCCAGCGCCGCCTGGCGGGCCAGGTTGCCGCGATCGCTGTTGCTTTGGATTTGGATCCCGGTCATCTGCGACCGCATGATCGAATACGACAAGGCCAGCGTGATCGAAATCAAGGCCAGCACGACCAGCACGGTGAAACCACGCCGACTGAGCGGCCTGCGTGCCGATCGAAAATTGCTTCGACTTCGGTGTGGGATGACGTTCATTGGTGCAAATTCCAATACAATGTGGCCGAACCAAGGAACGGGATCGCGACTTGCCCCGAGGGATCGCTGGGAAGGTTATAGCCGGGCATCAACTGCAGTTCGCTGCGGACCCACGTTTGCCGCAATCCGGTTTGCGAACCATAGATCGACTGCACCCAAGGAACGTTGTTGAAGGCCAACGTTCCAGCGCGGAAATTGGCCCAGTCCGTCGCGGTCGGATGCAGCTCGACCAGGAATCGAGCGGCTCCGCGGGCGACAGTGCCCGACGATGGCATGGCCGTTCTCAACAGGTCGGTGATCAGCACTTTTTGACTCGTGGCGCCGGTCTTGAGATTGGTCAGTTCCGTGCTCCACGTGGCCCAATCGGTAACGGGCGGAACGATGCGAGTGTCGGTGGGTGAGGTGATTTCCAGCAACTGGCTCGGAATCGCCGGATTGGGGCAGTAGACCACGATCTCGTTGAACTGCGGCATGCCCGTTGGATTTGCGGCAGCTCCGGTCGGATGCCACACGACCAATGTATCGGGGTAGGTCCAAGTGCCGACGGTGTCCGCATACACGATCGCACCGGGAAAGCTTTCGCTGGCCAGCCCTTGATTGACGGCGCTTGAAATCCGCTCGAAAGCGACGCGCGCCTGCTGCGTTGCGTTGGTCGTGCCGTCGGTGTAGTCGGAGCTGACCTTGACCGCGTGTGCCAGCGCCCCGAGCGCGGCCGTCATCAGTCCCACGATCGACATCGCGATCAGCAGCTCGACGAGAGTCAACGCGCGACGAACGAACTGTCGGGGGTGACTATTGGGGAGGCACATACGGGAACACTCGCCGCTGAGTTGCCAGCAGTCGCGTGCCTTGGTTCGGGTCTTTGAAATAAATCTTCACTTCGGCAGCGCGGTAGTCGCTGGTTTGGCCCGCCGGCAGCGCCTGCGAAAGGTTCGCGGGGTTGAGGTAATAGACAGTCACGCTCTGTTGCCAATTCGCAAAGAGCGTGGAACTGATTTGGAATCGTGGATCCCGAGTCCCTCCTTGGCCGTCCTCGGTCCCTATCACAACGCCCCAATAATCCTTTGGTGGCTGTGCGGTAAAGCCGTTGTATGCGCCGGTCTCGTAGTAGCGCTCGCGACAGACGCTCCCGGATTCGTAGGCGTTTGGCCCCAACGGGTATTGGTAGGGGGCCGTAGGGTCGCAATAGAGTTTCCCCGCTATCTCGTCCATGAGCCGCTGGGCCAATCCAGCCGATACCGACTGGTACAACACATCGTTGGTGGTCTTCAGCGAACTGTTGATCCCCAGCAACAAGGCGCTGCCGGCGACCGCCGTGATCGACGTGGCGACCACAGCTTCGACGAGCGTAAACGCGCGGCGACGAGTTCGGCGTGCAGTGAGCATAACGTCCGCTGCTTCGACTCTTGGCGCAAAAACAGGGCGGGTGGGTGATCAAAGTTGGCGACCGCAAAAAAAGGCGCGGCAGGGTCCCCTCGCTCCTAGCTTTCCCTGCCGCGCCTCATAACCAGCGCCCCTCTCCCTAGGCGCAGGTGCATGAAAAACATAGTGCGCAGTAGGGATCTGTCAAATCTGGTACCAGCCCGTCATTCGTGCCAGAACTAAAAAGAGAGCGCCAAAGGTTCCGGCCGGTGGGTGGCGAATCGCAGGGATTTACTTCCAATCCAGGCCCACGTCGAGCCCGGCGGCCGAATGGGTCAGGGCGCCCACGCTGATGCGATCGACTCCCGTCGCGGCAATCGCGCCGACGGTTTGCAGATTGACTCCGCCGGAAGCTTCCAGCTCGATTTCCGGCGCCAGCGCGTTGCGAATCGTGACCGCCCGACGCAGGTCGTCGAGCGACATGTTGTCGACCAGCACCAAATCGGGCCCGGCCCCGAGCACTTGCTCCAATTGAACAAGCGTATCGACCTCCACCTCGACAATCACATCGCTCGGCGTTTGCCCCGAGCCCATCGAGTGAGCGAATTCTCGGGCCCGCCGCACGGCGTCGGCCGGCGTCAGATGGGCCGTTCCAACGCCGGCCGCGCCCAGCGCGAGGTGGTTGTCCTTGATAAGGATGGCGTCAAACAGGCCGGTGCGATGATTGCGACCGCCGCCGCAATGCACGGCATATTTCTCCAGCCGTCGCCAGCCGGGCGTTGTTTTTCGCGTGTCGTAGATCCGCGCTCGCGTCGGGGCCACGGCCTCGACGTATTTTTGGGTTAGCGTTGCGATGCCCGACAGCCGGCCAATGAGGTTCAACAAGATCCGCTCGGCCGTCAGCAGGCTGCGAGCCGGTCCGGCGATGGTGGCCAGCGTCTGTCCGGCGGCGATTCTCGCGCCATCCACGAGAGAAGTCGACCAGGTCACGCGGCCATCCATTTCCGAAAGCGCCAGTTGCGCGGCGCGCAGCCCACATACGACGCCCTGCTGCCGCGTAACGACGGCCGCTTCGGCCGTGGAATCCGAGGGGACCAGGCAAACGGTCGTCCAATCGAACATCCGGTCCAAGTCCTCGCGCACGGCCAGGCGGACAATTTGCCGACAGTCTTCTTCGACCGCCGCGTCCCACTCGATCTGTCGAAATTCTTTGGCCACGCAAGTCCCGGTTGGATGTGTTCAAAGGGCCGGAAAGCAACCATAATAACAGGTCATACCGAGACCTACATAGCTGGGCCAAATCGAGAACTCGTGAATTCGTGCGTCTGGGCGTCGTCAGGCACAAACGGCGGCGTAGTTCATCCGCAACCCAACTGGCACTCACGTTGGCAGATCGTCCTATCAAAACGGAACCCCGTCCGCCATCGCGCTGGTTACGCCGCGCGGATCAGGCTGCGATCGGCGCGGTAGCGCTGGTTGCAATCGCGGCGATCGGCGGCTATTGGCTGCTTCAGGGCGGCGCTAGCGGTCGGCTGATCGAGATCGAGCCGGCCCCCCGACAGACCGCCAGTTTTCAAATCGATATCAACGAGGCCGACTGGCCCGAGTTTTCACAATTGCCGGGGATCGGCGAAACCCTCGCCCGCCGCATCGTCGAGTCGCGCGCCGCTGAAGGGGCTTTCGTCGATCTGGACGAATTGCAGCGCGTCCGCGGAATCGGACCGAAAACTTTGGAGCGGATTAGACCCTATTTGCGTCCCGTGCCGGGGGCGGGCAACGTGGCGGGGCAGTAGCCGATTGCCTACTGATCTCGTATCCTTCTCTGTGGGATACCGTGAAGCGTCTTTCCCGGAGTCGATCCTCTCGAAACCCGTCGCGGAACACGTCAGTGCCATTCGAGCTGATTAGCCCATTCGAACCCGCCGGCGACCAGCCACAGGCGATCGCCGCCCTGGTTGAAGGTCTGCGCGCCGGGCAAAAACAACAAGTATTGATGGGTGTGACTGGTTCGGGCAAGACCTTCACCATGGCCAACGTCATCCAGGCCGTTCAGAAGCCCACCTTGGTGCTGTCGCACAACAAGACGCTTGCCGCGCAGCTTTACGCCGAATTCAAGGAGTTCTTCCCCCACAACGCGGTGCACTATTTCGTCAGCTACTACGACTACTATCAGCCGGAAGCGTACATACCGCAGCGCGATATCTATATCGAGAAAGATGCGTCGATCAACCAGGAAATCGACCGGCTGCGGCTGGCGGCGACCAGCGCGCTGGTGAGCCGCAAAGACGTGATCATCGTGGCCAGCGTGTCGTGCATCTACGGATTGGGCTCGCCCGAAGATTACAAAGCGATGATGATCAGCTTGCGGCGTGGGATGACCGTCGATCGCGACGAGCTGTTGATGAAGCTGGTCGACGTGCAGTACGAGCGCAACGACGTCGAGTTTGCCCGGGGAAAGTTTCGCGTGCGTGGCGATTGCGTGGAGCTATGGCCCTCGTATGAAGAATTCGCGTGGCGGATCGAGTTTTGGGGCGACGAGGTCGAGCAGCTTTCGATCATCAACCCGACCAGTGGCGAGGCGATTCGGCAAGAGCAGGAACTGTTCGTTTATCCGGCCAAACACTTCGTGATGCCGGAAGAGCGAATTGCCGCGGCGATCGATTCGATCAAGCAGGAGCTGGAAGAGCGGCTCGAACAACTCCGCAATCAGGGAAAACTGCTGGAAGCGCAACGGCTCAATGCGCGGACCCGCTTCGACATCGAGATGATGTTGGAAGTCGGATTCTGCCCGGGCATCGAAAACTACAGCCGGCCGTTGAGCGGTCGTCCGCCCGGCTCAACTCCGCAAACGCTGTTCAATTTCTTTGGGGACAATTACCTGCTGTTCGTCGACGAATCGCATGCCTCGGTGCCGCAAGTGCGGGGCATGTTCGCCGGCGACAACAGTCGCAAGACGACGCTGGTCGAGCATGGGTTTCGTTTGCCCAGTGCGTTGGATAACCGCCCGCTCAAATTCGATGAGTGGGAAAACAAGATCGATCAAGTGATCTACGTGTCGGCCACTCCCGGCCCCTACGAGTTGGAGCACACCGGCGGTGAATTCGTGGAACAGGTGATTCGCCCGACCGGCTTGCTCGACCCGGTGATCGAGGTCAGCCCGGCCCGCACGCAAGTTCCGCATCTGCTGGAGCAGATTCGCCAGCGGGCCGCGGTTGGCGAACGGGTGTTGGTGACCACCTTGACCAAGCGGCTGGCCGAGGACCTTTCATTTTATCTTTCGGAGCAGTCGATTCGCTGCAAGTGGCTGCACAGTGAGTTGGATGCGTTCGAACGCGTCGAGCTGCTGCGAGAATTGCGCGAGGGGCGATTCGATGCGCTGGTCGGAGTGAATCTGTTGCGCGAGGGGCTGGATTTGCCCGAAGTATCGCTCGTGGCCATTTTGGATGCCGACAAGGAAGGCTTTTTGCGCAGCGAAACGTCGTTGATGCAGACAATTGGCCGCGCCGCGCGCAACGTGAACGCCAAAGTGATGCTCTACGCCGACCGGGTGACCGACTCGATGCAGCGGGCCATCGAGGAGACCGAGCGCCGCCGAGCCATGCAAGAGGCCTACAACCGCCAGCGCGGCATCACGCCCGAGACCATTCGCAAAGGCATTCGCGCCGGAATCGAAGCCGAAGCCAATGCTCACGCGCAAGCCAACGCCGCCGTGGGCCGCGCGGACGAAGCCCAATACATTACCGAAGAGTATTTGGCCGAACTGGAAGCCGAAATGCTGGCCGCCGCCGACGCCTTGGAATTCGAACGCGCGGCCGGCATCCGCGACCGCATCGAAAAGATGCGGGCCTCGCCGGGCCGCAAAGTAGCCGAAGTCGACGCCCGCCGCTCAACAGGCGCTGGCGGCCGCCGCCGCGGCAAAGGCGGCCGATTGCCGCGCCCCAAACGCGGCTAGCGAGCTTTCAATCGCCGGGTGAAAACAAAGGGGAGAGATGCACGAGCATCCCTCCCCGGTTTTTTCGCATACAGGCTGTGCTTATTTGGGGGCTTCGGCCGGAGCGGCTTCGGCGGGAGCGGCGGCCGGAGCGCCTTCAGCCGGAGCAGCGCCGTCCGCAGCCGGAGGAGTTTCGGGCTTCTTGGTGTCGGTTTTGGGGCAACCGGTCGCAAATACTCCGAGGCTCAGCAGCAGGGCCAACATGGCGAACTTCTTCATAAATCACCTTCCGTCTGCAAAAACAGCATTTCATGCCTCGCAGGACCTCCCTGCTTGGTCTCTGGAAATAACGATCCCGATGGCCGGGATTTTATTCCCCAAACCAGCGGGGAAAAGACTCGGCTCTTGATCGAAGATATTTACCGCCGCGGACTTAGTGCCTCTCTGAAAGCCCGCCCCGGAGAATCGGACAGTCCCCGGCTGTATTGTTCGAGTTTGCTAACAAGCCAATTCAGCGAGTGGCGGCGGGTGCAGACTTCCTCCAAAAAAAACCGGACCGATGCGACAGCCCGCATCGATCCGGTGGGCAAGTGGCTTAACGCGGTACTTAACGGCTTGAATCCGATTCTTCCTGGTCGACGGCACCCTCTTCGGCTTCCAATCGTTTGCGAATCCGCGAACGCAGGTCACTTTGACGCTCTTCCAGGGCTCGATCGAGCGCTTCGGGAATATCCTCGGCCCGATCCTTGGCTTCCTCGGCCATTTCGGCGGCTAGCTCGGAAAGTTCGGACGCATGCTTCGTGGCTTTCGTCTTCAAGCCTTGCCGCGTCCTGCGCAATGCGTCCCGTGCCTCGGCTTTTATCTCATCGATGGATTGCTTCGCGCGTTGGGCGTTCAATTCGATCGCCCGCTCGTCTTGCTCGATCGGATCCATATGGGCAGCCGTTGCAGCAGGTGGTTTGCCTGGCGAACTCTGGGAGCAGCCGAGGGGCGCGATGGAAAAGCCGATGAGCGTCAATGATATTGAGAGTTTTTTCATAACATCACCTTCCATGGGATCCGGCGGGTTTGTCGCCCGGCACAACGGGCCGAGGTTGGACTTCAATCCGTGAATTACCGAGGACTATTGATGGCTGGCAAAATAATGGGCCTGGACGATCATGCCGAAATGCACCACTTCTTCGGGCTCCCGTTGGCCGCCGCTGGCCCATTTGTCGCCTGGGACTCAGTGGTTGTCGCCAGTGGTGCGGCAGTCTAACGCCGCTCGCGTTGAATTCAAAGGCGAGTTGGGCGTGCGATCGTGCCAGCATCGACCGCTGGAGTCCGGCGGTTATCAGTGCTAGCAACTGGCCTTTCGATTGGCGCCAACCCCCGTTTCACGTGCACTTGCTTCCATCAAGATCAGCCTCGCCCGGGCGATGCCGTTTGCGTGTCACTCTGGGCTTTCGCTCCAAAGGGGGTATACTGATCGCGGGTCGCTTGGCCCAGCCGACTCACCCATGGGTATTGAGGGCGAAAAACCACTCGCGCGGCTCGTCCCCCTTCGGTGGGTAGCGCAAACCAACGGCTTTGCAGCGTTGTTTTTCGGGCGATACGGGAATAATCTCCCCACTCGATGCCTCTTTATGGTTAAGGACGGGCGGAAAATGGCTGACAGCGAAGCTCCATGCAGCCGAGCGCCATTGGACATCGCCCAACTTGTTTCGGACTATCATCAGGCGCTCTATCGCTATGCGTACCGTCTGACCGGTTCGGTTCAAGACGCTGAAGATTTGACTCAACAAGTTTTTCTGATTGCCCAGCAGAAACTGGATCAGGTTCGCGATGCCGAGGGTGTGCGCGGCTGGTTGTTCACGGTGTTACGAAACAGCTTTTTGAAGAGCTGTCGGCAGCCGCGTCCGCTGCTGGCCGCTAGCGCCGAATTCGATATCAACAAGATTCCCGACGACGCAATCGAGCAAAGCATCGATAGCGTGCGGCTCCAAGCGGCCATCAACGCGCTCAGTGACGAGTTCAAAATCGTGATACTGATGTTTTATTTCGAACATCGCCCCTACCGCGTCATTGCCGAGTTGCTCGACATTCCCCTGGGAACGGTGATGAGCCGGCTGGCGCGGGCCAAGGCCAACCTGCGCCGTGCCTTGTGCGAGCCCGCGGAGTGCGAAGCGGCGCGCGTAGAGCCTGGCGACGGTAAAGAGTCTCAATTTTCAACAGTTCACGGGCCCGCGGTGATCAGGCGGTAACTGTTATCGGGCGATAAGTGTTATCGAGGGATAAGTGTTTTTAAGCGAGACAATGGGCCGTAGCGGTCGCAAGAGGGATCATGGCCATGGACAAACGCATCATCGAGGGCATTGAAGCCTGCCGGCCCGGCAGCGACGACATGCTTTCGACGGATTTGAGAGACGTGGCACAGAGCCTCGAACATGATCCCGAAGCTCAAAATGCCTACCGGCGGGTGCAAAAATGGGATGCCGCGGTGGTGGCTGCCATGGAGAAAGTGCCTGTGCCAGCAGGCCTGGCCGAGCGGATCCTCGATCGATTGAATGCCGAGAGCTCCAAAGCGATTCGGCCAGCGCCGTGCAGCCCGCTGGAAAACGCGATCGCTTCGAGCCTGCAAGCCGCCGATGCCGAGGCAATCGCCGGGGACGGTGACAAAGACAAAGCGGTGCAAACAGCCCCTCCGCGTTGGTCGCGCCGGCAATTGTTGGCCGTGGCCTCGAGCTTGGCCGCTGCGCTGGCGGTGGCTGCTTATGTGGGAATCTTCTGGCAACCTCGCTCAACGGGCCCCGTGGAAGCACGGACCGAGGAGTGGATTCAGCAACTCGGGAAGAATTGGCAGAGCATCCTGCGAGCCCCTCGCGAATTCCCCGTATCCAGTGCGGTCGTGGCTTCGCCGACGGCCTGGCAACGCATCGGCAACGTCGCCAGCGGCCGCGGCGTGGCGTACAAATTGAAACACGCCCAAGCAGGTGCCGCCATGCTGTTTGTGGTCAAGCTATCAACCGCCGGATTGCCGACCGCTCCGCCCGTTTCACCCCAGTCGACCACCGGCGGCAAAGCGATCGGATATTGGCAAAGTGGCGGGCTTCTGTACGTGCTGGTCGTGGAAGGAGACGAGCGCAGCTATCGCGCGTTTGTCAACTCCGTGCAGGTGCCGCTGGCCTGAGCTTGCGCAATCTTCGTGGACTGGGCGACCGGTACGGTCGGGGTCGACTGGGACGATTCGCAAAATCGTTTAATCTTACGACCCTGCCTGGGCCGAATCGGATTATAGCCAGCCGCTGTCGCGACAATCCCGCTCGAACGCGTGCGGCTGACGTCTGACCCCATTCACCCGCACTCGCACTCAACCATGTCGCTGCGCGGCATAGGAGAATCGCCGATGCTTCGAGTCCTTTGGTTTCCACTTTCGCTACTGGTGTGCGCCGCGACTTGGCCCTGCATTGCGCAGGACTCACCCGACTTGCGGCGCGATTTCGTGTCGCGAATCGCGCCGAGCCAAGAAAGCTCGCCGGGCGTCCTGACGCCGACACCGGAGATGTGGTTTTACGAACAGGAACGTATTCGTCACGACGATCCCAAGTTGACCATTCGCCGCCGAGCCGAATTGCGGGGCCTGCAGCGGCAAGATCGCCTGGCGAGCCTCAAATGGTTTGGCCTCTCCAATTCTCGCCCAACGGTGTCGATTACGCCGTGGTTCGGCAGCTATTCGGCCAACTGGGGCTCGAACACGGCCGATCCTATGCGCTGGCGGCCCGCAGCCGCGCCGGTGATCGTGCAGCGACCGACCGACCGGGCGTATTAGAGCAGACGGACAAAACTCAACTGCCGCGCCTGTAAGCGGCGTTTCACGGCCGCTCGCGGCTTAGCGTCCCACCGGCCGATAGGTTTTGTCCAAACGCACCTGATTTCGTCGCGGCCAGTCGCAATCGCGCGCCGACGCGCGGCTAGCAACCGCTGCCGTGCCGGGTTATCGTAAATTAGGCTTCTGAGCGATCGCAATTTCGATCGTCGCGTCGGGTATGAACTTTCGTTTTCGAGCACTTGTACGTTCTGCCGCGGCTATGACCACCACCGCAACAACCAAGATCACGGGCCGGCATTATCAATCGCTCGGCCCTGTGCAGCTCGAGATCTCGCACGGCAAGATCACGGGCGTGCGCGAGCTGGGAGACGTGAGCGGGCAACAACGGTTGCCCTGGATTGCGCCCGGTTTTCTGGATCTGCAAACGAACGGCTTTGGCGGACAGGAATTCAGCTCCCCCGACCTGACGAGCGAAAAAGTCGCCCACATCGCCAAACAGCAGGCGGCTTTCGGCGTCACGCAGTTCTGTCCGACAGTGACGACCGCCAGTTTTGACACGATCGTCCACAGCTTGCGGACAATTGTCGAGGCCTGTGACCGATTTTCCGATGCCGCTCAGTCGGTGGCCGGCATTCATTTGGAAGGCCCGTATATCGCCCGTGAAGATGGCCCGCGCGGCGCGCATCCGCTCGAACATTGTCGCGCTCCGAGCTGGGACGAATTCCAGCGATTTCAAGACGCCGCCAAGGGAACGATTCGCGTTTTGACACTCGCCGTGGACTATCCCGAGTCGCCGGCGTTCATCGCGCGCGTCGCGCAAACGGGAGTGGTGGTTGCCATTGGGCATACCGGCGCCAACTCGACGCAAATCCGCGCCGCGGTCGACGCTGGGGCCCGCTTGAGCACGCACTTGGGTAACGGCGCGCACCGCATGCTCAGGCGCCATCCGAATTACATTTGGGATCAACTGGCCGAAGATCGGCTGATGGCCAGTTTGATTGTCGACGGCCACCACCTTCCGCCGGAAGTCGTGCAGACCATCGTTCGCGCCAAGACGCCCGAGCGCTGCATTCTAGTGAGCGATCTATCGGGCCTGGCCGGATTGCCCGTGGGGCGCTACGCGACACAACTGTGCGAGTTGGAAATCCTGCCCGACGGACGACTGGTGATTGCAGGACAAGACCAGTTGCTGGCCGGCGCATCGCAACCCATTGGCGTGGGCGTGGCCAACGTGATGCGCTTCGCCGGTGTCGATTTGGCCACGGCCGTCAACATGGCCGGCCGACGTCCAGCGGAATTATTGGGCCAGCGTCCTGGCCAGTTGCAAGCCGGTGATGTGGCCGATCTTGTGCTCTTCGATTTGCACGACGGCCCGGAAGGTCGGGGAGCTCGCCTCGAAGTTCGCGAGACTCTGCGTAAGGGGCAACGCGTCTACACGGCGGGCGACTAGGCCTTCCAGGTACGAAGCCAGCCTCACGCTTGCACAGCGTTCCGCGGCACTGCTCTGAGGATCGAACGTTGGTCCCGCACTTTTACATGTTTGGTTGGTAAAACAACAATTTTTATTTATCTAAAATTATTGTTGCATCATACGAATAACCTGCTACACTAGGGAACATCGAGTGCGTACGAGAGTCCATTTGAGGGCCGCGCCGAGACCCTGATTGTGTTCGCAAGGCATGATTTTTCAATGAGTTGCAACTCATTTACAAACGAGCGCTGCTTTTTTCGATCCCGCGGCCGGGCGTTTACGTTGGTTGAGCTGTTGATCGTAATTGCGATCCTCGGAGTGCTGGTTGCGATGTTGGTTCCGGCGGTGCAACAGGCTCGTGAGGCGGCCCGGCGTTCTCAGTGCGTCAATAACCTCCGCCAAATTGGAGTGGCGATCCACAATTTTCACGACGCACGCAGAATTCTTCCGCCAGCCTACGTGGGCAATCCCAGTCAAACGGGGACGGCAGGCGGCGTAAGTTTTCCAGACAGCAACGGAAACGGACCGTCGGGTTTCGCTTGGGGAGCGATCCTGTTGCCGCAGCTTGAAGAGGAGAACCTGCAAGCGCGGTTCAATTCGAAAGTCGCGTGTTGGGCGCCGGAAAATCTGCCGTTGGCAAAAACGCGTCTGTCAGTATTTCTCTGCCCATCGGCGTCCGGTGGCAGCGATGGTTTTGCCGTCGATCGTGGCCAAGGAGATGCTTGGAACCCCACGCCCTCGCCAACTCATTTCGATCCGGAATTAGTCTTCGCGCATTCGCATTACGTGACCAACGCCGGCGTGCATCAGCCGTGGGGCCGCGTGACGGCGTACATCGATTTCAGCCAGCCTGAAACCGTCGTCTCCGGTGGAACCGCATCGCAGGCGTTCATCGATGGGCCGTTTTATCGCAATGCGCGGTTGCAAATGAAGGACGTTTCGGACGGTTTGTCGCATACCGTGTTTATCGGCGAGCACAGTTCTCTATTGAGCAACAAAACATGGGTGGGCGTGATTCCCTATGCCGTGACCTGCCCGAAACCTCCCTTTCCGTCAGCCTGCAACAGCGGCGGGGCTCTCGTGGCGGCGCATAGTGGGCCCGACTCGCACGACCGGCCGCAAGTGATCATTCACGCGCCGAACAATCCGTTTGGCCATACCGATGAGATGTATTCGGAGCACGTTGATGGAGCCAACACACTATTCGGCGACGGTTCCGTCCGTTTCATTCCGGAAGACATCGACCCGTTCATGTGGGTCTCGCTATCGACCCGCAATGGGGGTGAAATCATGTCCGGTGAAGCGTATTAGCATTGCCCAGCGATCAATCGAATCATGAAGTACGTACGAGGGGAATGCGCGTTCTTGTTGTTCTGGAGCAGCCTTTGTTTGCCGCTGGTGGCTGGATGCGGAAAGACGGCTCAGTTGGGTGGCGACGAAGAGTGCCTGGCGGCGGCCGACGCACTTTGGACGGCCGTCACGGCAAAACGCTCTGACCTGCTGGAAACTAGCGCCGCGGAGATTGAGAAATTGCACGCCGCGGCCAAACTGCCACACGATGCGTTCGATAGTTTATCGTCCATTGTCGAAACGGCTCGAGCGGGTCGGTGGGCGGAGGCGCGCGTTGCTTTGAAATCCTTCGTCCGAGGTCAACGTCCTGCCCCGGTCCAATAGGGTGCACCGCGAACTGCAATTCACTATCGGCGCGCAAGAAAAGTCTTGCATCCCACTTGGTAAAGCGTTAAATTCCGCTTTATGCAAGGAAAAACCGTGGTTGGCAAAACTCGCTGGACCAGCATTCGCGCGGTCTTCGAATTGCTGGAGCGTCGGGATTTGCTGACGGCGGACCTGGTCGCCGCGAACGTGCTCGTTCTGTACAACACGGCCAGCCCGAATGGCGCACAGATCGCCAATTACTACGCGCAAATCCACCCTGGCGTTCAGCTCTTGGGCATCAATGGAGTGGATCCAAACAGCGAAGACATTTCGGCCGACGATTATCTTAGCATCATCCGGCCGCAGGTCCTCTCGGGGTTGACAACGTCCACGACTGAGATCGATGTCATTGTCACCACCAAAGGGCTGCCTCTGCGCATCACCGTCGGTGAGCCCGAGCCACCGGTGGTGCCTCCCAATCCGCTGCCGACCTATGTGGATCCGTCGGGAACGACCCGCAGCATCCTAAGCTGGAGACCGACTTCCAGCCTGGAAAGCGAATTAACCGCCATTGACACCATCAGCATCTGGCAGCAGATGGGGGACCAGAGCTTCCAGATTCCCGGGCAGTTCACCAACAACCCGTACTTCCGCAAGTCCGGCGCCTTCAGCCACGCTGCTTTTGGCGATCGCCTGGCCGCGCGTTTGGATGGCTATTCGGTAAGCGACGTGGAGGCCAGCCTCGATCGGGCTCAAAACGCTTTTATCGGCCCGCACAACAGTCCAAGCGGGCCGTTTTGGTTCTTGGTGGATAATGATCCAACGATCAGCTACGCGCCCACGATGGCCAATTTGGTGAACAACGTGCTCAATCCGGCCGGGATGCCGGTCGTCTACGATAACACGATCACCTTCGTCGGCACGGCGGCCGGCCCCGTCATCGGATACGACAGCCACGGCATCCATCAAGCCTCGACCCCGGGCGCCAACTATATCGTTAGCGGATTGAACATCATGCTGGCCAACGGCGCGGTCTTCAACAGTTGGGAAAGCTTCAACGCGGCTACGTTCAACCCCACGGGAGATACCCACAACCAAGGCCAGGTTGCCCAATGGCTGCAAAAGGGGGGAACAGCCGGGGTCGGCAACGTCGCAGAGCCGTGGGCCGGCGTCAGTTACATGGCCAACGAAGATCAATTGTTCTCCATGCTGATCAACGGAAAGACCTTCGTCGAAGCTGCCTGGAGCGCGATACCCCAACTCTCGTACGTCACGACCGTCGTGGGCGATCCGCTGATGACCTGGAAAACGTTGCCGCCCGCCTCCACGATCGTCGGCCGTTATATCTTTTACAACAATTCATTTTGGGACGGGAACGACCCGACAGCCAATGCCGCCGACGATGCATCGATTGCCACCGACAAGAGCGCCTACATCCCCAACGGAACGGCGGCCACTTTTGCCACCGTCTCCAGCTATGACAAGGGGATCAATGGCGTCATGATCGATCTGCAGGGTGGCGGTAATCATGCGTCGATCACACTCGCCAACATTTCGAACGATTTCACGTTCAAATTGGGAAACGACAACACGCCCGGCAGTTGGTCCACCGCCCCCGGTCCCACGAGCGTCGCGGTCCGCCTTGGCGCTGGCTTTAGTGGTTCGGACCGCGTCGAGTTGATCTGGGCCGATCGCGCGATCCAAAACCGATGGCTGGAGGTGATCGCCAAGGCCAATGCAGATACCGGTTTGACAGTCGACGACGTGTTCTTTTTCGGCAATGAAGAGGCGGACACCGGCGTGACGAATACCGCGACGGTGGCCAAGGTCGGCTCCGGCGACGTGACAGGCGTCCAAACCAATGGGGCGAACATCGGCGCAAATATTCCGGCCACCAACCTCTATGACTTCAACAGAGATGGAAAGGTCGATTCCAGCGATGTAACCTTCGCCCAGACCCACGGGACGAGCACCAGAACCGGCCTACAGTTGATCAACCTTGCGGCCAACGGTCCGCTTGCGCCGGTGTCGGCGGCGGCCCCGGCCGCCGGTAGCGCGGTGGGCATGACTGTGTCCTTGGCCGTCACGTCGCCGAGCCCGACAGTTACCGTCATTCCGACCTGGATTGTCAATCGGCTCCGTTGCCTCGAATCGAACCGTGAATCGATTGCCAAGTACTTTGAGCATCTGGCGCACGAGAGCACCACGAAATCTCGAGAGATTCGCGTCCAAGCCGGCCATGTAGCCGACCCGGTGAACTTGGCCCTTCCGATACACGATTTGCTGCGAGTCAAATTGAGATTGGAATAATGGGTTCACGCTTACCGGCGGTGGTTGTAACGCCAAACGGGCAGAACCTGCGAATGTTCTAATCGAGGGCGAGCGATCGTCTCGCTCCGGTCCCAACCTGCCGAAATAACCACGTGGCCCAGGTAGCCGACCCCCAGGGGGTCGCGTGGTTTCTGGCCGACGCCTTTGGCTCATGGGCGACCGCGCGTGCGCTAAACAAATTTTTAGTGGTTTTTGTGTTGACATTTTGATTTCCCGAACTATGCTGCCATGTTGAAACGTCAGGTCGGAATTGGTCGCGAGTTGCGCCCGCAGCCGGCCCTGAGGTTTTTTGAGCCTTGCTTCTTTCCGGCCGGGGACGAGATCTGGTGGCACTGGCCAACGTGGCAAACGATCCTCGGACGGCCCTGGTGCAGGGGATCTTGGCGAATTGCCTAGCTTTCCTCTGGTGACGTCCCCCTGGCCACCAGTGGTCGTTCATACGCTAATTTAATTTTCCGACATTTTTTTGTATTGACATTTGGATTTCCCATATTATTCTGCGCCATTGGAGAGACTCACGTTGGCCGCCAGGTTGGGCCACCATCGGTTATGGGACTTTTTGACTGTTCTTCGTTTGTGGATTTGTAGAGTAGTCCTAATGATCTGAACCGAGATAAAATCCCATGTCACCTCAAGTGTCTTGGCGCTTATTCTCGTCGCTCGTGGGCATCGTGCGTGGCACGCCAACGCCCTCGTGCGATTCAATTCTTTCGGCGCTCTCTCGCCGAACAGTTCTTTCGCGTCACTTTTCCCGGGAAGCTTTTCTGGCCCCCGGTTTGTTCGAGTTTGCCGGCAATTTTTCGGCCCATCCCGTAGTCTCTCCGCACCGCCGCGGAGAGATCTCTCGCTGGGCTGTTGCAGGTTCGCTCTTTGCGCAATGATGTATCGCCGAAAGGAGGTGCACGGAAAACAGATTCGATTGAACAATCAAGGAACGGGCAAAGTTGTCAGGTACTGTGGCTCACCAGCGACCGATCTGGCGCCCGGTGACCAAGCCGCAGTCGAACGTTCGAAGGGTTGATTACTTCATAGGAGAATCGCTAGCCATGTATGTAAAACCAACGAGGTGCGCGGTCGTCGCGCTTTGCATCGGCATTGGCCTGCTGACTGCGGGAAACGCCTTCGGCCAGTTCCTTCCCGGCGGAGGCGTGAACACCAGCGATCCCAATCTCCCGCCCGATTCAGGCGCCTATCTCACGCCGGCCGATGTGCATGCCATGTATCAC
>JACQFF010000256.1 GCA_016200205.1 Planctomycetia bacterium
ATCTTCTTGGCTGCCGCCTTGAACGCCGCCGCCCGTTTGGTGGACTCGTGAATTTTTTGGATGCCTTTTTCGGTGAACTTGATGGTGCTGATGAAGGTTGCCATCGGATTGTTCTCCTTGGTTGAGAATTGGATCGAACAGCCGGCTATTTGAGTGCCTCAGCCTCGGTGACGGCTTCCAGGACGGACACCGCTGCTTTAGCCATCAGGTGGCAGACACGGGGCTGCACCGCAGACGAGTAATGTTTGCGAAGCACGTCAACAATTGCACTGTCGCAAGCTTCTTCCAGTTTCTGAACTTTTTTGGGTTCCATGCGACCTTTCCCGCCAGTGCCTATCGCCTGATCGGCGTCGGCTCGCCTGGGAGCCTCTTTTCAGCCACAAAATTTCGAAACTTGTTGCCCCAGTAGCCTAAAACCGTCATCATAGAACGAGATTGGCGACCATCAAGCACCGGCCAAGAATCAAAAGTAAGCTCATGCGAGATGCGATCCCCCACCGCTTATGGATTGGCAACGCATCGGAGGCCCGAGACATTTCCGATGTCATCGGGCATGGAATCATCGCCATTGTGGATCTGGCAATGGAAGAATCGCCGATTCATTTTCCGAGGGATATCGTATATTGCCGAATTCCCCTGGTCGACGGTGCCGGCAATCGACCCGAAATTATCCGCGCCGCCGTGGACCTGACGGTCAGTTTCATCGAATCGAAAGTGCCTATCCTGGTTGCCTGCGGCGCGGGCATGAGCCGCTCGCCGATCATCGTTGCCGCGGCGCTGGCACGAGTCGATGGAAAATCGATCGAGGAAGCCCTCGAGGAAATCACCGCCGGCGTGGCCCACGATGTCTCGACGAGTCTGTGGGCCGAAATCAAAGCAGTCTGCGAAGACTGAGGGGGCACGATTCCATCTCAAACAGCGCCAACGGCCTCAGTCCCGGCCGTCCGGCTCGGGCGTCGAGAGCGTGCGGCGCGAGGCGGCGCTGCGCAATCGTTGGGCGGCCTGCCGCACGAGATTTCCGAGCCTTAGGTCGAGCACTCCCAGCACGCCTACGAAAGACCAGGCCGAGCCGAACGAGAGCCGCGGCCGGACCGCCAGATAGCGGCTAGCGAACCGCGGTCGAAATCGGCTCTTGTAGTGATACATGCCGCGCGTGTCGTGGATGAAGCTGAAATACCGCGTGGCCAGCACCATGCTCCAGCGGGCCAGCGGACTGTCGCCGGGTAGCGGCGTTTCGCAGCGCAGCCCGGGCACCAGGCACAGCGAGACCGACTCCACTTCTTCGGTCTGCAATCGCTGCATGACCTGGTGCATCAGGTAGGGCATCGTGCCGCGGATCGCATCGGGACGCCGCCGGTAAGTTTCGAACGACCAGCGCGTGCCATCGAGGCAGGGGTTGCACATCAAAAAGCCTTCGATGCGGCCCGCGCCGTCGTCGCTCGCCGCTACAAACAGCCGTCGCCGGCTGATGTCCGCCAGATCAAAGCGGCCTTCCAGAAAACGAATCTCGTCGCGCTGCGGTTTGTGGCCCAACAGGGCTTGCGAAATCTCGACCAACTCGGCCGCAACGCGATCCCACTCGGCAGCCGACATTCGAGCCGGGTTGCACTCGCGGACCACGATCCGATGGCGGCGGCAGAAACTGGTTTGCCGCCGCAGCCATTCGTATGGCTTTCCCAACCAGGTACATGCCGTCAAGTCGACCAGGGCTTCTTCGCCCCACTTGGTGACCTGAAAGCCGGCATCGCGCACCAGCGGCAAGTCGTCGTCGGTGAGATTGTAAAACGACAGCACCAGTCGCTCGCGATCGGCCCAGCAGACGATTTCGGCCAACAACTGGGGTTTGGCGGCGGTGGGAGCCAACAGTCCGCCAGCTATATGCACGTAGCGCCGGTCGCGGACGTAAGCGACCGCGCCAGGTACTTCGCGGGCCCAAAACACCTGGCGATCGGGCTCCGCCGCCAGGTAGGAGTCGTAGCTTGCGCCGTAGCGAAACGCGAGTGCCTCAAGACGCGACTTGTCGTCCGC
Source organism: Planctomycetia bacterium (assembly GCA_016200205.1). Lineage (GTDB taxonomy): Bacteria > Planctomycetota > Planctomycetia > Pirellulales > PALSA-1355 > PALSA-1355. The sequence continues at coordinate 2,029 of JACQFF010000256.1, forward strand.
CAACAGCGGCCGACCGAATGTCCGGGGCGCGGAGATGGTTTGTAATGGGTTCAGGATGCTGATCCCGGTGGCCAAGAAGTAAGTTCGAGTTTCACGGCGGTTGTGGACTAAGGTATGAACTGGGTGGGGAGAGGATTCTACAGAACGACGTGTGATTGACGAAGGGCAGTCTGGGAAACCTAAAAATCGCAGAGAGACGGGACAGGGGGGTGCGTCGGCCCTTGATGTCTGTGGGCACGCCAAGTTGGGGTTACCGGCTAAATCACGTCGGGTAAAATCCACGCTTGCGGACACTGCGTGCGCGGCGATTGAGCGCAGAAAGCGGGCAGGGCAGGGGGGGATCGCAGCCGGGCTTTTTTTGAACAACCACCAACAATGCCACACGGGATTGACGGTTTTTTGGGAACTCGGGCCACGTTCATGCTCGACGTGGTCGTGCTGGCAATGCTGGCCCTGTTGCCAGTGCTGGCATTGAGCATTTATCTGGTCAAATATCGGAACCAGTACGCGCTGCACAAAAAGATACAACTGACTTTGGGCAGCGTGCTGTTGGTGACGGTGGTTTTGTTCGAACTCGATATGCGTGTCAATGGCTGGCGCCACCGGGCCGAGGCCTCGCCCTATTTCGGCCAGGAGGGCTCGATAGATTGGGTCTCTATCGTGCTGGGCGTGCATCTCTGTTTCGCCGTAACCGCTGCGGTGCTCTGGGCCGTGGTAATTGCACAAGCACTGTTACGTTTTCCCAACCCGCCAGCCCCCGCTGAGCATAGCGCGTGGCACCGCCGGTTCGGCAAGTTGGCCGCCTACGACCTGCTTTGCACGGCCATTACCGGCTGGATCTTTTATTGGCTGGCATTTGTCGCCTAGCGCAACAAAAGAGCACGGCATTGGGTGCCACTTCTGGCTTGTCCTGCGGTGCGCAGCGTCTTCGAGGCGCGGTTGGACGAGCCAACCGTGGCACCCGAAATTGAACGCCGCGGACCCAATTCCTTCACGGAGTCGCTTGGGCCGGTTGCGTTGCCGCGCCTTGATGCACCGTGATGCGATTGATCGCGTTCAAAAATGCTTTCGCGCTGGCCTCCAAACTGTCGGTCGAAACACCGCGCCCGCGATTCAACCGGCCATGATGCTCCAGTTCGACGTTGACTTCGGCCTGGGCGTCTTTTCCAACCGTGACGGCCTGCACGCGAAAATCCTTGCACGCCGTCGTCACGCCGGTGATCCGCTCGATCGCCAAGAACATGGCATCCACCGGTCCGTCGCCCGACGAGACCGTCTCGGTGATGTCTTGATTGCCGTGGCGCAATGTGAGCGTGACCGAGGGCGTGGTGCCCGTGCCGGCCGTGACCTGGTAAGCAACCATCGACCACGAGTCGGACTGGTCGTGGATTTGTTGATCGACGAGCGCGGCGATGTCGCCGTCGTAAATCTCTTTCTTCTTGTCGGCCAGGATTTTAAATTCGTCGAAAACGGTTTGTAGCTGTGCGGGGGTCAGGTGATACCCCAGCGCCTTGGCGCGATCGGCCAGCGCCGCGCGGCCGCTGTGCTTGCCGAGCACGAGATCGGTTTTTGCAAAACCCACGTCCTCGGGCCGCATGATTTCGTAGGTCGTGCGTTCTTTGAGCATGCCGTCCTGATGAATGCCGGCCTCGTGGGCAAACGCGTTTCGCCCGACGATGGCCTTGTTGCGCGGCACTTGCAGCCCAGTGACGTTCGCCACCAACCGGCTGGTGGGCACGAGCCGTTGGCTCTTTATCCGCGTGTCGGCCTGATAGTAATCGCCGCGAGTGCGCAGCGCCATCACGACTTCTTCGAGCGAACAGTTGCCGGCCCGTTCGCCGATGCCGTTGATGGTGCACTCGATTTGCCCAGCGCCGTTTTCCACGCCGGCCAGGCTGTTGGCGACGGCCAGTCCCAAATCATCGTGGCAGTGCATGCTGACCACGGCCTTGTCGATGTTGGGAACGCGCTGGCACAGCGTGCGAATCACTTTGCCCATGTGGGCCGGTGTGGCATAGCCGACGGTGTCGGGAATATTGACCGTGGTGGCTCCGGCCTCGATGGCCGCTTCGATCACCTCGCAGAGAAAGTCTAACTCGGTACGCGACGCATCCTCGGGCGAGAACTCGATGTCCTTGCAATAGCCGGCCGCGCGGCGAACGCCGGAGACGGCGCGGTCGATGATCTCCTGCTTGTCCATCTTGAGTTTGAACTCGCGATGGATGGCGCTGGTGGCCAGGAAGACGTGGATCCGCGGGGTCTCGGAATACTGAAGCGCTTCCCACGCCCGATCGATGTCTTCGTTGTTGCAGCGGGCAAGTCCGCAGATCACCGAACCCTTGATGTTTTTGGCGATTTCGCGGACGGCTTCGAAATCGCCCGGCGAAGCGATGGGGAAACCGGCCTCGATGACGTCGACGCCCAAGTCGACCAGGGCCTGGGCCACTTCCATCTTTTCGGCCATGTTCATGCTCGCGCCGGGAGATTGCTCGCCATCGCGCAGCGTGGTATCGAAAATCGTGATATGTTTTTTTGCCATGAGCTGATGCCCTTTGTGTGGGAGTTTGCGAGATTGCCAGAAAATTCTACGCGTGCACTGCCTCCGGTGGCCGACCCGAGGTCGGCCCGGGCAACACCAACCGCGCCCTGGCCAAACGATAACTCGCCTGTTGATTTTTTCTCGCGCGAACCATTTTCGTCTTGCTCCCGCAAAAACCCCCTCTCCCCGTGGGAGAGGGTAGGGTGAGGGTCTTTGTCTGTTCTTGAGGGGTAGGTATTTCCTCAAGAGTTGCCGTTTGCCTCTGCACCCTCACCCCGGCCCTCTCCCGGCGGGAGAGGGAGAAAACCTGGACACTCTCCAATAAAAAACCCCAAGGCGTCAGGCCCTGGGGTTCGTTTTAGTTCTTCGCTTGCGACCTGACTACGAACCCCTACGCCCGGCGCCCGCTAAGCGCCAAGAGCAACAGCAGCAGTAGGTTCGTAATGGCCATGATCGGATTTCGCTGTCTCAAAAGGCGGCTAAGGCCCAAACGGCGACCGCCAAACTGCCTTTGACTCTACCCCAGGAAGAGGCCGGCGTCAAGTTTTAAGGTTCGCTGGAAGCGCGTCAGTCTAATCCGAGAATTCCGGGAATTCGTCGCTTGCGTTCTTAAGAGCCTATCCGTCTCGGACAAGGGGACAGTCCCATTTTGCTCCCCAACCATCCTGCGGATGGTGCCCGCCGCAAAATCGGGACAGTCCCCGACGGTTCTCGGATAGGCTCTTAGTCGGAAAAATAGTCAAAGGCGCGATGGGCCATGTACAGGGTTGCGGCGAAAGCCCAGCAAGCGAGACTATAGCCGCGTAGTTTCCCAACTAAATCAGCCTTACCCTCAGGAGCGCCGAATGAGTACCACATGCCGACTGAACCCATGATTATCGAGACCA
>JACQFF010000241.1 GCA_016200205.1 Planctomycetia bacterium
GATGCACGGCCACGGGACACTTTCGACCCGTGAGTGCTCGCCTCCCACGCCGCCCACATTTCGCGTTCCCACAGGTCAGTTGTCGCTATCGGATAATCGACAGAACCGGCAAAGATATCCAGCCGTTTTTTGACAAATCGACAAATCCGCCCCAGTCGGTGCTGCCGCGTAAGGGCCGAAGGATTTGACTCGGGTCGTTGCGTAACCTAAATGTCCTGTGAGTGTTCCAGCGCGCGGCCAGTACGGTCGCCTGGCCCGCGATTGTTCCTGCTAAAAACCAACCCGGGGTTGATGTCATGGTCGTTCTTGCTTGGAAGCATTCTCCTGAATTGGTTCAAGGCCCGGCCCCTGGCGACTTGAGCCTGCGGATCGTGGGCACATTGCGCGACGGGCAAATTGTCCGGCTGTCTGCGCCGAAGTGCACCATCGGATCGGCCAAGGGTTGCACGCTGCGGCTTCGTTGCGCCGGAGTGCAGCCGCTCAATTGCGTGATTCTCCGCGGATCGCGCGGAACCGTGGTTCGCTCTTGGTCCGCCAAGACCCGGCTAAACGGCCGAGGCTTCAGCGATGCGCTGCTGGTGGCCGGCGACCGGCTGAAGGTCGGTCCGATTGAGTTGGAAGTGCTACCGTCGAGTCTGCCCGGGAAAAACCGGGTGGAACAAGAAGACAAGCAGCGGCCGGCGGAACTCGAGCGGCAAATCGCCTTTGCGCGGCAGGAATTCGAGCGCGACCGTGCGACGTGTGAACAACATCGAAAAACAGATGAAGCCCAACTACAACAGTAGCGTCCTGGAACTGGAGCGGCTTGGCGGACTGGAAACGAGAGCGAATGCAAACTACGCAAGAACCAATCATGGGACTAGGGCAAGCACAAGCGACACTGGATGAGGTCCAAGGCGACCTGCAAGGAGGGCGTGAATCGGCGGCGACCCTAGCTGCGGAATTCGATCGAGTGCGCCGCCAGTGGGAAGAAGCACGCGCGCGACGTGAATCGGAACTCGCCCAGCGCGAGCAGCGGCTCGAAGCGATCGGCATCCAACAGGACGAAATTGCCGGTCGGCTGGAGCGGCGCACCGCGGAACTGCGCCAGCAGTGGACCGAGCTCGAACGCCAGCAAGCCGCTTTCAAGGCCCAGTGCAATGCGAGTCAACAAGTGCACGCGCTGGCCGACGATCGCACTTGGCGGGAATCCAACGAGCAAAAGTCCACAGAGCAGACGAGCGACTCCAAACCGCCCGAGCAATTCGTTGGGGAAACGCCGACGGAGCGCGTGGCGGAGCCGAAACCGGCTGTCGGCACGACTGCCACCCAACGAGTGACCGAGGACGACCAGTCGATCGAACAATACATGGCTGCTCTATTGAATCGGATGCGCGGTGGAAGCGACGCCGACGTGGTGATTGCACCGGAACGGAAACAAACCAAGCCGGAAGAAGTCACGCCGGTGGCGCCTGAGGTCCAACCGCAGGCGGTGTCGATGGAGCCGGATGCCAGCAGGCAGCGCGCGATTGATGAGCGCATGGCGCCGGTGGAAATGGAACGACGGTCGACGACGCCGGCCGAAGTCAGCGACCTGGCCGCGATGCGCGAATTGGCCAACCGTCACGCGCGAAACGCCATCGATACTCACGGCAAGAAGCAATTGCTGAAGTTGGCGCTCGGTACCTGGGCAGGCGGGATTGGGGCCGCCGTGGGCTCGCTGGTCGTCTTCTGCCTCCTGCCGAAGGAGGAATTCGTGCTGCGAGCCGGTTGCATGACGGGTTTCGTAGCGTCCAGCTACTGGATCTACAGGGGCGTCACAGCCACGCAAACACTGGTCGCTTCCAATCCGGCATTCGAAACCCCGCGGCGGGCTGGGTTGACACAAGCCCCCGACGACCAGAAGTCGTCCTAGCTTCGCCGCCAGCGCGCCATCGGCCGCATGGCCTCGTTAGAATCCTCGAGCCGCGCGGATGTCGTCGAAATCGCGCAAGTGATATTCGATCGACACGTAATCGAGCACTTTGCACAGCGAGCGAAGCGCCACGCCCATGCCGTCGGGCCCGCTGAATCCGCCGTATTGGCCCCCGGCCTTGAGATGCGGTTCTAAATCCAAAAACACGCCGGGAATGCCGCGGCGTCGCAGCTTCTCATCGAGCTTCGGCAGCATGCTCCGCAGTTCCTTGAGAATTGTTTCGTGGCCGCTGTCGCCCGATTCGACGGGCACAAAATGCTTGAGCGCCTCTTCGTCGATGTGAGTTTGCCGCTTGGCCGGCTCCGGATGCCGATAGTCTTTGATGTGCATCCAGCCCAGGGCGGGCTTCATCATCCGGAATTGCTCGAGCACTTCGGTCGCGCCAAAGCCCTGGCAGGTCAAATTGCCCGCGTCGAAGATCAAAAGTAGGGCTGGGTTGTTCACCTGGCGATGAATTTCCGCCAGAATCTCTCCGGTCTGACCCACGAGATTGGCTTCCAGCTCGACGCCATATGTCAGGTCGCTGCGTAGACAAGTTTCGGCGATTTGACCGAGCTGATCGACAACTTGCGGAAGGTGCGTGTGCGGATCGGTTCCTCTGGGGTGATAAAACGAGAAGCCGCGAATGAGCTTGGTTTCGAACGCGTGGGCCATCTCGCAGGCCTTTTTGACGTCCTTGTCCAGGTACTTTTTGAACGGCACGTAAGCGTTTGAAGTGCCGTCTTCGACGTCGAGCAATTTGACTTTGCCGATCGGCGAACCGATCGAGGCCACGTTCAGTCCGTACTCGTCTTCCAGGTGGCGGATCGTCTGGATTTCCCCCTTGCTGAGCTTCATCACGTTCTTGATGCCCTCGCCGGCATCGATGAACCGCAAGCTGTAATACTGCAACCCCAGGGCGGCAAAGGCCGCGAATTGTTGCACGGCCGTTTTTTGATTGGCGGATTCGTCGCCGAAACCGCTCAGCGTCACTTGAGGATTTTCAGACATGGACACCGCCCGGAAGGTTGAGAATTAATTCGCTCGCGACCCTTGCGAGGCCGACGGCGGCCCCGCGGAGCGTTGAGAGCGAGAGCAACATTGTGGAAGAGCCCAGTGGGCATGGCAAGGGGGTTGCCTGTTCAAGACCTCTCGGGGTGCGTTGGCAAAGTGCCCCCGGGGTCGCTATCTTGAGGGCATGACGACTCCCCCCACCCCCGATTCCGCGTCCGCGATCAAAGCGCACCGGCTGCGTGCAGGCATGGTCGGCATGGGGATGATTTTCGACGAAACCTACCGGCCGTTTTTCGAAGGCGTCCATGAGCGGCCGCTCTATCAGGCTAATTTCGGCGTGTGCCAGGTCGCGTTGACGGCTGTTGCCAGCCGAACGGGCAAACGAGCCGAGGCCTATCGCGACGCGATCCGTGGCCGGATTGGACCGTGGGAGAGCTTTCGAGAGCCCCGCAGCATCGAACAGCTTCTGGCCAGCGGCGTCGACTTCGTCTGCGTGGCCACGCCCGACGATCGGCACTTCTCGGCCGCCAAAGCCGCCATCGAAGCCGGCAAGCACGTGCTCGTCGAAAAGCCTTCGGTCTTATCGCTCTTGGAACTCGACGAATTGGATCGGCTCGCCCGCGAGCGTGAGGTGCTGGCGAAGGTGGTTTACCACAAACTGCTCGATCCGGATCACAAAAAACTGCGAACGCTCGTGGCCGACGGCGATCTCTTGCACGTCAACAACGGCTATTGCACGCTGCTGGAGCCCAAAAGCATTTCAGGCAGCCAATTCGCCGAGTGGATCAGGGGCCGCAATCCGGGCACCTATGTGGCCGTCCATTACATCAAGTTGATCGATTTCACGTTCGGCGGCCGGCTCAAAAGCGTACAGTGCACCGGCCAACGTGGAATCGTGGGGCCAGTCGACGGGCCGACCTGGGACTCGACCCAATTGCGCATGATCTACCAATATGCCGACGCCCGCGAAGCCGCCTTCGACATCCATACGAGTTGGGTCACGCCCGACAACTTTCCCGGATACGTCGAGCAGGAAGTGCAGTTCCGTTTTGACAATGGCGTCTGGAACGGCCATAGCCGCAAACGGGGCGTCGAATGCACGATCGAGGGTCGCACGCCGATCGAGCGGAAGATCACGATGAACAACCATTACAACGGAACCTTTCTGGAGCCCTGGGGCGAGCGGTCGCAGCGCGGCTATGGAATCGAGGTGTTGGAGCGGTTCGTGCGCGAGATCGCGGAAGTCGAATTCGGCGGGCCGGGCAGCGAACGAGACCAGCGGCTCGCGACCGCCCGGGGTTTGGCCTACAACGACCTGTCGGCCGATCGCCAGACCGTGGCCGTCGTGCAGGCGATGGAAGCCATTCTGGCCAAACATGCCGCCGGCACGCCCAACTGCGTGGTGAACGTCAACGGCGAGCACGGCGGATTGGTGCTTTATGCGCCCGGCTGCGCAGCGCCTGAGATCTTGTATTCGGGTCGAGTTTGAGGCGAGTTCTTATTGGGAAGCCTGTTGTAAGATGTCCAACTCATTAGAAAAACGTCACGCGGCGATACGCCACGCTGGCGAAGACGAATCCAACGATATCCGCCACCGCGCGGCGGTGGTCGAGCCGAGCGCGCTAAGAACTTATACGCCCAGCCTGGCCGTGTTGGCCAAGAGCGAAGGCAGTTACCACTGGACTCCCGAGGGACGCAAGCTGGCGGATTTCACATCGGGCGTGTTGGTGGCGAACTTGGGCCACAACCCGACGCGATGGTGGCAGCGAGTGTTTGCCTATTTGGGGCTCGACGCGCTCGATCCGTCGCGAGAATTCTTTGCCGCCTCGACGCTCACGGCCTACAACGCTCTGACGCCGCTTGAGCTGCAAGCCTCGGAACGCCTGGTGGCCAGTTTGCGCGGCCAGGCCGGCGGAGCGCGGTTGGAGCAAGTCATGTGGGCCGCCACCGGCAGCGAAGCGGTGCAGAAGGCGATCTGGGCCGCGCTCGACCGCCGGCCTGGCGAAGATGTCATCCTTGCCACGAGATATGGCTTTCACGGCAAGAAGGGGTTGGCCGGAGCGGTGACCGGCAGCGAGCGGGACCCCCAGCGCGATCCGCGCGTGCGGTTCATCAGTTTTCCGACCGACGAGTGCCAGAGCGTCGCGCGGCGTCGCAAGCCGTTGGATTTGACGCCGTACCGAAACGAACTGTCCGCCCTGGCCGCCGAATATGGAACCCGCATCTGCTCGATGGTGACCGAACCCTATCTGGGCGGTGGCGGCTCGTATCATCCCCAAAAAGAATACATGCAGCTGCTGGAGCGGTTCTGCCGCGAGCGCGACATTGTCTTCATCCTGGACGAAGTGCAGGCCAACTTTGGCCGCACCGGATCGCTGTATGCCTTCACGCACTACGGCGTCGAGCCCGACATCGTGGTGCTGGGCAAGGGCCTGGGCAATGGCGTCCCGGTCGACGCGGCGGTGGGCCGGGCCGATCTGTTTGCCAACATGCACTACGGCGAAGGCTCCGACACCTTGAGTGCGTCGCCCTTGGGTTGCGCCGCCGTGTTGGCCACGCTCGACGAGTTCGAAACCACCGATGTCTTGGCGCACGCGTGCGAGCTTTCGAAAGTGATCGAAGCCGGTTTGTGCCGCCTGGCCGAACTGGACATCGTGGCCCATGTCCGCGGCGAAGGCGTGGTGTGGGGTGTCGAGTGCGCGACGTTCCAAGATCACCCGGCCGAAGAAGTCGCCGCCGCCTGCGTCGAAGCCTGCTACCTGGGCGATGCCTCGGGCCGGGCGATTCATTTGCTGGGTCCCTTGGCCGGAAAGGTGCTGCGGGTCAGTCCACCGCTGGTCATGCCATTGGCCGAGGCCCGCGACTATCTCGACGTGATGTTCCATATTTTCGCTTCCGTCGAGCACCGCTTTCGAGCGGCACGTGGCCATGGACATTGAGGCACTGATGCTGCTTGCGATCGGCAGGGCTCGCGAGGGAATCGCGGCCGGGCAGACCCCGTTCGGCTGCGCGATCGCGCTGGATGACGAGGTGATTGGCAGCGCTCACAATTCGGTATGGGCGACGACCGACATCACGGCACATGCCGAGATCACGGCCTTGCGGCAAGCCTGTTCCAGCACCCGGCAGGTCCATTTGCCCGGCGCGATCGTGGCCACCACCTGCGAACCCTGTCCGATGTGCATTGCCGCGCTTCACTGGGCTCGCGTCGAGGCGGTCTATTACGGAGCACGAATCGCCGATGCCACGGCGGCTGGCTTCAACGAGCTGCACATCTCGGCCGACGACATCGTTCGCCAAGGAGGCAGCCCGATCAAACTGGTGCCGGGCATTTTAGCTGAAGAGTGCATCGCCCTGTTCGACGAGTGGCGTGCAAGCAGCCGAGCGCGGGTGTATTGAAGCGAAATCGTTTTATCGCCTCGCGGCCGAACTCTTCGGCGCTTCGTACGTGGCCGTTACGTTGGTGGTAATTCCGCCGCGGGCGTTGAACGCCGCAAGCAGGGTCATCCGCCGCGGCTGGAGCACCGCCACCAAATCGTCGAGAATTCGGTTGGTGACGTGCTCGAAAAAAATTCCTTCGTTGCGGAATTGTTGCAAATACAGCTTGAGACTTTTTAGCTCGACACACTTGGCCTCGGGCGTGTACGTGAACGTCAGGACGCCGAAGTCGGGCTGGCCCGTCTTGGGGCATACGCTGGTAAACTCGGGGCAGCGGATCTCGATCGTGTAGTCCCGCCCGGGGAATTGGTTCGCAAACGTCTCGAGAATTTCACGAAAACGGTCACTCATCGCCGGTCCTTTCGCCAAAGGGTCTGTTGTGGCATCATACCATAGTGGTTAGAAGCTATTTCAAAACCGCCGGGGACTGTCCCGATTTTGCGGAGTCTTCGGAGCAAAATGGGACTGTCCCCTTCCCCGAGGCGGTTTTGAAATAGCTTCTAGTGATTGGTGGCCAGCGGTGAGCGACCGCCACCGGGCGCTTTTGGCTCGCCACCAGCCACCGGCCACTGTCCACTAATCACTACCACATGTCC
>JACQFF010000242.1 GCA_016200205.1 Planctomycetia bacterium
CAAGGTGGCCTGAAGGAGGCGTTAGGCTGCAAGCAGGAGAAGAAGAAGCCTCGAACCCTATCCACTATCCACTATCCACTAACCACTAACCACTAACTACAATGCTCAAGGAATTCAAAAAATTCGCACTGCGGGGCAACGTGCTTGACCTGGCGATCGGTGTCATCATCGGTGGAGCCTTCGGAAAAATCGTCAGCTCGCTCGTCGATGACATTATCATGCCGCCGATCCGCGTGCTGTTGAGCGTCAGCCACGTGCAAAACGCCGCCGAATGGTTCGTGCCTCTGCAGGAGCTGACGGCCAAGCAGAAAGAGGCACTGACCTCCGTGGAAGCCGCCAAGGCGGCGGGCATTCAGACGCTGAACTACGGACTATTCCTGAACAACGTGCTGACCTTCCTGATCGTCGCGTTTTCGGTGTTCCTGCTGGTCCGGCAAATCAACCGGCTCTCCCCGCCGGTGCAAAAGACTCGTGACTGCCCGATGTGTTTTTCGTCGATCTCGGCCAAGGCCAGGCGATGTCCGAATTGCACGTCGGAGATCGTGCCTGCCACCTCCTGAGGGCCGAGAGCATCCTGCCAATTGAAATGAAATGCCCAAATCCATCACGAACGCTTATCAGAACGACCTGGCCTACATTCACGACGCGGGTTTTGGCCAGTTCGCCAAGAACGCCGCGGCGGAAGTGCTGAAATGCCTTCGACAAAATCGAGTGGGCGATGGACTGGTGGTCGATCTTGGTTGCGGAAGCGGTATCTTGGCCGAGGCGATTTCCGCGGCCGGCTACGGCGCGTTGGGATTCGATCTCTCGGCGGCCATGGTCGCCTTGGCCCAACAACGTGTTCCCAACGGCAAGTTCCGCCAGGAATCGTTCCTGACCGCTGCGCTGCCGCCGTGCGTCGCGGTCACCGCAATTGGAGAAGTGTTCAACTACTTGTTCGATGCTCGAAACACCAACGCACGACTAACGAAACTGTTTCACCGCATCTACGACGCGCTGCCCCACCGGGGCCTGCTCGCCTTCGACGTGGCCACGCCCGGTCGCGGTGGGAAAACGGGCCGACAACGAAACTATTCGCAAGGGACTGACTGGGCATGCCTGTTTACCGCCGAGGAGGACCGCTCGCGAAAGATCCTGACTCGCGATATCACGAGCTTTCGCAAAGTCGGCGAGTTTTATCGCCGCGACCATGAAGTTCATCGATTGCGGCTGCTCAACCGAACCGAATTGGCGGCCCAGCTTCGAGACATCGGTTTTCGCGTGCGAACACTTTCGGGCTATGGGCGGGTCAAATTTCCACCAGGCTACGTCGGGTTCGTGGCGCGAAAGCCCTAACAGGCCGACTCCCGAGGTATGTTGAACCTATGGGATTCCGATCGGTTCGAGATTAGCATTTACAAGCCTCTCTCCAAGGAATTCCGCCATGTCGCAACCCGCCGCTGCCAATCCATTGGCTTCGATGATGACCGGCTATTGGGTTTCTCAAGCGATTTACGTGGCCGCCAAGCTCGCGTTGCCCGACTTGCTCAAAAACGGACCGCAAACGGCCGAACAACTGGCGGCCTCCACAAAAACGCAGCCCGCGGCCTTGTACCGCCTGTTGCGCGGCTTGGCCAGCGTGGGCCTGTTGCGCGAGGATGAACACCGGCGCTTCGCGATCACGCCCACGGCCGAACCGCTCGCCAGCGACGCGCCGAACTCGCAGCGCTCGCTGGCGATCATGATGGGCGAAGAGCATTTTGCCTGCTGGGGTGAGTTGCTCTACAGCATCCGCACCGGCCAAAGCGCCTTCGAAAAGATTTTTGGCGAACCGATTTTCAACTATCTCTCCAAACGTCCACCGCAAGCACAAATCTTCGACGAAGCGATGGTCGGCGTGCATGGCCGCGAAACCGGCGCGATGCTCGATGCCTACGACCTCTCCGCGATCGGCACGCTGGCCGACGTCGGCGGCGGCAATGGCAGCCTGTTGCGCGGCGCGCTCGAAAAGTATCCCACGATGCGGGGCATGCTCTGCGATCTGCCCGGCGTGGTCGACCGGGCCAGGCCGCTGATCGCCGCGGCCGGACTGGCCGATCGAGTGCAAACGATTCCGACCGATTTTTTCGCCGCCATCCCTGCGGGCGCCGATGCCTACCTGATGCGGCACATTATTCACGATTGGAATGACGAACAATCGCTGAAAATCCTCCGCAACGTGCGCCGCACAATCGGCCCCGCCGGCCGGCTGCTACTGGTCGAAAGCGTGATTCCGCCGGGCAACGATCCGAGCTTCGCCAAACTGCTCGACTTGAACATGCTCGTCATTCCCGGGGGCAAAGAGCGAACCGAAACGGAATATCGAGAACTGTACCTCACCGCCGGCTTCCGCCTGAGCGGGATCACGCCCACTTGGGCCGACGTCAGCGTGATCGAAGGCCGACCGGTGTAGATAAGTAAGAACGCAAAAAAATTGTGCGGTTCCCTCTCCCTTTGAGAGAAAGTTAGCGTGAGGGTAAAAACGGCAGATCTCCCTTATCCCAACCTTCTACCAAAGGGAAAACAGATCTGCCAAAAGCATTATCAAATCATCTGGCATCCTGGATGGCGGAGAAGATTCTCGCACGAGGCGGACCTCGTCGCTAGCATCCGCGGGGCCGGCGTCCGATTTTTACACGTGGCTCGACCCACTGCCTGGAAGGCAAGCACCAGCCGGTCGTGGCCCCCCAAAGGGGCTGCCCGAGACTGGCCGCTAGCGTATCGCGATACGGCTGCTGGCCACGCGAATTCCAAGTTGGTCGCACGCCAACTCGCCAGTTGCTCCCAGCAACCCAACCGCGACGATTGCCACGCGTGCGTTGGGCGGGACTTTGAGACGCGCGCTGCGACGCTGCCAATCGAAGCTTCCGACCCAGGGCCCCAGCGCCTGCTGTCCCGCGGGAACGCGATTCTCATCGAAAAACGTGACCAGCACTTTAGCCCGCTGATCGGGCGTTTGACCTTGCTCCACATCCCGCGCTTGCACCCACAGCTCGACCGCCAATTCCGCAACCTCGCGGCCGTCAACTCCGATGGCCTGCAGCGCTTGCGAGCTGCGTCCCGGTACGCGATTGCTGAACGCGATGCAGTGCTGCGCGGTCGCCACGGGGCCGCTCGTGTCCAGCCTGGCCTGACGCACGTAGTACCAGCCGGCCGGTTTGCCGGGATCGAGCTGCTCCTCGAAATCGCCGTTGGCCAGCGGCGTCAGCGGCCCGAGCGGCGCTCCGCTGCGCAGCGACTCGGCCTTGCCGGTCATGGGCACGAAAAACGTCGGCTCGCGCGACGCGACCACCAGCTTGCCATCCTGCTTTTTCATCGAAAAAAGCGTCTGTTGATAGCGCTCGCCCAAGGGGATTACGATCCGGCCACCTTCGCGCAATTGCTCAACCAACTGCCGGGGCACCTTTTCGGGCGAGCAGGTGACGATGATCTTGTCGAACGGAGCATGTTCGGCCCAGCCTTGATAACCGTCGCCGAGTTTCAGTTCGATATTCTTATAACCCAGTTTCTTGAATACCTTGGCCGCCTGCTGGGCCAGTGATTTTTCGATTTCGATGGTGTAAACCTGCTTCACCAAGCCACTCAACACGGCGGCTTGATAGCCGCTGCCGGTGCCGATCTCCAGCACGGTGTCGGTCGGCCGTGGGTCGAGTTGCGCGGTCATGTAGGCCACGACAAATGGCGGCGAAATCGTCTGGTGCTCGCCGATCGGCAAGGCCATGTCGAGATAGGCATATTGGCGCACGTCGGCCGGCACAAACTCATGCCGCGGGGCGGTGCGCATCACGGCCAGAATCCGCGGCGACTTGACCCCCGCGGCCGCCCGAAAACCGGCCCAACGCTTTTGTGTGCTAGCGTGGCGCGGCCGGAGGGCCCGATTTCTCCGCGTCCCCGCAAACGCTATCATGCAGCGAAACGACTCGAATGGCTGCCAAGACCGCAGGTTTCGACTGATGCAACTTTCCGCCCGCATGCAGGCCGTCCAGAGCCCGATCATCCCGGTCGTCGGCGAGCTGATTCGCCAACACCCAGGCACCATTTCCTTGGGCCAAGGCGTGGTCCATTACGGTCCCCCGCGGGAGGCCTTGGACCGCATCACGCGATTCCTCGCCGATCCGCAAAACCACAAATACAAACCTGTCGAGGGCATTAGCGAGTTGGTCCAAGCCCTGGAAAAAAAGCTCGCCGCGGAAAACGGCCTCCCCCTCGGACCGCAAAGCCGCGTCGTGGTCACCGCCGGCGGCAACATGGCGTTCTTCAATGCCCTGCTGGCTATCGCCGATCCGGGCGATGAAATCATTTTGCTCTGCCCCTACTATTTCAATCACGAGATGGCCGTCGCCATGTTGAATTGCCGGGCCGTGCTCGTCCAGCTCGATGCCAATTACCAGATCGACTTGGACGCCGTGCGTCGAGCCATCACCGACCGCACGCGGGCAATCGTCACCATTTCACCGAACAATCCCAGCGGCGCAGTCTATCCGAGCGCGGCGCTGAAGGCGATCAATGAACTGTGCCGCGAACAAGGGATTTACCACATCAGCGACGAAGCTTATGAATACTTCGTGTATGACGGCGCGCAACACTATTCGCCGGGATCGTTGCCGGGAGCGGCCGAGCACACCATCTCGCTTTACTCGCTTTCCAAAGCGTACGGATTTGCCAGTTGGCGGATCGGCTACATGGTGATTCCCGAAGCGCTCGGCGTGGCGGTTCGCAAAGCGCAAGACACGATTTTGATTTGTCCGCCGGTCGTTTCGCAGGAAGCTGCCGTGGGGGCGCTGCGCGTCGGCCCCGAATATTGCCGGCGAAAAATCGAGCGCGTGGCGCAAGTCCGCCGCATGGTGCTCGACGAACTCGAGGCCGTCCGCCATTTCTGCACGATCCCACCGGCACTGGGTGCGTTTTATTTTCTCCTTCGCGTCGACACCCCGCTCGATTCGATGTCGATCGTCGAACGATTGGTGCGCCAGTTCGGCGTGGCGGTGATTCCCGGCACCACGTTCGGCATCGAGCGGGGCTGTTACTTGCGCGTGGCGTACGGCGCGCTCGATTCCGATACCATCGCCGAGGGCATGGGCCGGCTGGTGCGCGGATTGACTTCGATCGTGAGAGGCTAACGCCTATGCAGATTGTCGGATGCCAAACAGATATCGTGTGGGAAAACAAGGCCGCCAACCACGATCGCGTGCGCGGACTACTGTTGTCGAGCCCGATCAAGCCCGGCGCGCTGGTGGTTCTGCCGGAGATGTTCGCCACCGGATTTAGCATGCACGTCGACACGATCGCCGAGCCGGCGGGCGGCGAGACGCAAACTTTTCTGGCCGAGGTGGCCAGGCAGTTCCGCAGCTATCTCCTTGGGGGCGTGGTCACGCGGGCCGCCGATGGCCGCGGCCGAAACGAAGCCGTCGTCTACGGGCCCGACGGCCAGCAGGTGGCGCGCTACTGCAAGCTGCACCCATTTTCTTATGCGGGCGAGACAAAATACTATCAGGCCGGCGAGACCAACGTGCTGTTTGCGTGTCATGATTTTCAAGTCGCCCCGTTTGTCTGCTACGATTTGCGGTTCCCCGAGATTTTTCGCCGGGCCGTCCGCCGTGGTGCCCAGCTGTTGGTCGTGATCGCCAACTGGCCGCAGGCGCGCGAGTCGCATTGGCTCGCTCTGCTGCGCGCGCGAGCGATCGAAAACCAGGCCTACGTCGTGGGCGTCAACCGCGCGGGCAGCGATCCGCACGCGCGTTATGGCGGCCATAGCCTCTTCGTCGGCCCGCGGGGAGAAACATTGGCCGAGGGGGGCGAGGGCCCGGAGCTAGTGACGGCGGAAATCGAGCTTGCTCCCCTGCTCGAATACCGGCGGCAGTTTCCGGCATTGGCCGATATGCGGGCCGAGTTTTTCGCGGAATAGGCCCCTCGGTGCCGTGGCCAATTCAGGCGACGCTAAAATGGGCATGCTGGTCGGCTCTCCACATGCTCATGGCAAGTGTGAGCATGGCCCCGAGCTTTGGCCCGGGGCCCTGATTTTCTCGGCTTCACCCTTCCGCCAGCGAGCCGTTTCTAGGTACACTAAAAAGGCGGTCCTGCCGAGCGGCACAGCCAACCGACAATCTCACCACGATCCGCAGCTTGGCCGACACTCGCCCCCAGTCGTAACCGTATTTCCTGCTAATCGCAAACGAGAGAATGCCATGAATAAGTCTTCGTGTTTCTCGACTGCTTGCCTGCTGTTGAGCTTGCTGGCGATCAGTTCCACGGCCCGCGCCGAGGAGTCGTACACGCGCCAACAGGACGTCATCTATGGCCGCAAATACGGCACGGCCCTGACGATGGATGTGTTTACGCCGAACGAGGGCGCCAACGGCGCCGCGATCGTCCTGGCGATCAGCGGTGGCTGGGTCTCGAATCACGACACGATACAACCGCTGTTCGTGGCCGAGTACTTGAAGCGCGGTTACACCGCGTTTGCAGTCGTGCATGGCAGCCAGCCGAAATTCACGATTCCCGAATGCGTGGCCGACATGAATCGGGCCGTGCGCTACATTCGCTCGCATGCGGCTGATTTCAAAATCGATCCGAACCGGATTGGCATCACGGGCGCGTCGGCCGGCGGTCACTTGTCGTTGATGTTGGGCACGGCGGGCGACAACGGCGACCCGAACGCCAAAGATCCCGTGGACCGCGCCTCCAGCCGAGTGCAGGCCGTGGCTTGCTTCTTCCCGCCCACCGATTTTTTGAACTTTGGAAAACCGGGCGTTCATTCGTTGGGCATCGAACCGGAACACCGTTTCAAGCCGCCCTTTGATTTCCACGTGCAAGATCCAGCCACCAAACTGTTCAAGCCTGTCGACATGGAAACACGGGTGCAGATCTGCAAAGACTGCTCGCCGGCCTACCACGTGAGCAAGGATGACGCCCCGACTTTGATCATCCACGGCGACTCCGACCAGCTCGTGCCGCTGCAGCAGTCGGAGTTGATCATGGAAAAATTCAAGGAGGCAGGCGTGCCGGCGGAGCTGGTCGTCAAGAAAGGTGGCGCGCACGGCTGGCCGACCATCATTTCCGATACCAAGACGATCGCCGACTGGTTCGACAAATACCTGAAGCCGACCGCGACGGCCCAGGCGGCCAAATAACCGCGGGCCCGTCGAATTCGAACCAACGAAAGACGCCGGGTCGTGACTGCTGACCCGGCGTTTTCATTTGATCCGGCTCCAGCGGCCCGGATCTTTTGGGGATAGGCTATTTGCCCGTTGCCTTGGCTGGCGTAGCCGGTGGCGTGCTGCTGGCCGGATGAGCGCCAGCAGGCGTGCTCGCCGGGGCCGGATGGGCCGGTTTCGCGGCGGCAGCCGCCTTGACCACCGGGGCGGCCAGCGTCGTTACGGCCGTCACGTTGCCGGTTTTGTCGGTCGTCACGCTGATGAACATGCCCTTCTTGAGTCCGGCCAGCGCGCCGGCTTTGCCGTCGATCGTGATCTTGGCATCCTTAGCCATCGCATGGGTGTGTTCCTTGCCGTTTTGCCCAGTCATCACCAGTTTTCCGCTGCTCACCGAAACGAAGGTTCCGGTATGCGAAAGATGCTCGACCTTGCGCGCCTTGGCGCTTGCCGAGGTCACGAACAACATTCCCATTGACATCACCGCCATACTCAGGGTTACTAATGCAGACCTCATGACCCTCTCCTCTTGAGAAACTACACGTACCGCTCGAAGGCAAGTGAGGACGAAACGCGGTCCTCGGAAATGATTTGCTTGCTCGAAGCCCGTCCGTGCACTTTTTGATAACTCAATTGACTCCGATGATCGGCGCCCTGCTCGTCGGGACAGCGTCGGATTACTGCTGAAACCACAACGAGAAATTAGGAACCGACACGCCAAAGGCCGGCTGGGGATATCCGTAGCCGTAGGGGGCGACGTAGCCGGCGTAACGAGGTCCACAGCCGTAGCCTCCGTACCCGTCGTAGCCGCCATAGCCCAAGCCATAGCCACCATACCCAGCCACGTAGGCACCGCCCCAGTTGCGATACGCGTAATGAGGGAACTGATTGTGATACCCCCAGTGGCAGTAGTCATGGGCCATTGCCACCTGATTGCCGCACAAAACCAGCGCCACGAACCCGACCAAAGAAAAAACAATACGTCGCATGGCACACTCCTTCGTCTCAGAAACTCGAGCCGTGTTCTCGCGGCTCGTGTTGTTGTTTCGTTTCCTCGACTGAGAGGGAACGCAGGTCGCGTGCCAAAAGTCTGGGCGAGTGCAAAAGGGCTTGATTTGCCGAGAGATACGGCAAGAGGCGTCAAATTCCGCTGCGTGAGACGGGTCGGAAGCGCACTCGATCTGATGTCACCCGAAATCGCTTTGGGCAAGTTTTTCCAAGTGCTAGCGGATAGGGCGCAAAACCAGCGGTTCCCAGACCGCAAAGGGTGCGGCAGCACGCGTCATTTGCAGCTTTAATCTGTTGCCAGGCATGAAGCGCTCTCAATCGAGCACTTTGACGCGGATATTGCGATAGCGGACGAACTGTTTCGTCGAGTCGCCGCCGCCGTGCACTTGCAGGGCGATGCCGCCGGCGTCGGGATGGCGCTTTTCCTTGTCTTCGAATTCCATGAAGCGAACGCTGTCGATCCAGGTGGTGATCTTGGGCGGGTTGCCCACGATCCGGGCTCGCAGCTCGTTCCACTGGCCGTGGTGCCAGAAGTTGGGCCAGTCGGCCGGCTTGACCGGCAGCGGGAACGGGCAATCGTGCGGCTTGATTTCGGTTACCTTGTCGGTGAAATCGAAATTGCGCTGGTGGACGCCGCCCGAGAGGCCTTCGCCATAAATGCCGGCCAGATTCCCATTGGCGTGATAATCGATCATGTATTGATAGGCTTGCCCCTTTTCCGTGCTGCGCAAAAACAAGCCGCTGTCGGGCACGAAGTCGTTGTTCATTTCCAGCGCGATTTCGAAATTGCCGTACGGCTTATCCGTAATGATGATCCCGCCGTTGCCGGGAATATCCTGGCTGCCGATGATCGCGCCGTTTTCGGCGACCCAGCGGCCGCCGGTTTGGTTTTTGCTCTTGCCGCTATGGCCGCTTTTCGCACTGATGTGCCAGCCCGATAGCGTTTTGCCGTCGAAAATCGGCACGAAGCCAGTCTCGTCGAACTTTTCGCGTTTGAAGTCTTCGGCCCGAACCTGACCGGCCAGCGTCAAACAGACGGCAATCAGTGCGAACGTAACAAGAATAGGTCGCATGTGAGGATACTCCCAGGTGAACGGGTGGGGCGCAGTCGAGCGGAGTGTTCATTTGAGCCCGTACAGGATACCGTGTCGGCCGGGTCGAGGCCACTACGGGCGCAGATATTTCGGTTTCAAATCTTCCAAGGATCGCGCGGCACGCGATTCAACAGCGCGTTGGCTTCGTCGTCGCCGACAAACTGCTCCTTGGCAGGATCCCAGTTGAGCGCTCGCCGCAATTGGTAGCCCAAGTTGGCCAAATGGCAAACCGTCGCCGAGCGATGGCCAATCTCGACGTCGCAGATCGGCAGCTTGCGATCGCGGATGCAGTCGAGCCAATTTCGACCGTGATCGTCGGAGCGATAAAGTGGTTTTTCGTTCTCCGATAGCGGCGTTTTGACGATCATCTCGGGCATACTGTCCAACTTATCGCGATCGACGTAGATCGTTCCCTGCTCTGCTTCGAACGTGCAGCCGCTCGGCCCGCCATGAAACATTCCCACGCCGGTGGCGTAGGTAAACTTCAAACCGCTGGTGGCCTCGCCCGCGGGCGGTTCGATTTTCACCGGGCCGCTGCCGTCCATATCCATGGCCCACTGGGCGATATCGAAATGATGCGCGCCCATGTCGGCCAGACCGCCGCCGGCGTATTCGCGGTAATTTCGAAACGCGGGAAAATGCTGGTGCACGCCCATCGGGCACAGCGCCTCGTTGTAGCCGCGCCAAGGAGCCGGCCCGAGCCAGAAATTCCAATCGGTGCCCGCCGGCACCGGTTGTTCCGGCAGATCGCAGGGCACCGGTGGGGCGCCGACGCCGATGCGAACCGTCTTGAGTTTCCCGATCCGGCCGTTTCGCACGAGCTCGCATGCCGTGCGAAATTTGCCACCGAATTCGCTCCGTTGCTGAGAGCCGGTTTGAAAGATCACGTTGTTGGCGCGGACCTCGCCCACCAACCGCCGACCTTCGCCGATGGTCAGCGTGAGCGGCTTTTCACAATAGATGTCTTTCTTGGCACGGGCCGCCAAGATGGCGGGAATCGTGTGCCAATGGTCGGGCGTAGCGATGACGACCGCGTCCAAGCCCTCGATGGCAACAGTTCTCGAAAATCGTTGTACGTCGCGCAGCCCTTGTAGCTGGCCTTGTCGGCTTGCTTGGCATAGTGTTCTTCGACACGGTTCTTGCTGTGGTCTCGACGTTGCTCGACGACGTCGCAGACGGCGACGATTTGCACGTCGCCATAGCCGAGGAATCGCCCCACGTGTCCGCGCCCCATCGTGCCCACGCCGATCATGCCCAAGGTGAGCCGTTCGTTGGCGGCGGCCCGTGCTCGGGAGAGAGAGGTCAAAATCGTCGGCCCCGCCACGCTGGCGGCGGCGAGCCCCTGAACGAATTGGCGGCGAGAGACCAGCGGGCGCGAAAACATGGCGAAGATCCTCAAGCGGGAAACAGGGGGAAGGTGGGGCGGCTACAGATGAAGGCAGGCTTCAATATGCCAACATAATTCGCCGTCTAGGTTCGTGCAACGCACGGGGAGTTTTTCAGGTCATCCAATGGTTCAGGCTGGAAACATTAGCCCGAAGCGCGAGCGAAAAGACCGCCGAAATCGCCAATCGCCCTCGCTTGCCGGCATTATGCAAGTGCTGGAAGGGATGCCCCGGATGGCACCAACACCGTGTGCTGAGACGTCGTTGGCAAGCACTCTCATAACGCTGTTACGCTTCGGGTCGGTGCTGCAAGGCAAATGCGGTTCAATCGCCCGCGCCCAGATCGTCGTGAAAGGCCTCGAGGATCAAATCGCTTTCGCACAATTCGTGGTCCTGCAATCGGAACGAAAACGCGCGAAATCCCTCGGCCAACCCGGCCAGCGCGATCGCGGGCGCTTCATGGTAGAGCAGTTGTTCGGCTCGCTCGACCAAGGAGCATAACTGGGAATAAAGTTCGAAATGCTGCGATCGCAAGGCTTCAGCGCGCTTACTCAAATGAGGCGCGACGGTAATGGCATCTTCGAAATAGCCGTAGGCCTCTTCGAGCGAAAAATGCATCGCCAACTGGTCTCGCAACTTGGTGAACAAATCGACCAGGCGGTCGTATTCCATTTGCATCCAAGGCGGCCGATTGAGCATGGCCGCGGTGTGGTGCAGAAGCTGGCGTAGTTCGTGATGGTCGTCTTTGATTTCCTGCAGAAATGCGGGATTAATCGCGACCGTTCGGGTTGCGATTGCCATGGGATCGTCCTCTGTCATCGCGAGAAATGCCCGGTACGCATCCAGGCCGCAACCTGGCCGGGATCGGCCCACACCATCAGGTCACAGAGCCCACTTCAGAACTCTCGCGGAGCCGCAAAATGAGCAGCGCCCGCCGCGTCTTCCGTTCCGCTCGAAAAAACGCTGGAGTACAGAGATGATATACAATACTCTAATAGGCGACGCAGCCGATTGTCAAATGGCCCATCGGGTGGAATTGGCTCAGCCCACAGCGGGACAACCGCGAATGGTCGAGCATTCCCGAGCCGACACTTATGTTGGCGGCCGGCATCGCTTTGGCGTCCACGGCGTAGTCCGGACAAAATTCGTCAATGGGAAATGAACATGAGCACGCAAACCACTTTTCTGCGGCGCGATCCGGCCGATGCACAACCGTGGCCCGAAACCTGTGGCGAGATCCGTTGCCTGGTAGAAGAGAAAGACGGCGCCGCCGCCGAAGTGCACCACGTGCGAATTCATGATGCCAAACTCCACTATCATGCTCGCACGGATGAGTTTTACTACGTGATCGACGGAGCGGGCACGATGATCCTCGACGACGAAACCATCGAACTGCACAAGGGCGTAGTGGTCTACGTGCCCCGCGGGGTGAAGCACAAGGCGATGGGCGATCTGACCGTGTTGACGGTTTGCATCCCCCGCGGCGTGCTCGGCGACGTGCACGAAGTGGAATAGCTCTGGTGCGATCTCCCGTCCCTCGCGGTGAGGGTTAGGGCGAGGGCTCTCCCGGCGTCTCTACCGCGAGATCAAGAATCCTCGCGCGCGAAGCAGACGAGGCAAATATCATCGCTCTGCAGCCGGCCGCCGACGAAGCGCTTGACGTCGTCGAGCAGGGTCTGGCCCACGCGTTCGACTCCCCGCGGGGAGCGGCCAATTACGTCCCGCATTCGCTTCGAGCCATACACGTCTCCGCGCGCGTTCATGGCTTCGCTGATGCCGTCGGTATAGAGCACGATCGTGTCGCCCGGCTCGAGCGGCAGTTCGACCTGTTCGTAGTTGGGCTTTGCCGCGCAGCCCAGCGGCAACCCGCTTTCCTTGCCCCCAAGTTCTTCGACCACCCGTCCGCGGCGCCGCAGGGGCGGTAAATGCCCCGCGTTGACCATGGTCAACCGATGCTCCCGCGGATCGAGCACGCAGAGGGCAAAGGTCACGAAATGATAGTTGTCCATTTCGGACGAGAGATCTTGATTGAGCTGTTCGACCGCCTCGGCCGGAGTCGCCGAAGTCGCCAGGCAATTGCGCACCTCGGCGCAGAAATGGGCCATCAGCAAGGCCGCCGAGACTCCCTTGCCGGCCACGTCGCCGATGGCTAGTGCCAAGCGTCCATCGGGCAGCGAAATATAGCCGAAGTAGTCGCCGCCGATTTCATCGGCCGGCTGATAGTGGTCGTAGAACTCATAGCCGGCCACCTCGGGCCGCCGCTGCGGCAGAAACTGGAGCTGCACTTGTTTGGCCGTACCCAATTGATTGGGGAACAACGGGGAGTCGGAAGTGGTCTGCCGCTCACCGGCCGATTCCACTTCTTGCCCCGCGATCGTGGCCACGGCCACCAGCACGTCAAGATCTTGCTGCTGAAATCGGCGTTTCGGATCCGTGGCGTCGAGATAAAGAATGCCCAGCGGCCGCCGCGACGGCCCCATCAACGGCGCGCAAATCATCGACAGACTCTGAAGATCGAGAACCGATTGGTTCAATTCGGCCGGGTTGACCGCCGGGCCGTCGTCCATCAGCAGCGCTTGGGCCGTCGACATGACGTGCAGAGCCGTTTTGCGACTGATGGGGCCAAACGTCATGCTGTGCCCTTTTTCGCTCTGCCGGTGCTTGATGGCCCGCGGAACCAAATGACCGTTGGCTCCCTCGGCCAATAAAATGTAGCCGCGCACGGCCTGCGGAAAAATCTCGAACAGGCTGTCGAGGATTTTGGGCAGGATCTGGTCGACGCCGAGTTTGCCTTCCAAATCGAGCGAAATCTTCAAGGCCGCGCGAAATCGGGCTTGCGACCCGGCGTCGGTTTGACCCTCGACCGCCGTGCCTTGCGACGCCACGACCCGCGAGGCGGCGTGACCGGCTTCGGCCGGTTCCTCCGGCAGCGATCCGGCCTCGGCCGCACGCGCCTGGCCATCCGCCGCGGCAGCCCGGGCGGCTTCGGGTGACCCTTCATGAAAAACAGCCACGACCTCGTAAATGTGAATCCGATCCTTGTCCTTGATCAGGGTCCGGCGTTCCAGCCGGTGGCCATTCACGTAGGTGCCGTTGAGGCTCGACAGGTCTTCAATGTAGTAACCGTCCGGCGCGCGCACGATCCGGGCGTGTTGCCGCGACACGGTGTGCTTACGGAGCACGATATCGCAAAACTGATCGCGACCCACGACCATTTCGTCGGCCGTCAAATCGAAGAATTGCGTGCCATCGGACTCCGTGAAGACTTCGAGAGTCGGCATGACAAAAGCCCTCGCACGCTCTGTGGCGTGCTGCCGGAGGCAACCCTGGCCATTGGTTGGAGTGTGCAAACGCGGAAACAGTCCCCTACCGACCACTTTCTCATTCGCTCCCGAGCGTGTCAATCGACGGTCCTCCAGGGGTTTTCCTCGCCTGCCTCGGTCTGGGGCAGCCGGCGAACGCCCACGCGCGACGGACGCGGCAATACGCAAATGCGGTGGTCCTCGCGCTTGCTCCTCCAGCGCGCCGCACGGCGCGCGATCGAGCAGAGTCCCTGCCCTGGAGAGTTGTTCGCCGTGCGGTGTGCGATCTTGGCCAGATCAGCACTGCCGAGAGTCGCCCAGATTACACAAGTTCGCACGGCCGCACATGTTTCACGGCTTTTTCCCAGTCAATGGGGCCGCGCAAGCGGACCAATGCCACCTTCCACGGCGGCAGCTAAGCCAAACCCTTGATCGGCCGCCCGGCACTGAGCTTCTGGCGCATCTGCTGGAACTCGTCCCAGTAATTTCGCGTAAAGTCGATGCCCAAGTGGTAGAGGATCGTGGCAGAGAG
>JACQFF010000238.1 GCA_016200205.1 Planctomycetia bacterium
AGGTAGCCCATTGGCAGCGATCTCGCAACCAACAACAGGTCCGCGTCGACTGGCAATTCACAACCGCCGACGCCCGAATTAAGCTCAAACGCCTCTATCCCGTGCTATCGCCGACGAACCAAACAACGACAGACCACTAGCTAGTGCTCCGTCAGGCTTGGGCATGTAAACGGGACAAGTGCAAATTTCCACGGGTTGGAAGCGGTGCACAGAAATCAGCTCCCGTTTATTTCCCCATTGTCCCCCTAGTCCACTTCGGCCATTTTCGCAGTCACGCCGGACACAACACTCAGCCAGCGGGTGATGGCCTGCGACAAAATCACGATTACCGAGCCGATCATCAGCACGGTGAAGGCGATGTTCAAGACGCCTTGAATCAGCATCGGGTTGAGGAGCGAATGGTTGCCGATCGTCCAGCCATCGTTGACCAGGCCCATAAACCGGCCGGTGATCATCTGGTAGCCGGCGGTCAGCGTGGTCGAGATCACGAACAACATCGGCAGAATCGTCAAGGGGGCGTAGCGGCCCCGGCCGGCGTTGATCATCACGGTGGTGACCACCGCCAGGGCGATGACGGCCAGCATTTGATTGGCGATGCCGAACATGGGCCAGATCGTTTCGATCGAGCCGGTCCAGATCAATCCGCCCCAACCGGCGGTCACCAGCGCCGTCGAGAGCACGGTGCCGGGCAGCCAGTCGGTGCGATCAAAGGCCGGATAAACCTTGCCGAGGGCTTCCTGCAACAGAAAGCGCGCAATGCGGGTGCCGGTATCGATCGTCGTCAAGATAAAGAGCGCCTCGAACATGATTGCGAAGTGATACCAATACTTGATGACCGATTCGAGATTGATCGCTCCGCCCGCCACGCGGTCCATGGCGTCGCGGAAGATTTGCGCCATCCCGACGGCCAGCGTGACCGCCCCGCCGGTTCGCCCTCGCAACGCTTCGCCGCCGACCTGCTGCTCGATTTGGGCCAGGTTGTCGGTACCCGCGTCCATTTGGGTCAACCGGTCGGCATACAGCGAAACTTTCGACAGGTCGATATTGATCGCCCAATAGTCGCCTTGGGGCAACGACGCGGCGGCAATGAGCGCCATGATTCCCACCAGTCCTTCGATGAGCATGGCGCCGTAGCCGATCAGGCGGATGTCGCTTTCGTTGGAAATCATCTTCGGCGTCGTGCCCGACGAAACCAGGGCGTGAAATCCGGAGATCGCGCCGCACATGATGCAAATGAAACAGAAAGGAAAAACGGCTCCGCTGAAGTAGGGCCCGCCACCGGAGGCAAAATGCTGGTTGACCATCGGCGCTTCCAGCTTTGGATTGGCCACGATCACCGCGCCCACCAACAGCGCCACGGTGCCGATCTTCAAAAAGCTCGAGAGGTAATCGCGCGGACACAACAGCATCCACACCGGCAGCACGGAGGCAATGAATCCGTAGCCACACAGGGCCCAGATCGTTTCGTTCCGCGACCACTGGAAATAGGGTTCCAAACTTGAGCCCGGTATCCAGTTTCCGGCCACGGTGGCCGCCAGCACCGCGGCGGCCCCAATGGCCGAGGCCTCGACAACCCGGCCTTTGCGAATCTTGTACATGTACAGCCCGATGAACAGGGCAATGGGCACGGTACAGGCGATCGTAAAGGTGCCCCAGGAACTCCCGGGCACGCCTTGCGTAACGCCCTCGGGCAAGGCGATGGCGTGCGCGTCGCCGGGGTCGAGCGGCGATCCACTCCGCGGATCGGAATCGACGGCACGCGGCCTGGCAATCGTGAAGGGTTCGCTGCGGACGACTTCGGCACTATTCGGGTAAACGATACGAGTGTTGGCCGGCAGCGTCGCATAATCGCGGGTTTTATCCGACCACAGCTTTGCGTCGGAGCCGGCGGGGATTTCGAATTTCGTTCCCCCGGCGAGCTTGATCTCTTCGCCGCCTAAAGCTTTGACGACGACCACACCCAGCCCTGAAAGCGCGATGATCACGACAAACAAGATGGCCACCGACGCCGTTGTGCCGGCCAACGAGCCGATTTCGGCTCGGGCAATCTCGGCCAGCGAGCGACCGTTGCGTCGTACCGAAGCCGCCAGAACAAGCATGTCTTGCACGGTGCCGGCCAGACAAACTCCCACGACGATCCAGACCAGCCCGGGCAGATAGCCAAACTGGATCGCCAGCACGGGGCCGATCAGCGGACCGGCCCCGGAAATAGCGGCAAAGTGATGTCCGAACAATACCCATTTGTGCGTGGGATGGTAGTTCTGGCCGTCGTTCAACGTGTATGCGGGAGTCGTTCGCGAATCGTCCAAGACGGCCACCTTGGCGGCCAAGAAGGTGCTATAGAAACGATAGGCGATGGCCAGGCAGCACAAAACAACAAGGATTAGCGGCATTGCGTGCATGGGGGCGCCTCAGGAGAACAAAAACCTGAATCTCATGGTTGTGCGAGCCTGACCAGCGTGAGCCGCGGCTCGATATCGGTGATCATTGTCCCATCAGAGCTGGCAGACCAGAGTCTAGCTTGACCGATCGAACAAGCGGAGGGGGATCGAGCCAAAAAAACGTCCGCGGCCATTCCAAAAACGGTGCTGGAGACAACTTGCCTGTCGGCACCAAACCCGTTAAGCTAGCCCTCTTTAAATCCTCTGCCCCCTTTAGGGAACTCTTAGCAGGGGCCGGCAGTCTAGGCGGATTCCTATGGTTTGACAGACCCTGTAAATCCCGGCAAAATGGTAAGTTTCTGTAGCATTCCCCTCCCGTCTCTAGGGAGAGTCTGCCACGTTGCTTACGCCGTACATCCCTTGAATAAACCAAGTTGACAGAACAATTCAGAAAGCATGTGAGGAGATCATGAAGAGAGTTCCAATTGTGATCCTGGCCGTCGCGGCAGCGGGCCTATTGATGGCGGCCGGCTGGTTACAACTTGAAGTCCCTGTCGCGCACTTGTTCGTTGGCCAAGAAGTCGCAGGGGCGACTGCAGCGCCTGCGGCTCATCACGCAATTACGCTGTGGGAGCCGTTAATCAGCGATAAGTACGATCAATATGAGAAGCTCGCGTTGATTGCCAACGTCGTCGTCGCTTTGGCCGGCTTGGCATATGCCTTGATGCTAGTAGGTCAAGTCATTAAAGCGCCGCAAGGCACTCCCCGCATGCAAGAAATCGCCAAGGCGATTCGCGAAGGGGCCAACGCCTATCTCTATAAGCAGTTTAGCGTTGTCGGTGTTTTGATCGCGTTGATTACCGTCGGGCTTTACTTTGCCGCCACTTATGCCAACGTCGCTCCTGAGATTGCATGGGGCCGGGCCATTGCGTTTGCCGTCGGGTCCACGTTTTCGGCGACCGTCGGTTTTGTCGGCATGCGGCTGGCCACAATCGGCAACTTGCGAGTGGCCGCGGCCGCTCAAGACAGCTTTGGCCAGGCCTTGCAGTTGGGCTATCGCACCGGCACGGTCACCGGCATGTTGACCGACGGTTTGGGCCTGTTGGGCGGCTCGATCATCTTCCTCATCTACGGCGAACATGCCTACGAGGCCCTGTTGGGCTTCGGATTCGGCGGTACGCTGTTGGCCCTTTTCATGCGCGTCGGTGGCGGTATTTTCACCAAGGCTGCCGACGTGGGCGCCGACCTGGTCGGTAAGCTCGAAGCCGGTATTCCCGAAGACGATCCGCGCAATGCCGCCACGATTGCCGACAATGTCGGCGATAACGTCGGCGACTGTGCCGGGATGGCTGCCGATATTTTCGAAAGTTACGAAGTGACCATCGTCGCCGCCATGATCTTGGGAATCGCCAGCTTTGGCCACAAGGGCGTGATTTTCCCGCTTTTGGTGCGGGCCATCGGAGTCATCGCCAGCATCATCAGCACCTATAGCGTGCGCGCCGGCGACAAGGGCACGGCCGGCGAAGCCATGAAAAGCGTCAACCGCGGCTTCATTATCGGATCGGCGCTCAGCGTGTTCGGGTTCATCGTGCTGGGCTTTTTGTATCTCAACTTCAACAACGATTACCTCATTCAATATCCGCAGGCCGCGGCCGGTTTCCCGGGTGCGACTACTGAAAACGTCACCGCCGGCTTGCAGTATTGGGCCAACTTCGGCATCGTGGGCCTCGACATGCGCGCCGCGTGGACTTGCTTGATCGGCATCATTCTGGCCGTGGCTTTGAACAAGTGCACCGAATACTACACGGGCACCGAGTACGAGCCGGTCCGAAGCATGGCCAAAAGCTGCGAAACGGGCCACGCCACCAACATCATCCAGGGTTTTGCCGTGGGTTATGAGAGTACGGTGGCCGCCGTCCTCATTATTGTGGCGGCGATCATCGCCAGCGTGCTCGTGTATTCCGGCACATCGGCCACCTTCGTGGCGTTTGGCGTGGCCATGTGCGGCATCGGCATGCTCACGCTCACCGGCAATACGATCTCGATGGACGTATTCGGACCCGTGGCCGACAATGCCAACGGCATCGGCGAAATGGGCTATGACAAGAAGGCCCTGGGCGAGCCCCGGTACACGGTGGCCCGCCAGACTCTGGCGGACCTCGACGCAGTGGGCAACACGACCAAGGCCATCACCAAGGGAATTGCCATCGGTTCGGCCGTCATCGCGGCCGTGTCGCTGTTCAACAGCTTCATCGTCTCGGTGGGCTCCGGCGGCGCCGGCGAAAACGAACGGATCTCCAGCACGGTTTACAACACCGTGGCTGCGATGCTTACGATTTCCAATCCGATGCTCTTCATCGGCGTGCTGATCGGTGGCGCCGTGCCGTTTTTGTTCAGCTCGATGACGATTCGCGCAGTCGGTCGCGCGGCGTTCTTGATCGTGAAGGAATGTCGTTTGCAATTCCGCGATAAAGCCATTTGGGAAGGGACCAAGCGTCCGGATTACGGCCGCGTGGTGGCCATCTGCACGGGCTCGGCGCAGAAAGAACTCATCGGGCCGGGTTTGCTGGCCATGATGGTGCCGGTGCTGGTGGGCTTTGGCCTGGGCGTAATTGCCTTGGCCGGGTTCCTGGTCGGCATGATCATGTCGGGCCAGTTGTTGGCCGTGTTCATGGCCAATGCCGGCGGTGCTTGGGACAATGCCAAGAAGACCGTCGAGGACGAACCTAAGAGCCTCGAGAACAATACCGGCAAGGGCAGCGAAAAGCACAAGGCGGCCATCACCGGCGATACGGTCGGCGATCCGTTGAAGGATACCGCCGGTCCAGCCATCAATCCGCTGATCAAAGTAATGAATATGGTCAGCCTGCTGATCATCGGCTTGATCTTACCGTATGACAACGAGGTCGTCGATAGGTTGAAGAGCCTCAATGTGGACGTGCCGCTTAAGGAGCACGACGATTTCTACTGGGGCGCGATCGCCGTAGCCGCGGTTGCCTTGATCTGGTCGGTTTGGCAGTCCAAGCGCGAAACGATGCGAGAGACCGTCTGAGCGCGGCGTAACAAAACAACTTAAGGCCATCGGGCGACGTCGAAACGTTTCCCGTTGGCCTTTTCCGTTGCGCACCGACGAAAACAATTCATCCTTGCTTGCACATCGCCAGTACCTACAATTCGTGCTGAAGCGCGATACTTGGGAAATCGAGGAATGACTCAATGAGCTGGCAGTCCGACCAACCCTCTGGCGCGATCCGACCCGGCAATTCCCATGCGGGCGTCGCCGAGACCCCGATTCAAGCCGAGGTGGTGCCTGCGAAACGTGCTCCACGACGCGGGCGATTGAGGGTGCCGATCCTGCTCTTTGTAGCCACCTGCTTCACGACGTTATTCACGGGCGGACCGGCGTACGCCGGTCCGCTAATGTTCATTCTGCTCTGTCACGAATTTGGCCATTACCTGCAAGCGCGCCGTTACCATGTTTCGGCCAGCTTGCCCTATTTCATCCCCATGCCCATTGGGGATCTTGGCACGATGGGGGCGGTGATCGCCATGCGCAGCAACATGGGCGATCGCAAGGCGCTGTTCGATATCGGAATCTCCGGCCCGTTAGCGGGAATGGTGCCGACTTTGATTTGTTGCTTCGTGGGCTTGCAATGGTCCACGGTCGTCGAACTTCCGCGCGGCGGTGGCCATATGCTGGGCGAGCCTCTGCTGTTTCAGTTTTTGGCGAGTTTGCTTTTTGGGCCGCTGCCGGCCGGCAAGGAAATCTTCCTACACCCCTTGGCCTATGCCGGTTGGGTCGGCGTTTTGATCACGGCCTTGAATCTCTTTCCGATCGGCCAACTCGATGGCGGGCACGTGCTGTACGCGCTCTTGCGGAAGAAAGCACGCCTGGTGGCCTCGGTCCTGTTGGCGGTGGCCGTGGGGGCCGTGCTTTTGACACAAAGTTACCAATGGGGGCTGATGCTGGTGCTGTTGCTGGTGATCGGACCAAACCACCCACCCACGGCCAATGACGAGGTGCCGCTGGGAGCCGGCCGGATTGCCTTGGGTTGGCTCACGCTGATGTTTGTGATCGTCGGCTTCACGCCAACCCCATTTTCGTGAGCGGCCCGCCGGGGATCAGGCTTCGCGGTTTTGTTGTCGGACCCCCCGTCGCCACGGACGCTCAGGCGGCTTGCGTCTCGTCGTTTGTCCCGGCCGCTTCGTCGGACTGGCTTTCGCGGACATTGAGGATCTCGCCCGTGTCGCTGACGTCCTCGAATCGCACCGAAACCCGTTTCGACACACCCGACTCCTGCATCGTGATGCCGTAGAGCGTGCTGGCGCAAGTCATCGTCTTTTTCGAGTGCGTGACGACGATAAACTGGGTCCAGGCCAGGAACTCTTGCAGCACGCTAATGAATCGTTCGATATTGGCTTCATCCAACGCTGCGTCGACTTCGTCGAGCACGCAAAAGGGGCTGGGACGGCTGCGAAAGATCGCCAGCAACATCGCCACGCAGGTGAGCGTTTTTTCGCCACCGCTCAAGAGCGAGATACTGCGCGGCTCTTTGCCCGGCGGGCGGGCCACGATCTCGATGCCGCTGTCAAGGATATCAACCCCTTCGTCGAGCACGATATCCGCCTGTCCACCGCCAAACAGCTTGCGAAACAGCGATTGGAAATGACCTCGCACCAACTCGAGCGTTTCGGCGAACAGCCGCCGACTGTCGGCGTTGATCTTGCCGATGATCTGTTCCAGCGATGCCTTGGCCGCGGAGAGATCTTTGTGTTGAGTGGAGAGCGTATTGAAGCGGGATTCCAATTCCTCCAACTCGGTAAGCGCGTCGAGGTTCACGCCGCCGATGCTGTTGAGTTTTCCGCGCAAGTCGGCGATCTCTCGCTCGACCTCCGAGCGCTCTTGAAGCTCCTCGGCCGACGGTTCGTGTTCCAGTTCGGCCAGCTCGATGCCGTAATATTCGCGCAGCCGGTCGGCCAGGGTCGTGCGTTCGTGGCGTACTTCTCCGGCGGCCAGTTCCTTGGTGTGCAGCCTGGCTTCAAGTTTGCGAATCCGCCCTCGAAAACGCCCAACGTCTTGAGCGAGTTGAGCCTTTTGTTCGCGCCACACGTCGCGCTGTTGGATATCTCGGACGGCGTCGGCCGCGAAACTTTCCTTGCGCAAATAGAGCTCGGCCAATTCCGATTCGGCCTGCAGAATATCTCGTTCGGCTTGACGCAGCCTGTCCAGGCACACTTCAAGCTGAGAGCGGCCGTCAGCCAAAGCTTTCCCGCGTTCTTGCTGATCGCGTTCGAATTGGCTTTTCTGGGCCAGCAGGTGGGAGAGTCGCTGTTCGCTTTTTACGACGTCGATTTTCGTGGCGTTGGTTTCCCGATTGAATCGCTGCCGCGTTTGCTCCAATTGACTGGCACGCTCGACTCCTTCACCGATGCGATATTCGAGCTCGGCCACCGTGCTTTCGATCTTTTCCAACTGCGAGCGTGAATCGGACAACGCCGTGATGGCGTGCTGGTGCTCGTTTTCGGCGGTGTTCAATTCCGCGTCCACCGCGGCGTGCTGTTTTTCGACCTGGGCGAATCGTTCTTCCGCGGCCCCGGCGCGGAGTCGCTGCTGGCCGAGATCTTGGCTGCTGCGCTGGGATTCTGCCGATAGCGTTTGGGCCCGCTGATCGAAAGCGGCAATCCGCTTGTCGAGTTGCGCGCACAAACCTTGTTGTTGTTCGATCTGACCGCTCATCTCGGCAAGTTGTTGGCGCAGGACGCGCAATTCGCTGCGTCGGGAGATAAGGCCAGTGGACGTGTGTCGCGGCCCGACGTAGAGCGTGCCGTCGGCGGCGACTAGTTCGCCGGCGCGCGTTACGAAGCTCAGACCGCGGCCCGCGGACTCCGAAAGTGCCAGGGCGTGGGTTAGGCTTTCCACAATCCATGTTTTTCCCAGGAGCCGTTTGGCCAACACGGCGAACTCGGGAGCCGTTTCCACGAACTCGTCGGCTCTACCCAACACGCCACCGTGGGCATGCAAATCGAGCTGATCGAGCTGCGTCTTCGGCGGCAAGACGTCGAGCCGAATAAACCCGACGCGGCCCGCCAGGAAAGCCGATGCTTGCAAGCGAGCCACCAGCTCGCGTCCCCCGGCAACGACGAGGCATTGAGCCATTTCGCCCAGCGCCACTTCCACTAGCGGGGCCGTCTCATAATTGACGTGCAGCAGATCAGCGACCAGGCCGCGAATTTGTCCGAATGGACCAGCCGTGGTTCCTTGGGATTGAATCAAGACTTGTTTGACGCCCGCGCTGAGCCCTTCGAGCCGCTTTTCAAGTTCGTCCAGCACGGCGGCTCGCTGCGTCGCGCCGCTGAAGCGTTCGCGCGAGCTATTGAGTTGCTCGTGCGCGTGGGCGGCCTGGCGGCGACACTCGGCAAGTTGCGATTGCACCTGTTCGAGTTCGGTCTGCCGCGCTTGCGTCAGTTCCTCGAGTTGGGCCAACGTCTGCCGCAATTGGTCGACTTCGCCGGCCAGCAGTCCGCGAGCCGTGGTCAATTCGGCCAGCCGCTTGCCGCCGCGCTGGCGGATGGCCTGCGTGGAACTGACCTTTGCCTCCAGCCCGCTGATTCGATTGCCCAGCATGGCCGCGGCTCGCAAGTGCTCCAAGTGCGCGGCACGCCGCTGTTCGTTTTCGCCGCGCAATTCATCGACTTGGGCGGTGAGCTTGGTGAGTCCGCGTTCCTCTTCGGCCAGCCGCCGGGCGACTTCGCGATGCTGCTGCTCGGCGGAAACCAAGGCGTCGGTCGTAAGCTGCAACTGCTGCTGCAAGTCGCCGGCGCGAACGCTCATCGAAGTAAGTTGTCTGCGATAACGGGCGACTTCTTCTTCCAGGTCGCGGCAGCGGTGGCGCTGGTGTTCGATGGCCGATTCTCGCCCGGCGATCCGCTCGCGATTTTGAGCGATTCGCCCTTCGCTGGATCGCATCGCCGAATCGGCTTCGCTGATTCGCGTTTCCAAAGCCAGCGTTTGACGTTCGAGTGTTTCGACCTCGGCTAAATGAAGCGTGTTTTCATCGCGGGCGGTTTTCAGTTCACCCTCGAGCAATTCCAGCTTTGCGGTCAATGTGCGCCAATCGACCAGCGCGATTTGGGTGCGCAGTGCCTGCAATCGGTCCGAGTACTCCTTGTATCGCCGGGCCTTGTTGGCCTGCAAGCGCACGCCGCGAAGGCGGCTATCGACTTCATCGACGATATCCGAAAGACGCAACAAGTTTTGCTCGACGCGTTCCAACCGCCGCAGCGCTTCGAGCTTCTTGGTTTTGAAACGGCTGATGCCCGCGGCCTCTTCGAAAATAATTCTTCGATCGCGGGGGGACGATTGCAGCAGAACGTCGACTTTGCCTTGCTCGATGACGCTATAGGCTTCGGTGGCCACGCCGGTGCCGGCAAACAGATCGCGAATGTCGCGCAAACGGCAAGGCTGGCGATTGATCAGATACTCGCCTTCCCCGCTGCGGTAGACGCGGCGGGTAATGTGCACCTCGGCGGCGTCGATGGCCAGCACGCGCGGGGAGTTGTCGATGGTGAGCGTGGTTTCCGCGGCGTTCAGCGCGCGCCGCGTGGCTGAACCGTTGAAGATGACGTCGGCCATCTCCTTGCAGCGAAGGCTCTTGACGCTCTGCTCGCCCAGCACCCACTTGATCGCGTCGACGATGTTCGACTTGCCCGAGCCGTTAGGGCCCACCACGACGGTAATTCCGCGGGGGAACTCGAGCCGAGTTTTGTCGGCAAAACTTTTGAAGCCGACGAGTTCCAGCGCCTTGAGCATGGGGCGAGATAGGTTCAGCTAAAGTGGAGGTTCGACCTGTGGCGCTTTAGCCCCTTGAGGCTCGGCGGCAGACAGACGCCCCATTTTATCAAGGAACCTCTTCCTGGGCTGGCCTATTTTTGGTGATTTTGCCGCCAATTCTTGCTCCAGGTTGCGTCGCCGCCAACGGACAGCTAGCGGGTCGATTTCCGCTGTTTCGAGGAAAACAAATCGGGTAGCGGATTGGCGACTTCGATCCGCTCATTGGAAACCGCCGCGTCGCCGCCATCGGCCAGGGCGTCTTCCTTGTGGCGGTAATTCCGACCGCCGTCGGGCAGCGCGTCGACTTCGAAGCGGCTCGCAAGCGCATGGCTCGCCTTGGCCTGCTGCAAGGCCTGCACCACGTCGGGATACGTGCCGCCGAGTTCCACGATCGCGCGAATCACTTCATCGACTTTGGTCGCCACGATCCGTTTTTGATCCGGCTGCCCGACCACGAATTTGGCTACCAAAACCTTGTCGTCCGCGGTTCCCTTGACGAGAATCGACTTGCCGGCCTCGAGCACGAATGGTGTTTGTAGTCGCTGTTCGTGACCGAACAACACGATCTCGGGACGGAAGCTGCGGGTGACGTGGATCATGAGTGGGCCGGTCGTGTTCAGCACGTGATATCCGAATTGCCCGCCCAGGTTTTCACCGCGAATCAGAGGATCGTTGGCATTCATGGCCCATAGCGAGCGGAAGGCTCCGTAGCGCGTTTCGGAACTTGGCACTTCCAGCAGATTGACGAGCTCTTCATGGGCCGCCATATCGTCGATCGTGCTCAGGGCGGCCAATGCATAGGCGCGGAAGGCAGGCTCTTCGCGGGCCGCTTGGGCCAAGGGGGCCGCGGCCTGGCTTTCGTCGAGATAGGCCAGCGCTTCGGCCGCGTAGAATCGCACTTCCGCGTCTTTGCTGGCGATTCCCTGGGCCAGGGCACTCACGGCCGCGTGACCAATGGCCTCGAGCCGCAAGGCCGCGGTCGAGGCGGTAATCGGATCGAGCAACTGGCGCTTGAGCAGTTCAATTCGAAGGGTCTGTTCGGCGGCTGATTCCTTCACCGGAATGGCCCGCACCACGCGAATATAGCGAGCGGCGTTGTCTTTGTAGCGCGGATGGATTTTCAGATCGATGCGCTCGTCGCTACGAGGGTTAGCCACGCCTTGTTTGATGCCGCGCGAAAACGTGTGAAAGCGGCGGTTGATGGCGGTTCCGATCTGGGCGCTGAGCCGGATCGACTTGTCCTCCGGCGCGATGAACAGCCCGAGATCGCGCGTTTTCAAGGCCGTGCCCCCTCCCAGCACGCGTCCTCGCACCAGCAGCCCGGGGTCCTTCTCGGCATCGGCGGATGGATCGACCAACACGGCGCCTTCGCCGCGAGCCCAAGGATGGCCCTCGTGAATCTGACCGCCGAGCACGGCCATTTCGGTCATGCGCGTTTCCATCAGCCAACCGCCTCGCAAACTCGTGGTTTCGCTGCGCGCGGGCACTTGGACCTCGAGATCGAATTTGTCTCCCTTTTGGACGCCGGGTGGCAGGAAACCTCGCACCAACACCAGCGCGGTCGTCGGCGAGGCGAGGAGCCGGTCGGGATTTTGCACGCCAATCGTCTGCAGTTCGTGCAGCAGCGTCGCGCGTTGCGGCGAGGGAGCGGGATCTTCCCCCGTGTTGTCCAAACCCGTGACCAGCGCCACGGATTCAACCTTCACATAGGTGTGTCCAAAGGGCCGGGCGACTTCGCCGACTAGCCGGGTTTTGGATTCCAACGCGGTGGAGAGTTCTTCGGGGCTTTGGAAGCGCATCGCGGGCATAGCGCATCCGCAGAGAGCGACCAGACTGCACACCAGCCACGCGTGGCAGGGCTTCATGCCTTGCTCCGTTGATTATTTTCTCGCCGACACCAGGGGCACGCGTGCCTCCATGCACGCAACGATACTCCGGCATGTCAGCCGCGAAAAACCGCGAACGAGTTGCTTGAGAAAGGGTTTGACGAGGGCGGAAATGTATTGCGCGCAGGACGTATCGTCAAGACCGATTCCGTGACAAAGCGGGCCTACAACCGTAGTTAACCAGCCGTGCATGTTTGCACGCATGCTCGTGCTAGCTCACGGTGGATCGTAGCCCCCCTCGCCGAGCGGATGGCAACGAGCGATGCGCCGCAGTCCTCGCCAGGTGCCACGCACAAATCCATATTTGTGCACCGCCTGGATCATGTAGTTGCTGCACGTCGGGTCATAGCGGCAGTTGGATCCTAGCCAGGGACTGATCGATAGCTGGTACAGCCGCACCAAGGCGACCAGGAACCACGCAGGCGTTTGTTGAATCGACGTCCAGAGAAATAGCATGCTATCGACGGTCGTGGGTAAGGAGGCACCGGCCGTGGCGCGGAGTTATAACTGGCGATTCATTATAGACCTGTCGCCAAGGAGGGTCGACTTTTGCAGGACTCGATCGGCCGTTGGATCACGCGAAGGGTCCGCCAACCTTCCGTTGGGAAGCCATGCCTTTGATCTTGACAGAAGGCGCGAACCGCCGTCTTATTCGCACCCTTGGTCTAATTCCGGCAGGCGCTGAGGTCGCGTCTGGCAATAACTTCTCGATTCAGACTTACTTATACGCATCGGTGACTTTATGTCCGTCGCTCGAAAATCCGCGTTTTCCGTGAAAATCCTCGATCTTCCGCTGTTGGTCGCGGCTCTGTTGACGGTCCTTTATTATCTGTTTGTCACCCACGAGTCGATGAAGGACACCACGCTCTATCGCTATACGACCGAACATTCGGTCGAGTACGTCATCGTGGCATTTTTCATTTGGGGTCTCACGGACGCCGCCTTTCGGGCGCTCGCGTTTCCCCGAGAATTACTCGCCCTGCGCCAGCGGTGGCTGCCACCTCGGACTGCGCGGGAGCCAGTGTCCAACGCCGCGGCGATTTACGGGCACTTGCAGAAGAAACCACGATGGTTCCAGGAATCGAGACTCGGACAGCGGCTGATGGCAGCACTGGCTCATTTGATCGAAAAAGAATCCGCCGACGAGTTCAGCGACTATCTGCGAAACCTGTCGGATCAGGACTACGAAAAAACTACCACCAATTACGGCCTGATACGCTTCATCTGTTGGGTCACGCCGATGTTTGGGTTTCTGGGCACGGTCGTCCATTTCGGCACCGCGTTGGGTGGCCAATCGGCCGGCGAAATCGGGGACAAGCTGCCGACGGTTGTCGCGGAGATGGGCACGGCGTTCAACACGACGACGGTCGCCCTCATTGCCGCGACCACCATGATGTTTTGCTTGTTCCTTTGCGAACGCACGGAAAAGGGGATCGTCCATGCGATCGACCAGCGGACCGAGCGCGATTTGTTGAATCGCTTCGAGGTCGCCGACGCCAATATGACTCCCTTCCTCAACGCCCTGCACTCCTCCAGCCAAGCCAGCCTGCAGGCGATGGATACGACCATCGCGCGGCAACTCGAAATCTGGTCGGGGGCGCTCCACAGCCTGCAGCGACAGACGGAAAGGCAACAGCAATGGCAATCCCAGGTGTGGGTCGAAATCTTGGAGAAACTCGATCAGCGGTTCGAGGCCAACGATGCCCAGCGCGAGAAACGGCTTTTGCGACTTCTCGATGCCATGGAAGACAGCCGAGAAAAGCATCGGGCTGAAATAAAAACAACCATCGATCGCGTGGCCAGCTTGCAAGCCGATTTTGCGCGTTTTGTCGAAGCCCTTTCGGGCATCGCGCAGGGCGATGGCGAGTTGGTCAGGCTCCAATCGACGCTGGCCGACAATTTGCACGTGCTGCGCGAAACCCAGCAAATCGATCAGGCCCTGCATGGGCTGACCGCGGCCATTCATCTGCTCACCGCTCGCAATTCGCCGGCCGGAATCAAAGAACACCGCGCGGCGTGAAATAGGGCATTGAGCCTGCCGCCGCAAGACTAGGCCCGGGCCAGTTTTTCCGCTGCCCGCCGCACCAGCCGGACGAGAGCGGCTTGCAACGATTGCAAGCACGGTTCGGCGCCGGAGCGGGGGATCGCGACGATGTCGATGCCCGGCGGGAGCTCGCTACGGGACAGGCGAAAAGCCTCGCGCAGCAGTCGCTTCCACCGGTTTCGCTGCACGGCGCCGCCGACCTTTCGCGACACCGAGAGGCCGATACGGCAGTGCGAGAGATCGTTTTGGCGAACGTAAATCAACAGCACCGCGTCCGACGCGGAACAACGGCGGCTGTAAACACGATCGAAGTCGGCGGTGCTTCGCAGTCGAAATTGAGCAGGGAAACGCTGCGAAGTCATGAACGTTCGTCATTCCGGCTCGTGTGCCTGAGGTTTTGTAGGTTCACGCGGAACCAGCGGCTTGCGAAACCAATCGTCCTGGTGCCGCGGCGTTGGGTGGACCGGCTTGCCCATGACGCGCCGGAAGTGCCGCCCACACAAAACCACCAAAGCCACGAGTGCCAAACCGGCCAAAATCACGCCAAGCAAGGCCATGACAACTTTCGCCCGCCGCTCGGGATCGAGTCGGTCCAACAGCGACTTGGCCTGTTCGTCGATTGCCAAAAGCGATTGCGCAAGCGGCGCCGGGGTGACGCTCGTCAATCGCGCCAGATCGTTTACCATCGCAAGTCTCGCCGGGGCTCTTGAGGACGCATGCTTCGGGAGTGCGCATCCAGTTTCTTGATCAATTCGACGCTCTCCGGGTCGAGCGGCGTGGGGAGCACGATTTGAATTTCGGCGAACAAATCGCCGGCCTCGCCATTGCGCCCGGCGACACCATGCCCTTTGATCCGCAACCGCTTGCCACTGGACGTGTCCGGCGGCACGCGGAGCGAAATCGTGCCGCGCGGGGTCGGCACGTCGACTTTGGCCCCCAACGCCGCTTCGGCCAGTGTGACCGGCACGCGCACTTCCAAATTCCTCCCGCGGCGGTGGTACCAGGGGTGCGCGGCGATGTGAACGATGATAAAAATATCGCCCCGGGCGCCGCCGCGGCCCGCTTCGCCTTGCCCGCGGAGGCGAATTTTCTTGCCCTCTTCGATACCGGGCGGAATCTTGACCTCCAAGGTGTCGACCTTTCCAGTCTTGCGGCGGACGGAGATTTGTGCCTGTCCGCCGAGCACGGCAGTCGCAAACGGGATCTCCAGCTCGGCCGAGACGTCGGTGCCCCGGGCCGCGCCTTGCGGAGCTTCGCGGCGAGGGCGACCGCCGGCGCGGCGGAACTGGCTGAACATGTCGCCGAACATACTCGTGGGGTCGCCGGAAAATTTTTCGCCGAAGAGCTGGCTGAAGTCGATTTCTTCGGCACCGGTCGTCCCACCGCCCCATTTGGTTTGGCCACCGCCGCCGCGCGGCCCGGCTCCTATCGATTCGAACGAGCTGCCATACCGATCGTAGAGCTCCCGCTTGCTGGGGTCATTCAACACGTCGAAGGCGCGCTGAACTTCCTGGAACTTGGTTTTGGCGTCCTTGTTCTCGGGATTCAGATCGGGGTGATATTTGCGAGCCAGTTTCCGATACGCCTTTTGAATGTCGGCTGGCGACGCATCGCGGCTAACGCCCAGGGTTTTGTAGTAATCTTCAGCCACTGCGTGTCGTGAGAGTCAGAGGATTTTTAGCGGGGTCCGCACGGCTTCCGGCGCAAGCGCGTGACAACAGATATTTTAGGGCTCGGGGCCCAAACCCATCAAGCCGGGCCGGTTGGCCGGTTTGTGTGGCTAACGCGGCCTGAGCGCGTGCTACATTTGAATACGCCATGTCCAGCCGCGTTTCCCAAACCCGCCGAGTTTTATCGATGCGGATCCGGCCGGTTCGCCTGCTTCCGGCCGCCATTAGTTGCCTGGCGATGCTCGCGGCTCACGCGGGTACCGCTTTGGCGGGTCCTGGTGGACAGTTGAGAATCGAGGTCGTGGACCGAGACACCCTCCAGCCATTGGCCTGTCGCATGCATCTGACCAATGCGGCGAAACGTCCGCTGAAGGCCCCTAAAGTGCCGTTCTGGCACGACCACTTCGTCTTTTCCGGCAGCATTACCCTCAAGCTGCCCAAAGGCGAATATGCGTTCGAAGTGGAGCGTGGACCCGAATACTTGGTGCGCACCGGCCATTTCACGATGGACGATTTCTCAGACGATACGAAAACCGTCGATCTCAAAAGGTTCGTCGACATGGCCGGCGAAGGATGGTGGTCGGGCGACTTGGACGTCGAGCGGCCGGCCAAGGATTTAGAGCTCCTGATGGAGGCCGAGGATCTGCACGTCGCCGAGTTGATTAGCTGGCCAAACCAGAAGAATCTGCTGCCAAGAACCAGCGTCTCGAATAATCCGTTGGTGCGTTTCGACGAGAATCGATATTACCATTTAGCCGGAGGAACCGATGCACGCGCCGGCGGGACGCTGCTGTTCTTCAATTTGCCCAAGCCTCTCGACCTGGCCGGGTTCAAGCCCGAGTTTCCGCCGCAGCAAGACTCGATTCGCTCCGCCAAGTCGCAGGGTAATGTGTGGGTCGATGCGCAGAAGGCCTTTGGCTGGGACGTGCCCGTCTGGGTCGCCAGCGGCCAGCTCGATTCGGTTCAATTGGCCAACAGCAATTTGGGACGCCGCTCGGCCGTCAGCAACGAAGCCGGCGGCAAACCACGCGACAAATTCTATTATCCCGATCCCACGGGCAATGGCCGCTGGTCGGAGAAAATTTATTATCACCTGCTCAACTGCGGACTAAGACTTCCGCCTACCGCAGGCAGCGGCTCGGGAGCGGTCGCCAACCCCGTGGGCTATGATCGGATGTACGTGCACGTCGACGGAGAGTTTACCTATGAAAAATGGTGGGAGGCCCTTCGCGCGGGACGCGTCGTGGTGACCAACGGACCATTGATTCGGCCGAATGTCGAAGGCGAAATGCCTGGCCACGTCTTTCGGGCCGACGCGGGACAGGAGATTGACTTGGAAGTCGGACTGACGCTTTCCACGCGCGATCGCGTCGCTTATTTGGAAATCATCAAAAACGGCGAATTGGCCCATCAGGTGCGATTGGATGACTGGGCCAAGATGGGAGGCAAGTTGCCGCCGCTCAGTTTCAAGGAGAGCGGCTGGTTTGTGATCCGTGCCGTCACCGACGTGCCGAATACGTACCGCTTTGCCACGACGGGACCGTATTACGTCGAAATCGGCGATCAACCGCGGATCAGCAAATCGTCGGCGCAGTTTTTTCTCGATTGGGTGAAGGAACGAATGAAGAACCTGAAACTCGACGATGATGATGAGCGCGAAGTGGTGCTGAAATGCCATCGCCAGGCGCGCGAATATTGGCAGGGCCTGGTCGAGAAAGCCAACGCAAAGTAGATCCGGCACTCCGTTGCCGGACATGCTCCGCTCAAATCAACCGGCCGATTCTTGCCGCCGCCGCCTCACGTATAAGACAAACGCGATCAAGCCACTGCCGGCCAGCACCAACGATGAGGGCTCGGGCACCGATGCCAGGCCGTCCATTTCAAAACCCGTTGGCCCGATCAGCGTACCGAGACCAGTTAACGGATTGATCGCGTAGAGGTTTGAGTTACTGTCGGCCGTTGTGCTGCGCAACACGCCGTCGGAACCATAATCGGGGTCATGGAACAAGTCCGCAGCCCCAGTCACATTTGAGCCCAAGGGCGTAATCCGGGTGGCGTTGCCGGTCGACGGATTGATCGAATAAAGACCGAAGCCGATGCCGTAGAGCGTACCGTCAGGAGCGAAGTCGATCCCATTGATTTCTCCCGCGAATGGTGTACCGCTGGAGAACACCGTACCGGTTATGGGGACGCTCGAGAGCGTGCTGCCTGTGACAGAATTCAACTTAAAAAGTGTGTCACCGGCGTTGTTAACCGCAAATAGTTCATCATTCGGGCTGAATGCGATGCTGACCATCAGATCGGGCAATGGAGCAATGGTCGTCGCCAGGCCCGTGTTGGGATTGATCGTTTGCAGGCTGCTTGACGAGCCATACAAAACTCCATTGCGGCGAAAATCCATCCCTGGCACAAAGGAATGCGTATTGCCAATCACCGTCGCGGCGCCGGTGGAAGGATTGACCGAGTAAAGATCCGCCCCCGCCGTGAATTGGGAAGCGAACAGCCGTACTGGCGTAGCTTGCGCGTGGGCCGGGCCGACCAAAGCTACGAGATAGGACGTTGCAAGAATTAGCGCAACAAATGGCCTCCGAAAAAACCAAGTTGATCTCGATGTCATGATTGTTCTCCTGGGCGATCTTGCGGGGCTATTAAAGACGGATTGCAGAACTAAGAAACCGCGAAAAAATAAGAGCCTATCCGAATACCAGCAGCGACATCGCTGAAATCGCCAGCATTGACAGCATTTTTTGGGTTCTCGGATAGGCTCTAACTTGATCATAATTGTCCCTATCAGATAGTTGGAGCGAGGGTAATAGAACAGGAAACAGAAAACGTTCCACGCGCCGGCGCGACAAAGCGCAATTAGGGGCGGGGGACGGTCGCTGGGCATGAGAGAGAGAGAGCCGTAAGAACACAACAGGTGTTGCGCGCGGGGACAACCGCGGTTGTCGCGACGAATCGGCTCTAGCACAAAAGCATTAGCAGGCCCTATCGAAGCTCGCCACGGCGAGCAAAGTTTTGTAGGTCCGGCCGCTGCCGGACATGTCCCGTGAGCGACGCTGCGTCAGCTCGGGTTGTCTACTCACCAGCCGACATTTGCCATTTGGACCGAGCCTGAAGTCGATCCAGACTCACAGTAGCCATGATTGTACCCCCCCCGTGTGTCAAGGGCCTGCGGGAGTTTTTTCCGGGATTTTTTCCCCCGGCGGCCCCGCTTCCTTGGTTCTCATGGCCAGAATCATGCCCCCGCGAGGTGCTTTGCAGGGGTTTGTCGCTGGTCGCGCGCGGCAAATCGAGATCAGATGGCAT
Organism: Planctomycetia bacterium; assembly: GCA_016200205.1. Taxonomy (GTDB): domain Bacteria; phylum Planctomycetota; class Planctomycetia; order Pirellulales; family PALSA-1355; genus PALSA-1355. Next base: position 19,122 of record JACQFF010000238.1, read on the forward strand.
TGAATTAGCATCGAATTCACTGCGAAAAAATCAACTCGACGCGGAAGGCAGGTCATGCGAAAATCAAGGTAACTTCAACTCTTGAGGATTGGTGATATGCCCCATCGCGACCAAATCGTTGAGCAAGCTTTGACGCTCACCCCGGAAGACCGGGCCTATGTCGCCGACATGTTGGAACAGAGCCTGACAAAGGGGGGGGGTGCAACTCCGGAGATTGCCGCGGCGTGGGCTGAGGAAGTGGAGCGACGCATCGCCGCTTACGAGCGTGGAGACACGCAGGCCGTGGGCGCCGAAGTGGCGATCGACCGCATGCGCCGGTATCTTGCCGAGCACCGTACTCGTAAGGTGCCCTCTTGAATTTTGCGGTCCTACCGGTCGCGGAACTGGAAGGCGTCGAGGCAGCGGTCTGGTACGACGACCGGCGTTTGGGATTAGGCGATGAATTCTTGGACGAATTGGGGCAAGTGCTCGAACGCATTCAGGCGGCGCCGGCAAGCTTCGCGTCGTTGGAAGGCTATTTCGGTCAACATGACGTTCGCCGCTGCTTGCTCAAGCGTTTCCCATATGCCGTAATCTTTCGCTGGCGGCCAGAGGAAGTGCTGATCGTCGCGGTCGGCCATGTGCGGCGTCGGCCTTTTTACTGGCTGGATAGGCTCGGCTGAGCGGCCGTCGGGGCGGGTCTGGCACGTTCCGCGGTCAACCGGTCCGCTCAAGTTCCCCAATCGCGCGGATAGCGGAAGTCGCGGTCGACGGTGCGATGGGTCAGCTTGGCGATTACCGGCAGGCGGCGTTTGTATTGATTGCGGCGGATCATGCGCAGGACGCGCTCGATAAAGTCGGGAGCGAAGCCCGCGCGGACTAATTGTGCCGGCTGCCAGCGGCGGTCGACGAGCAACACCAGTAGCCGATCGACGTCGGCGTAGGTAAACCCGAGCTCTCCTTCATCGGTTTGCCCGACCCACAGATCGCCGCTGGGGTCCTTGTTCAGAATCTGCGCTGGCACGTTCAAATGCGCGGCCAATTGCCGCAATTGAGTTTTATATAAATCGCCGACGGGATTGATGGCTGATGCCAGATCGCCGAACTGCGTGCTATAGCCCAACAGCAATTCCGTTTTGTTGCTGGTGCCCAGCACCAGAGCGTCGAACGCGGCGCTTTGGTCATACAAGATGGTCATCCGTTCCCGGGCGCATTTGTTGGCCAGCCGCATCCGCGAGGCATCCGGCAAGCCGCCAAAATAGGCATCGATTTGCGAGGTGATCGGCACGTCGAGGCTGTTTACGCCCAGCGCGGCGATTGCCGCCTGGCTGTCTTCGCGCGTGGCTTGGCTCGACGTTTTGTAGGGCATTGTCACAACCAGCACGTTCTGGGGCCCAAGAGCTTTCACCGCCAAATAGGCCACGACGCTGGAGTCGATGCCGCCTGAAAGCCCTAAAACGGCGCGGTGAAAACCGGCGCGCGTGATCTCGTTGCGAATGAATCGCACGAGGATTTCCTCGACCAACCGGGGGTTGATCGTCAGTTCGGCGTGGGTGGAATCAGCTTTCATAACGCCGCCGTTTGACCCGCTGGAGTTCTTCGATGGTCAGGAGCAACTGTTCGTCGCGTCCCAAGGGCGTAATCAATCGCTGTCGTCGCAGTTCGGCCAAATCGCAAGCGGCAATGGTCAGACACTCGTCGAACGGCGGGGCCTCGGCCAGGATCCGGCCGTCGGGGCCAACCACCATGCTGCCGCCAAAAAAGCAAAGGCCATCCTCGAAACCGACGCGATTAACCACGATTACCAGCGCGCCGAGCAGTTGTGAAAACGTGCGCGCCAATAGCTCGTAGGTTTCCGCGGTGCGAATCTTGGGGCCATCCACGCCCCGGGCCGGCGAATTGATAATGCAGATCAACACGTCGACTTCCTCGGCCTGCATGATCGTCGCCGCCGAGACGTGCCACAGATCTTCGCAAACCAGCATGCCCACCCGGCCAAAACGCTCGGCATTGAAGGCCCGAAATCGGTTGCCGGCGGAAAAATAGCGCTGCTCCTCGAACAGGCCGTAGGTCGGCAAATACACTTTGCGATGGACGTGTACCAGGTGTCCGGCTTGGGAGTAAAACGCGGCGTTAAAGAACTGATGGCCGGAGGCTTCCTCGACGAAGCCGGCCACCAGGCCCATCGGACCGGCGGCCTCCATGAGCTGCGAAATCTCGAGGCTCCCGCGGCTCATGGCCACTTCGGGCACCATGTCGCGCAAAAAGTAACCCGTCAGCGACAGTTCGGGAAAGACGATCAAATCGGCATTTTCTCGCTTGGCTGCCGCGATCCGTTCGAGATGTTTGGCCACGTTGCGCTGCCGATCGCCCAAAATGGGCGCGATCTGAGCCAAAGCCACGCGCAGATCGGTTCGCTCAGGGTTCTCCAATAGCTGCGGCGCGGTCGCCGGCTGCTCGACGTACTTGGTGGAAGTTGGCACGAATCGTTCTACCGGAGAAAAAGGAACAAGCAGCCCCAAAGGCCCACTATTGGTAGCTTCGACCCTCTCTTAGGCGCTGTCAAGCGGCCACCGCCGATCCGCGGTGCTTGGTAGGGAAAACGAACAGCCGCGCTGGCGGTTTCACCAACGCGGCTGTCTTCACGCGACCCCTTCTCCCCAAGCCCTACTCCGCAGCCACCGGATCTTGCAAGCGGGCCAAATTCCATTGTCGGGTTTGGCCGTTCTGGAAATGCAAGGAAACCGGACCAGCGGCTTGTGTTAAGTTTGGCAAAGACGTTTCGAACACGAAGGGACCTTTGTTGCCCACGGTCCAAGCGACGCGCTGCGTTTTCTTGTCAACGGCGCCTTGGGGGCCGTTGCCGCTCGGGCGAATATTACTGGCTGGTTGTTCGCCATCGCCGACGGCACGAGGCGCTGGATGATGTGCGCGGCCGCCGCGAGCTTGCAACTGAGTGGCGGTGAATCCCACAACCGATGCGAACGCCAACGCCAGCCAGATACTCGTTTTCATCGTTCAGGCACCTCATCGGGACAGGCTAGAAGTCTTGAACGACATGGCCAGCCGTGGCTGGATCTGCCGAGGGGACACTGAAGCCTAGCTCACGACGAACACGAGCGGCGGGTCGCAGAGAGGTTTGCCGGCATCGCGGCTGATGAGCGACGTAAGTCGTCTATTGAGCAGCATTTACGAGCAGGCATGTCAAGGGCTTTGCTGCCTGATGGAGGGGTTCTGGCGCAACTGAAAGCGAATGGCTTGGGTCAGCTCTCGGCGAGTCGTGCGCGAGTATTCGATGTCGAGCCAGGCGATCTTGCCCGCGGCGTCGATGAGATAGGTGCGGGGAATTCTTTTGGTGGCAATCTGGCCGAAAGCGGCGCCTCGCGGATCGCTCAGGATCGGGAAATGGGCGTTGGCAGTCTTCGCTAGCTCGCCGGTCAACTGCGGGTCGTCGCCCACGTTGATGCCAACCACAGCCACTCCGTGGCCAGAAAATCGCTCGGCAACGTCTGGCCCCAGATCGGTCAGCTCTTGGACGGCATTAGGCTGGGCGCCGTTCCAAAACAAAACTACGGTGAGCTTGGACCCCATGAGTCCACCGAGCGTCCGTGGGGTGCCTTGCAAATCGGCAAGTTGCAACTCGGGCAGGGTGCCTCCCACCCCAACTAAGCAAGTTTGTGCGTGCGCCTGGCTCAGCACGACTTGCGGCATGGTCAACTCCGCCGCTTGGGGATCATCGAACGGTTGCGGCGCTTGAGCAACGGAAGCCACGTCAGTCGCGTCGGAAGCGGGATTAGTTGCGACAATTCCGTGGGTAGCTAGGACTCGGGGAGGTGTTTCGGCGGGTGCTTTGACCTTCACCTCATATCTCAACGGCTTGGGTTTCGACGAATCAGCCTGCGCCGTCGATTTGTCGGCAGACGGAGAACTTTGGTTGCAACCCCACGCTGTCAGGGCCAAGGCGACTAGCGTAGCACCGCGGCAGGAAAACGCTCGAACGCGCATTTGCAAAACTCCGTTGCTTGCGTATGGCTCGAATTGGCGCTATTGGACCTGGGCAAGACGGCCGTCATTTTCGCCGGCGGACCGCATCTGGTCAACGCCTGGACGGAGCTTCGCTGGCGCGAATTTGAATGCCTAGCTCGCGCAGTTGTTGAGGGTCCACCGGACCGGGGGCTTCGGTCATCAAGTCGGTGGCCTTTTGCGTCTTCGGAAACGCGATGCAATCGCGAATGTTGTCCAAACCGCCAAAAAGCATCACCCAGCGATCAATTCCCAAGGCGATGCCGCCATGAGGCGGAGCGCCATAAGCCAGTGCGTCGAGCAAGAATCCGAATCGCTCACGCGCTTGCGCCGGATCAATGCCCAATAGCCCAAACACCTGCTGCTGGACTTGTGGATCGTGAATCCGAATCGTGCCGCCGCCCGCCTCGGAACCATTGATCACCAGGTCGTAAGCTTGTGCGCGGCACTTGCCCGGATCGGAAGCCAATAGCGGCAGATCTTGCGGCCGTGGGGCGGTGAACGGATGGTGCATGGCCGCCCAGCAATGGGACTCTTCGTCTCGGGCAAACATCGGAAACTCGACGATCCAAGAGAAATTCTTGGTGTTCGGGTCGTAAAGCTTCAATTCTTCGCCGAACCTCTTTCGCAACGCATACAGGGCTTTGCATGTCACCTCGAATTGATCGGCCACAAACAGCAGCAAGTCGCCGGGCTGGGCGGCCGTCCGCTCGGCAATTTTGCCCAACAGCGCCGGGCTGAAGTTTTTGGCAATCGGGGAGGCCAGCGTGCGGCCCTCCTCGACTTTGAACCAGGCCAGGCCCTTGGCGGCGAAATCCTGCATCACGTAGTTCGTCAATTCGTCGATGCCTTTACGCGAGTAATTGGCCGCGGCTCCCTTGACGTTGATGCCACGGACGCGTCCACCTCCGTCGGCCGTAGCTCGAAAAACGCGAAAGTCGGTCTCCTTGGCCAAGTCGGTGATGTCGACCAGTTCCATGCCGAAACGCAAGTCGGGCGCGTCGTGTCCAAAACGCTCCATCGCCTCGTCATACGTCATACGCGGCAACGGCAGCTTGACCTCTTGGCCGAGTACCTCTTTGGCCAAACGCGCCACGAGCCCGTCGATCAGGCCGATGATGTCGTCGCTGTCGACGAACGACATTTCCATATCGAGTTGCGTGAACTCGGGCTGGCGATCTGCCCGCAGGTCTTCGTCGCGGAAGCAGCGGGCCACCTGCACATAGCGATCGTAGCCGGCGATCATCAAAATCTGTTTGTAAAGCTGCGGCGATTGCGGCAGAGCGTAGAAACTGCCATGGTGGATCCTGCTGGGGACCAGATAATCGCGGGCTCCTTCGGGCGTGCTGCGGCCGAGCATGGGCGTTTCAACGTCGACGAAGTCGTGCTCGTCGAAAAACGCGCGCATGCCGCGAATGATCCGATGCCGCAGAAGCATCGTGGCTTGCTGCTCGGGCCGCCGTAGGTCGAGATAACGATACTTCAGCCGCAGATCCTCGTTGGGCAGCTCCTTGGCCCCCGGTTGAAACGGTGGAGTAAGGCTTTTGTTGAGGATCATCAAACGCTGGGGATGCACCTCGATTTCGCCGGTAGCCAGCCGCGGATTGGTAGTGCCTTCCGGGCGGTGGGCGACTTTGCCGGCGACCGCGACGACAAACTCGCTTCGTAGTGTGCGGGCCGATTCCTGGTTCTCCGGACCACTTTCGGGACCAAATACGATCTGCGTCTTGCCATACCTGTCGCGCAGGTCGATAAACAGCCCGCCGCCATGGTCTCGATAGCTGTCGACCCACCCGCAGAGGGTCACTTCCTGGCCGATATTCTCGGCCCTCAACTCGCCACATGTATGAGATCGAATCAACGCTCAACTCCTCGCCAGTTACAGCGGTTTACCCACGGTTTCGCGTTACAGAATCGCCTATCTTACTCTAGACACACCCGCGGGGGAAAGGTGACAGATCGGCCATGGCGTCGCCAAAAGTCAGGCCTCGGTGCCGGCAATGCGCCTGGCCAAACCGGGAGCGTCAAACGGCTGCTCAATATCAACCCACCGACATTCGCTCAAACTGCGGAACCAGGTCAGTTGGCGTTTGGCAAATTGCCGGGTGCGAAGCTTTACAAGCGCGATTGTGTCGGGAAGATTGCGAACGCCCTTGAAATGTTCGATGGCCTCGCGATAGCCGACGGCTTGAGCGGCAGTGTGGCTCGGCGGGCGAGTTCGCGCCAAAAGCGCTCGAACCTCGTCGAGCAACCCTGCCGCGAACATCGCGTCGACTCGCGCGTCGATCCGCCCCAGCAATTCCTTCTTGGGCCAGCGGAGCGTAAAAACGCGACACTGGTCGGCGGGCCGCGCGCGGTCAAATTGCCGTTGCAAATCGGTAATCGACTGGCCCGTTTTCTCCCAGACCTCGAGCGCTCGAATCACGCGGCGCGTATCGCGCGGGTGCAATCGCCTGGCGCTTCGAGCGTCGACCTGAGTCAACCGTGCATACACGCTTTCGGCACCCTCGCTTTGGGCAATGGCTTGCAAGCGGCGGCGTAGATCCCAATCGGCCGGCGGCCCGGAAAAAATGCCGCGTAAAAGCGACTTCAAATATAGTGGCGTGCCGCCGACAAACAGCGGCACGCGGCCGCGATCGGCGATTTGACGGACGGCATCCCGCGCGGCCGCCACGTACTGCGCCAAGCTGTATTCCTGGTCAGGCTCGATCACGTCAATCAGATGATGGCGCACGGCACGGCGCTCTTCAATCGTGGGCTTGGCGGTGCCGATGTCCATGCCGCGATACAAGGCCATCGAGTCGAGCGAAATAATCTCAGCCCCCAGGCGCTGGGCCAATGCCAAACCAACGGCCGTCTTTCCGCTCGCGGTCGGACCGGTGAGGAACCAGCAATCACCAGGGGCAACCAAAGGAGAGCTCATCGATGTGGCATCAAAAATGGGGACGGGAGCTTGCGGTTATAAGTCGTAAGGGGCTGATGCGGCCAAGACTTCGGGTTACACGGTCGCTTGCGGACTGGGCCCTCAGAGCCTACATTGCCAAGAATCGTAAACAATGGCAATTCCGTGTTGAAGGCGCCGATCCGTGGGCGATGCCGATTCCATTCTCGCTCGATTGATGACCGTGATCGAGGACCGAAAGGCGAAACCCTCGGAAAAATCGTACACCAACCGGCTGCTGGCCGGTGGCGTGGAGAAGATCGGGGCCAAAATCGTCGAGGAAGCTGCCGAAGTTGTCGCCGCGGCGGCCGAACCTGGTCCCGACGGTCGGACTCATACCATCTACGAAGCCGCCGACGTCGTTTATCATTTGTTCGTGCTGTTGGGCTACCGCGACATTTCCTTGGCCGAAGTCGAAGCTGAGTTGGCGCGGCGGTTCGGCATCTCCGGCTTGGATGAAAAAGCCTCGCGCGCCAACCAAGGCAAGCCCCCCGCGGGAACTTCATGAATAATCTGCGGATTGGTATTCCCAGTAAAGGCCGGCTGGCCGAAATCGCGGGCGAACTGCTGAAAGAAGCGGGCCTGAGCTTTCGCCGCCAAGAGCGCAGCCTGTTTGCCCGCTGCCGCGAAGTCCCGGTCGACATCACCTTCTTGCGCACCGAGGATATTCCAGTGCTGTGCGCCGAAGGGGCCATCGACATGGGCATCACCGGCGGCGATCTGTTGGCCGAGAGCGGCGCGGAACTGGCCAACCGGCTCGACCTGGGCGTGGGCGAATGTCGCCTGGCGGTTTGCGTGCCCGAGGAAAGCCGCATTTCCAGCCCCGCGGAACTTGATGGCTGCCGCGTCGCCACCAGCTTTCCCAACGTCACGCAGGGCTTTTTGCGCGAGCACAAGGCCAAAGCCCATTTGGTCAATCTGTCCGGCTCGGTCGAGATCATGATTGCGCTGGGCGTGGCCGATGCGATTGTCGATCTGGTGGAAACCGGCAGCACGCTGGCGGCCAATCGTCTGCGGGTGCTGGCGGAAATCGGCCGTTATCAAACGGTTCTGGTGCAAAACCCGGCCAATCGTCACGGCGAGCTGGCCGATCGCGTGGTGCGGCGGCTCGAAGGCGTTGTCATCGCCCGCAGCTACTCGCTCTTGGAATACAACGTGCCGCGGGCGAAGTTGCCGGCCGCCGAAAAGATCACGCCGGGCTTCAATTCGCCCACGATCAGCGCGCTCGAGGACCCCGATTGGTGCGCCGTGCGCGTGATGGTGCGGCGCACCGAAATCATCTCCATCATGGAGCAGCTCGAAGCGCTGGGCGCCTCGGCGATTCTAGAGACCGCGATCACCAACTGCCGGTTGTAGTCGTCGGCGCTATTCATCGGCAGCTTGCTCGGTGATCTCGCCGCGCACCCAAGTCTGCACTACCCGCGCGGTGGGTGCAAACAGCAATTCGTGCGGGTCGCCCGCCGACGCGTCATCAAGACGAACCACGTTCAGATTGGCGAGCTTTCCTGGCTCCAGCGTGCCCATCTGTCGATCGAGCCCCAGAGCCCGAGCGCCAGCAAGAGTCCCCAGTTCGAGAATTTTGGATAACATCACATCGTTGTGACGCTCGGCCACGAAGCGCATTTCCTCAAACAAGCTCAGATCCGGGTTCGAAGCCCGGCTGTCGGTCCCCAAGGCCATCGAGATGTTCATGGCCAGCATGCGGGCCAGAGGATAGGACGGGTGGCCAAAAAAGTGATGCGTTCTCGGGCAATAGACGACCGCCATCGCCTCGGCGCGATCGGCGAGAAAATCGAGCTCGGCTCGGTCCAGGTAGTTGCCGTGAATCACCAGCGCCCGCGGCGCGCGGGCCAGTTGCACCAGATAATCGAAAATGCGAGGGTAGCGGGCATCGGCAAGCGGGTCCCACGATTGCAAATCCTCCAGCAATTCACGAAACGGCCCTGAACCCCCTCGCAACAACTCGATCTCTTCACGCGATTCAGCCAAGTGCATGGCCAGCGGAACCTGAAATCGTTGGCTCAACTCCACGAGACTTGCGAGCAACTCCGGATGGACCGTGTAGGGAGCGTGCGGACTGAGCCCTGGCCGAACGCGCTTGAAAGTTTGCCCCCAGAGCAAAAACTTCTCAGCCGCCCAGACCGCTCGGGCGATGCGATCGCGCAGCGGAGCGATCGACTCGTGAAACATGACGACGATAGATCGCAGTTCGGCTTCAAGTCGGCCGTTTGATCGCCAATCGCTGGTGGCGATTTCTCCCAGAGCCGTCGTGCCTGCGGCGAGACTTTCCCGTAGTCCTTGCATCGCAGCCGATGGGCCGGCATCGGCCGTGGCCCGCCGGTGCTCAATCACCTGACGGATCCAATCGGGCAGAGGCATGCTAGGCCGACCGATCGGAACTGCCAGATCGCTGAATTCCAAATGCGTGTGAGCATTCACGAAGCCCGGCAGAATCGCGACATTGCCCAAGTCTTGCACCGGGCAATCGGGGACTTTTGACCCGACTGCGACAATGCTGGGCCCGCAAATGGTGACACAACCGCCCGGAATGGGCGGGCCAGCGACAGGGAAGACAAAGCGAGCTTTTAAGGCCAGTAGTGATTCGTAATTGGCCATGAGCGCACTCGAAACTGGCTCTTTGGCGGGTGTAACCCATCGCGCGCAATCAGCTCGGCAACCACTGCGGCGATTGCTGGTCGATGGCCTCTTGCAACGATTCTTCCGGCGTGCGGGCGTAGGGGAGTCTTTGAAACCATAACAAGATGGCGATGCTTGCTGCGAGGCCGCACAATACGACCGGCCAGTGATAGAGTTGGCCTTCGTCGGATGCGTTGCGCATCAGCCAGTGCAACCAATGATCTTCCTGGCCCAGGGTGGGCGCGACTTGCTTGATCAGCAAACCCATCGAATTGTGGACGACATGGAATAATACGCCCGGCAACAAGCTGCCCGACTGAATTGCCAAAAAGCCAATCACCATGCCGACCAGACACGCGATTATCGACTGCTGGAAAATCGCGTGCGCGGCTCCGAAGAAAACGCTGCTCAGGATGATCGCCGTCCATTTATGCCCCACGTGTCGCAGTCCCGAGAGGATAAATCCACGGAACGCCAATTCCTCGCAAATGGCCGGCATAACGCCGAGCGCCAGCACCATGATCCAAATGCTGTCTGGCTCGATCAGCAGGCGATCGAGTTCTTTGGCGAACTGCTCGCTGAGCGGGTACACCCGATTGACGACTGTTTGCAGTACGTTGATGGCTGGATGCAGTGTCACAGCCAACAGCACTGCGGCTAACGGAGCGATCAACGGGGGCCTGCGCAACAACAGGGTTTGGGCCGGACTGCGGGTGAGCATGATCGTCATCAGGAGCGCCGGCGTGGCCACCACGACCAATTGCGTGACGACGGCCAACACGGCAAAATCGCGGAACGTGTGCGGCATCGGCAGGGCGAAGCTCATGAAAAATCGAATCATCAAGATCAGCACGCCGCAAAACATCGCTTCGGACACGCTGGGCGTGTTCTCGCGGTCGCGCAGCAAGTGCTTGATCCACAGGTTGATGTCCCACCGTTCGCTCTCGCGAAAGAGCACCGACTCGGTGTTGAATTGATCGGTGGCCCAACGGATCGCCAGCCAGCAACACGCCAGCGTCACCGCGACCACCAGCGGAATATAGGGTAGCACTTTGAAATAATTGCCCTCGAGCATCGCGCGCAGCAGCAGCACGACGCCGGTGATCGGAATCAGGCTATTGCCCAAATTGAGCTCCACGCCCGGCGCCATCGGCAAAATTGTCAGCGGCATCGTGACCAGCACCAAGGGCATCAAATAGTACTGACCCTCTTTGGTGCTGCGGGCAAAGGCCGCCAGGGCCAGGCAAAGCGCGCTGAATAGCGCCGAAACGGGCACCAGCGCCGCCAACAACCAGACGATGGCCAGGCCCGGGGGTGGCCCCAAATTGGGTAACTGGCTGAGCACGAATGATCCGGTGATGGCCAGGCTGAGCAGATTCAAGATGGCCGTGGCCATGCTGAAGAGCATGATCGTCAGCAACTTACCCCAAACGATTTCGATGCGCTCGGCTGGGCTGCTAAGCAGCGTTTCCAGCGTGCCGCGTTCCTTCTCGCCGGCACACAAATCGATGGCCGGGTAGAAGGCCCCGGTCAGGGCCCAAATCAACAGCACGAAGGGCAGAACTTTGGACCACAGGGCCGCTTTGTGCTGACCGATTTCGGCTACATCCAGCGTGGCGATCTCGAAGGGCTTGGCTGCCGCAGGAGAAACTTTGCTGTCTTTGAGGTTCTGTCGCCCGATTTCCTCGCGCCACCGGTCGAGCACCTCCGAAACCCGGCGATAGGCCGCTCTCGAGGCATCTTTTGCCAGATTCGGATAGATGTCGACATTGGGGATTTGCGCGTCCGCTCGACTTTCGCCGCTCTTGTCTTCGAGAAGTGAGTTGTGGAAGCGGGCAAATTGCGCGGCGAAATTCGGCGGGAAGTACACCACGACTTCATAGTTTCCCTGCTGCATGTCACGCCGTGCCTGCTCCAGGGGATCATAGGGAGTTCCGGCCTCCGCCGCCTTTGACGGCTGCAATGAGAGTTGCAAGAGCCGCGCCGTGCTCGGATCGGTAAACAGATTGCCGGCGAAGCGATCTTGCTCCACTAGCGGGGGCAATTCGGCGCTTACCGGCGAGCCAATCACCAGCACGCGAATGGGATACTCGCGCATGAATTGGGTGACTTGAAAAAAGCTCATTCCCAACAGCGGGTACAGCAGCAGCGGCAGCACCGCGATCATGAACAACGTGCGCCGATCGCGCAGTTGATCGCGAACTTCCCGCATGAGAATCAGTTTGACGTTCGACCAGTTCATCGTGGCTGGGATGGGGCGGTCTTGATTATTGCCGTGAACCCTCGAGATCGAGGATTTCGTCGTGGTGGAGAATCAAGCGGAAAAAAAGCTCTTCCAAGTCGCGTTCTTCGTGCCGATCGCAAAGCTCTTCCAAAGTTCCTTCGGCCAGAATATGGCCGCGGTGCATGATGGCGATCCGATCGCAAAGTTTTTCGGCCTCGCGCATGATGTGCGTGGAAAAAACCACGCACTTGCCGTGCTCGCGCAGCTCCGCCACCGATTTCAACAGGGCCCGGGCAACCAAAACATCCAAGCCCGAGGTCGCTTCGTCGAAAATCAATACCGGCGGGTCGTGCACGATTGCCCGCGCAACCGAAACTTTCTGCTTCATGCCGGTCGACATTTTGGCGCCGAGAACGTCGCGAAATTCGTTCATCTGCAGCCGCGTGAACAGGTTTTCCATCCGCCCGCGCAGCGGCTCGTCCTGAAGGCCGTACAACCGGCCGAAATACTCGACCATTTCCCAAGCGGTCATGCGGTCGTAAACGGCCGTGTTGGCCGACATGAAGCCGATTTGATGCCGCACGAGCGACGGCTGCGTAACGACATCGTAGCCGTTCACAGAGGCCGTGCCACCATTGGGGCGCAGCACGGTGCTCAAGATCCGCAGCACGGTCGTTTTGCCCGCGCCATTGGGCCCCAGGATTCCGTAGATTTGGCCGGGGATGGCATCGAAGCTCACGCCACCCAAGGCGATGCATTTGCCGCGCGTCAAGTCGTCGTAGTGCTTCGTCAATTGGCGGACGTGAATCATCGTGAGCCGGTTCGTGCCGAGTTTGCCGACCGCGTGAGTAACGGATGTGCCGCTTGTGCCGCTGGCATGGGCCGCGCAGACCGCGATCGTGTGCCCCCATGCACTTACCGTAAGGGTACCACATATTGCGCGCGACGGTGAGCGGCACTTATCCGCGAGAACCCGACAGCGCGAACGGAATTCGTTGGATTGGCACAGAGCCACCAGTAGAGGCAGTCGCGATTGCGCTAAACCGTGGCTGGTTCCAGCGGCGCTTCGTCGACCAGCTCGTAAAACACGTTTCGCCTTCGAGGCGTGTAGCCGAGTTCCGAAATCGCGTCGCGCATTTGGTCGAGCGTCAGATAATGGACCGTGCCGGCGGCTGCCACGACATTTTCTTCGATCATCAGGCTGCCCATGTCGTTGGCGCCATGGAGCAGGGCAAGCTGGCCGATTTTGAGCCCCTGCGTAACCCAACTCGATTGAATGTTGGCGAAATTGTCGAGGTACAAGCGGCTGACCGCTTGCGTTTTCAAATACTCGAACGAGCCGGCCGCCGGCAGATGGGCCAATTCGTAGCCGGGCTGAAAGGTCCAGCAGATGAATGCCGTGAAGCCGGCGGTTTCGTCTTGAAGTTGCCGCAGCCGCTCGAGGTGTTCGATTCGCTCGGCCAGCGTTTCGACATGACCGAACATCATCGTCGCCGTGCTGCGACCGCCCAAGCCGTGCCACACCCGATTCACGTTGAGCCAGTCGTCGGTGAGCACTTTGCCGCGCGTGAGCTCTCGTCGCACTCGATCGACCAGAATTTCCGCGCCGCCGCCCGGCAGGCTCCCCAACCCGGCCGCTTTGAGACGCTGGAGCACGGTTTTCAGCGACAGCTTCGAAATCTTGGTGAAGTGGTGAATTTCCGGCGGACTGAACCCGTGGATATTCACCTGCGGAAAGTGTCCTTTGATGTCCCGCAGCAACTCTTCGTACCACTCGAGCTTGAATTCAGGATGGAGCCCGCCTTGCATCAGGATTTGATCGCCGCCGAGGTCGACCGTCTCCTGGATTTTGTGAAGCAAAACGTCGCGCTCGAGCACGTAGCCTTCCGCGTCTTTGGGCTTGCGGAAGAACGCGCAGAAATCGCACACGGCGGTGCAGACGTTCGTGTAATTGATGTTGCGATCAATGTTGTACGTGCGGTAGGGCTCGGGATGAAGCCGCCGCGTAACGGCATCGGCGGCGCGCCCCAGCGCCGCCAAATCGTGGCACTCCAGCAGGCGCAAACCTTCATCGGGCGCGAGCCGTTCGCCGTCGGCGGCCTTATCCAGAAGTTTGGCAATCGTTGAGTCCAAGTTCGACTCCGCAGGGTGCCAGGCCCAGTTGGGCCGCTTTTTTGTAGAACAGTTCCAGTCCACGCTGCTCGCGCGGGCCCAAGTAGAAATGTAAGTTGTCGCGCAAATACGACACGCACTGCGGCCGAGTCAGCCCCAGTGGCCCGGCTTCACGCTCGGCGATGTCGTTCAAGTGCGCCAGTCCCGCATCGCGGGCCGCGCAAAGTGCCGCATCGATCCCATCGAGTTCGGCGCCGCTTCGAGCCACCCACATTGCGAATACGAATGGCAACTCGGCCCAGCGGCACCATTCATCGCCCAAGTCCCACACGATTTCGAACCGCCCGCCCGGCGAATGCATGGCCCGATCGCCAATCAAGAGCACCGCGTCGGCATCGGCGTCGTCCAAAGAGGAGTCCACCGGCAAGGCCAGCAACTGCGGCCGCAAGCCATGGCGTTCGTCGAGCAGGATCCGGGCTAGCGCCACGCTGGTGCGCGAGCCTTCGTCCAAGGCCAGAGTGCGGATCGACGCGATTGGCCCGCGGCTAAACAGCTTCACGCTCAACACCGGCCCACGGCAGGCGATGCAGGCGTTGGAAACGATGGTGTAAGACGGGTCGCGAAAGAACTCGATCGAGGGGATCAGGGCCACGTCCAGGCGCCCGCGGGCCAGGCTGTCGGCAAGGCGGCTGGGTAAGTCCAGCACGATCTCCGCCTGGGGAGCGTACCGCTCCATGCCGTAAATGAGCGGCTTGGTGTTGAGGTAATTAACTGCTCCTATGCGGACCTTCCGACGGTTTTTCATAGTGGATCCATCGCTCCTGCTGAACCGCCCCCGCGGATTCCCATGCGGGTGCTTGTGAATCTTTTCACTAATCGTCATTATAAAGGCCAGCGAAACAGCGCACAGCCCATTCTCGGGCTCTATTGTTGGCACATTTGATTCCTCCACAACCGATTCTCCTTCCGATGAAACCCATCGTCCAAATCTCACTCGATATCACCACGGCGAAAGAAGCTCTCGAAACGGCGGAACTTGCCATGCGAGCCGGTGTCGATTGGCTGGAAGCCGGCACTCCGCTGATCATCGCCGAGGGCATGCACGGCGTCCGGGCCCTGCGGCAGCGATTTCCCAAGACGCCGATTGTCGCCGATCTGAAGACCATGGACGGCGGCTACTTGGAGGCCGAAATGATGGCCAAGGCCGGCGCCACGCACGTGGTAGTAATGGCCCGGGCCCACGAAGAAACGATCCGCTGCGTGGTCAAAGCCGGCCACGATTTCGGCGTGAAAGTGATGGGCGACAACATGGTTTGCGAAGACATGGTCGCCGGGGCCAGGTGGCTGGAAGATTTGGGCTGCGATTTCGTGATCCACCACATCGGCTACGACGAGCGCCGCGGCATTGCCGCCCGGGGGCAGCGGATGCCCAGCCCCTTGGATCAATTGCGCAAAGTCGTCGAGGCCGTTAGCGTGCCGGTCCAGGCCGTGGGCGGCCTGACGCTGGAGCAGGCGGTGCGCACGCCTGAATATGGGGCTCCGCTGGTGGTGCTCGGCGCGCCCTTGACGATCGATGCCGACGCCTTCAAGACCGCCAGCGGCGATTTGGAAGGTTCGTTGCGAATGATTTGCGATAAAGTTCACAGTTATGGTGATGTTCCGGTAGGGAAAAAGAAATGACAAATGCCGCGGTCGTAAACTACGGGCCCGAGAAGTTCAGCGTCGAGCTGCGCGAGATCGCGCGACCCACGATTGGCTCGGAAGATGTGCTGTTGGAAGTGGCGGCGGTGGGCGTCTGCGGCAGCGATCTGCATCAGTGGACTGCCGAGCATAGTTGGCCCGTGAACTATCCGGTCGTGCTGGGCCATGAATTTGCCGGTGTGGTGGTCGAATTGGGCCAGCGCGTCTCCGGCTGGCGCGAAGGCGACCGCGGCGTCAGTGAAACGGCGGCCGTGATCGATCCCGATAGCCCGCTGACTCGCCAAGGCCTGTACAACCTCGACCCGACGCGCAAGGGTTTTGGCTACGGGGTGAACGGCGCCATGACGCGGTACGTGCGCGTCCCGTCCCGTTGTTTGCATCATCTGCCCGATGATCTGCCGTTCGAGAAAGCCGGACTGACCGAGCCCTGCTGCGTGGCCTACAACGCCGTGGCGGTCAATTCCAACATCAAGCCGGGTGACCGCGTGGTGGTGCTCGGGCCGGGACCAATCGGGCTATTGTGCGCGGCGATGGCTCGGCTGCAAGGCGCCGACGTCGCCGTGGTGGGGCTGGAGCGGGATCGATCTCGGCTCGCGGTCGGCGAACAATTCGGTTGCACCGCAGTCGTCGAGGGACTCGACGCATGGGTCAAACAAGGCGATGGGCTGGGCGTGGATGGTGTCATCGACGCGGCTGGAATCTCCGCCACGCTGAAAACGGCCATCGACA
>JACQFF010000244.1 GCA_016200205.1 Planctomycetia bacterium
ATTCAGCCTGGAATTGGGCCTCTTCGGTTGAACCGCTCAAGGCCGTTGTCGAAGAAACCCCGCCGGCGATCGCCTGGGCTACCTGGTCGAAGTAACCCGTGCCCACGAACCGCTGGTGCTTGGTGGCGCGATACCCTGCGCAGGCTTCGCAGGCAAACTCACGCTCTTGCAAGGCGGCATAGGCGGTCATGCCGGTCTCGCGGTAGCCGCGCGCCAATTCGAACATCGACAGGTTCAAGGCGTGGAATCCGGCCAGTGTGATGAATTGGAACTTGTAGCCCATGGCCCCCAACTCGCGCTGGAAGCGCCCAATCGCCGTCTCATCCAGTTTCTTTTTCCAATTGAACGACGGCGAACAGTTGTATGCCAGTAGCTTGCCAGGGAACTCGGCATGGATTGCCTCGGCAAACCGCCGGGCCTCCACTAGATCGGGTTCGGAGGTCTCGCACCACAACAAGTCGGCGTACGGGGCAAAGGACAAACCGCGGTCGATAGCGACCTTCAAGCCCCCGTCGATCCGGAAAAAGCCCTCCGGTGTGCGCGGTCCGGTAATAAAATTGCGATCACGCGGGTCGATGTCGCTCGTGAGCAGTTGGGCGCTATTGGCATCGGTGCGTGCGATCAAGATCGTCGCAACGCCCATCACGTCGGCCGCCAGCCGAGCGGCGGAGAGTGTGCGGATGAACTGGCTGGTGGGCACAAGCACTTTGCCTCCCATATGCCCACACTTCTTTTCGCTGGCCAGCTGGTCCTCGAAGTGAACTCCGGCCGCCCCACCTTCGATCATTCCCTTCGTCAACTCGAATGCGTTGAGCGGACCGCCAAAACCGGCCTCGGCATCGGCCACGATCGGCAAAAAGTAGTCATGACCTCGCCGACCTTCAAGGTGTTGGACCTGATCGGCCCGCCGCAGCGCGTTATTGAGCCGCTTCACCAGGTTTGGCACGCTGTCGGCGGGATAGAGACTCTGATCGGGATACATCTGGCCGGCGTTGTTGGCATCGGCCGCCACTTGCCATCCGCTCAGGTAGATGGCCTTCAAACCCGCCTCGGCCATTTGCACGGCCTGGTTGCCAGTCAATGCGCCCAGCGCGTTCACGTACGACTCACAATTCAAAAGCTGCCAAAGCTTCTCGGCGCCCCGCCGGGCCAGCGTGTATTCGACGTGCAGGCTGCCCCGCAGGCGAGCGACATCCTCGGCCCTAAAATCACGGCGGATGCCCTCCCAGCGGCGGTCGTGAGCCCATTCGGTCTTGAGCTCGGTGGCGGATCGGTGGCAGTACATCGTCAAAACCTTTCTGTAATCCAGGATTGCAAAGGAACGTGACTGGCAAAAAAAGCTCTATCCGGGGTTGCTCACGCCAGCCGCTCGTAGGCCGGCAGCGTCAGAAACTCGACAAAATCGGGAGCCGTACTGATCGAAAGAAACAGCTCGCCCGCTTCTTGGAACTTGCTGGCCCGATAAGCCGCCAGACCGAAATCCTCGCGCAATTTCGCGAGCTCGTCGCCGAGAACCCATTCGACCAACGCTGCGGTGACCTTCGTGCCGTCGGCGAAGCGTCCACTGGGATGGCGAATCCATTGCCAAATCTGCGCCCGCGAAATCTCGGCCGTGGCGGCGTCTTCCATCAAATTGAAGATCGGCACGCACCCTTGGCCCCGCAGCCACGACTCGAGATACCGTACTCCGACGGCCACGTTGGTCCGAAGGCCCTCGGGGGTAATCGCCCCCTTGGGCACCCGCAACAGGTCCGCGGCCGTAATCTGGATATCGGGCGTCACTCGCATAATCTGATTGGCCTCGGGCATATCGGCGTTGAACACCTCCATGGCCACGCTCACCAGTCCCGGGTGGGCGACCCAAGTGCCGTCGTGGCCATCGCCGGCCTCGCGCTCTTTGTCGGCGCGCACCTTGGCCACGGCCTCGTCGTTGGCCGCCGGATCGTTCTTGATGGGAATCTGCGCGGCCATGCCTCCCATGGCGTGCGCCCCGCGACGATGGCAGGTGGCAATCAACAGCCGCGAGTACGACCGCAGGAAATGCGTGGTCATCGTCACCTGAGCCCGATCGGGCAGCACGAAATCCGGCCGATTTCGGAATTTCTTGATAAAACTGAAGATGTAGTCCCAACGTCCGCAGTTGAGGCCCGCGATGTGTTCGCGCAGTTCATAGAGGATTTCGTCCATCTCGAACGCGGCCAGGATCGTCTCGATCAGCACCGTGGCCTTGATCGTGCGCCGCGGCACGCCCAGAGCGGTTTGCGCCAGAACGAATACGTCGTTCCACAGTCGCGCTTCGAGGTGGCTTTCGAGCTTCGGCAGGTAGAAGTACGGGCCACAGCCCTTGGCCAGTTGCGCGCGGGCGTTGTGGAAGAAAAAGAGCCCAAAATCGAAGATGCTGGCCGAAATCGGCTTTCCGTCGACCAGCAAGTGCTTTTCGTCGAGGTGCCAGCCGCGAGGCCGCACCAGCAGCGTGGCCGTCCGGTCATTAAGCTTGTAGTGTTTGCCTTCGGGGCTGGTGAACTCGATCGTGCCGCGGATCGCGTCGCGCAGGTTGATCTGCCCTTCCAGCGTTGCTTCCCAGGTGGGAGAGTGCGAGTCTTCGAAGTCGGCCATGTACATCTTCGCGCCGGAGTTGAGCGCGTTGATCACCATTTTTCGGTCAACAGGCCCGGTGATCTCGACGCGTCGATCTTCCAGGTCGGCCGGCACCGGCGCAATCCGCCAATCGGCACGGCGAACCTCGGCCGTTTCGCTCAAGAAATCGGGCAGCTCGCCGGCGTCGAGCCGCACCTGTCGCTCGATGCGGCGCCGTAGCAGCTCGGCGCGGCGTGCGCGGGTCGCCCGTTCCAAATCCGCCACGAATTGCAAGGCCCGTGGGGTGAGCATGCTCGACGCCTCGAACGGCGCGGGGGCCAGAAGCTGGATATTTGTCAATCCGGAGCTCGTTTCAATCGCGTACATCGAGACACCTCGCTGCGTGGCAGGGACTCACCAGCTGTTGCGTCGTTGATTGCCCGGTCGTCGGCGCTCCACAGGGAGACTGTAGCAACACGGCGGAGCATTGAATACAATAATCTTTTCAATAAACAGTATTGTCCAAATGCATATAATAAACAGCATTGTCTGGCCCTATAATATGTTCCTTTCATTTCGGTCGCCTCCTCGACGTGCATTTTCCCAACCTGGCTGATCACCCCGGAGCCATTCCATGCCGCACGGTTCGAACCCGCAGTACTACAAGCAGAATCGTTTGCAGCAGCTTCGTGGTTTCTGTTATGCCGCGCAGTGCGGCAGCGTCTCGAAGGCGGCCGAGCGGCTGTTTTTGAGTCAGCCCAGTGTCTCGCTGCAAATCCAGGCTTTGGAGCGGGAGTTGAAGACCACGCTCTTCGAGCGTCGCGGCCCGAAAATCAACCTTACGCCCGACGGCAAGACGCTCTATGAATTGGCCGCTCCGCTCATCGAGGAAATCGACACGCTCGACGACACGTTCGCCGCCCGCCGCGGCGGCATCGAGACGGGCCGGCTCGATATTGCCGCCGGCGAATCGACGACGCTGTATCTTTTGCCGCGGTTCGTCAAGCAGTTCGCCGAGGCCTATCCCGGCATCGAGCTGAAATTGCACAACGTCACCGGCCGCGACGGCCTGGCCATGGTCCGCGCCGACGAAGTCGACTTCGCCGTGGGATCCATGCTGGAGATGCGCGAAGACATCGAGTACCAACCGATGTTCACCTACGATCCGGTGCTGATCGTGGGGCTCACCCACCCGCTGGCCAAGCGCAAACGAGTTACGCTCGGGGACGTCGCCCCCTATCCGCTAATTCTCCCGCCCAGCCATCTCACGACGTGGCGCGTCGTGGACTATGCCTTTGGCCAGCACAACCTGACCTACAAAGTGAAAATGGAGGCCGGCGGCTGGGAGGTGATCAAGAAGTACGTCGCGCTGGGGATGGGCATTTCGATCGTCACCAGCATTTGTCTGACGGGCGACGAAGAACTCGTCACCCTGCCGCTGTCGCGCTATTTTCCCCGACGCACCTACGGCCTGGTAATCCGCACGGGCAAATTCCTCTCCCCCGCTGCCCAACGCTTCGTCGCCTTGATGCAGGAAGCCACAAGGAAAACGAGATCTCAGGCGAAGACCGGCCAAAAACATTGAGATTCGCTGTGCATAATTGCCGGCGCGCTGGTCCGCGGCCTGGCGGGGGCCTATGATAAAAGGTTTCGACCTGTGCAAATTAGAGGTCATTGTGCCCGACCGTGTAATTACGCTCCGCGGTGTCGCGGTTCACAATCTGAAAGAAATCGATCTCGATATCCCGCATCGCAAGCTGGTGGTCCTGTGCGGCCTGAGCGGCAGCGGGAAGACGAGCTTGGCGCTGGATACCCTGTATGCCGAGGGACAGCGGCGGTACATCGATAGTTTTTCAGCCTACACCCGGCAATTCCTCGAACGGTTGGAAAAACCGGCCGCCGAGCAGATCGAGGGCATCCCGCCGGCGATTGCCGTGACGCACAAAAACACCAGCCGCTCCAGCCGTTCCACCGTGGGCACGACCACCGAAACGAGCGACTATTTGCGGTTGCTGCTCGCTAAAATCGGCCACGTGTTCTGCTGGCAATGTGGCCAAGAGGTTCGCCGACACACCCCCCAAACCGCGGCCGAAATTCTCGCTCAACTGCCCGAGGGGGCCCGCTATGTGATCACCTTTGCTGCCGAACCCACCTCCGGCGTGCAACGACCGCTGTGGCCGGCCTTCCAAGAAGAGGGTTTCGTCCGCGTGATTGTCGGCAACCGGCTGATCAATTTGACGGAAGAACCCTGGTCCGAGGTGCACGATGCCCAGGCAGCCTCGGGCCTCTTCGCGGTGATCGATCGGCTGGTCGCCGGCGGCGCCAGCCCAGCTCGGCTGCGCGACTCGCTGGAAACGGCCTTCACGAAGGGACGCGGCAAAGCATATGTCTTTGTCGATCCTCGTTCCAACGAGCGTCTGGCAGCCCTGGAAGGCCCAACGACCTACCAGCTCGATGGGCGTCCCTGGCAGCAGTGGGTTTTTAGCACCGAAATGCGCTGCGAAAGCTGCGGGCTGGAATATCCGCTGCCGGAACCGCGTTTGTACAGCTTCAATAGCCCGCTCGGGGCCTGCCCAGAATGCGAAGGGTTCGGCAACATTATCGACATCGACCTGGATCTGGTGGTGCCGGATCCCGCCAAAAGCCTCCAGGAAGGGGCGATTGCACCGTGGAACACGCCGGCCTACGTCCACGAATTACAAGAGCTGCTGGCGTTGGCGCCGGATTTCCAGTTGCCCGTTGACGTTCCCTATCGAGAGTTGAGCGAAGACCGGCGGCGACTGATTATCGAGGGAGTGCCCGAGCGGAATTTCGGCGGGCTCAAAGGGTTCTTCGCCTGGCTCGAACGGCGCAAATACAAGATGCACCTGCGGGTGTTCTTGAGCCGCTGGCGCAGTTATCGGCCCTGTTCGGCCTGTGGCGGTGCGCGGCTGCGGCGCGAGGCCTTGGCCACCCGCGTCGGCGGCAAAAACATTGCCGAGATCTCCGCCATGAAAATCCAGGATGCGTTGACGTTCATGCGCGATCTCGACCTGCCGGACTGGGAGCGCGCGATTGGGCGGATCATGCTGGATCAGGCCCAAGCCCGCTTAAAATTCCTGGTGGACGTCGGGCTGGGTTACCTCTCGCTCGATCGCACGCTGCGAACGCTCAGCGGCGGCGAAACCCAGCGCGTCTCGCTGACCAGCGCGCTGGGCTCAAGTCTCGTCAACATGCTCTACGTGCTCGACGAACCCTCGGTGGGACTGCATCCGCGCGACATCGATCGGCTGATCGGCGCGATCAGGTCGCTCTGTGATCGGGGCAACTCGGTCGTGGTGGTCGAGCACGAGGAATCGATGATCCGCGCGGCCGACCAAGTGATCGAAATCGGCCCCGGGGCCGGCGAGCGCGGCGGCGAGGTGGTCTTTCAAGGAACTCCCGTGGAGATGCTCACGAGCCCTCGCAGCATCACGGGCGACTTTCTTTCCGGACGCCGCGGTATTGTCCCGGTCACCAAAAGACGCGCTCCGAACCATGGCTGGATTCGCCTGGCCGGAGCGCGCGGCAACAATCTGCAAAATATCACCGTCGAGTTTCCGCTGGGCCTGTTGTGCCTGGTGACCTGCGTGAGCGGATCGGGAAAAAGCACGCTCGTCGAAGACACTCTCTACCCCGGCCTCTGTCGACGCATGCGCAAGGATGCGCCAAAACCCTACGATTACGACGACGTTTACGGCGACGGGCAGTTGGAAGACGTGATCCTGGTCGATCAAAGCCCGATTGGCCGCTCGCCGCGTTCCAATCCCGTCACGTACATCAAAGCGTTCGACGAAATCCGCTCCGTGTTTGCCGAGACAATCGAGGCCCGCACGCGCAATTTCGATGCCGCCCATTTCAGCTTCAACGTCGATGGCGGACGCTGTAGCGCCTGCCAGGGCGACGGTTATATCGCCATCGACATGCAGTTTCTGGCCGATGTGTACATGAAGTGCAGCGCCTGCGGCGGCCGGCGCTATCGCAAGGAAATCCTGGACATCAAATATCGCGGGCGGAACATCGCGCAAGTGCTCGAAATGACCGTCCGCGAGGCATTCACGTTTTTTCGCGGCCAGACCAAAGTCCAAGCGCGGCTCAAGCGGCTGATCGACGTGGGGCTCGACTACCTGCGGCTCGGCCAGCCGGCCAACACGCTCTCGGGCGGCGAGGCCCAGCGACTCAAGCTGGCGGCTTACATGTCGACCACCCGCCGCGGCCGGTCGCTGTTCATTCTCGACGAGCCCACGACCGGGCTGCACTTTCAGGACGTCGTGCAGTTGCTCGACTGCTTCGAGGCCCTGATCAATGTCGGCCATTCGCTAATCGTCGTCGAGCATAATCTACAACTGATGAAGGCGGCTGATTACATCGTCGACCTCGGGCCCGGAGCCGCCGACGAAGGGGGCCGGGTGGTGACTCAGGGCACGCCCGAAGCGGTCGCCCGCGTCAAGGAATCGATCACCGGCCGCTTTCTCGCCGAGGCCCTGGCCGAAGAACAGCATGCCGCCGAACAGCGGGCGATCGCAATTGCCGAGGGAGATTAGCCGACGTGAGCGATGCAAACGATTTTGCCGATCAGCTCGAACTTTTTTTTGGCGAAGCCGCCAACGCGGTCGCGTACTTCTATGCGCGACTACGCGGAATCGAGCCTGAAAGCCGCCTCCAACTGACCGGGACCCTCACCGGACCGTCGTGTCTGTACGCGAAAACGCTCAAGGCCACCTTCTCGTTCGCCGATCGTGGGCCGGGCAAGTCGCTCTTGGCCGAAGCGATCGTTCCCGAGCCCTGCTTTTGGACGCCCGAAATGCCGCACCTGTATCAGGCCGACGTGCAATTGCGCCGCGACGGCGAGATTCTGGCCCGCACCGCGCGGATGGTCGGCATTCGACTGCTGGGCGCCCAGGGACGCAAATTGATCTACGGCGGCAAGCGTTGGGTGTTGCGGGCTGTTTCACGCGGCGAAGTACCACCAACCGAAATCGGCCAGTGGCGGGGGTGTGACGCAGCAATGCTGGTGCGCAATCCCGATGAAAACCTGTGCCAAGAGGCCAGCCGAGTCGGGGTGCTGCTGGTCGCCGAACTCAACTCGCCGTCGCCAACAGCCGATTCGAAAACCCTCTCCCCTCGCGCGAGAGCATCTTCAAGCCCCCTCTCCCCTCGCGGGAGAGGGCACGGTGAGGGGGCGGTTCTAGAATGGCCTCTCAATGAAATCCGCCGTTTGAGCCGCTGGCCCGCGGTTGGCATGGTCGTGTTGCCGAGCAGGGCAGCACTCGATTTGGATGGCCTGGCCCATAACCTACTGCTGGCCGAACGATTCGGGCCGGATCAACCGATCGAGCCGTCGGTCTGGGCCGACGTAGCGGTCTGCGAAGTAGCAGATCCCGACCACTTGGCGGCTCGGATCGCGGATTGCAAACTGCCGATCATCGCGGCACGGGCAGTAGCGAATGCCACTAGCGTCGCGGAGGCTCGCGCTGGGTGCGATCGGTTGCAACGCGATTTGGCCGGCCAATGCGAAATTTCCGGATACATTGTATAGGTGAATAAACGCCATTACGGTGCGATCCCTATGTCACGAGAACCCGCCCTAGACCAACGCGCTTCAGCCGACTTGGACCGCTACGTGCGGCAAATGCGCTACGCCCCGCTCGGCGACGAGGGGCAGCGGCGATTGCTCGCAGGCCGGGCCTTGATCTGCGGCTGCGGCGCGTTGGGTTCGGTGATCGCCAATACGCTGGCGCGCAGCGGCGTCGGGTTTCTGCGGGTTGTCGATCGCGATTTTCTGGAAACCAACAACCTGCAGCGGCAAGTGTTGTTCGACGAAGAGGATGTCGCGGCCGGGCTGCCCAAGGCGATCGCTGCGGCGGCCAAGCTGCGAAAAATCAATTCGCAAATCACGATCGAACCGCTGGTAACCGATGTCGATCATACGAATGTGCGGGAACTCACCGAGGGTACCGACATTATTCTGGACGGCACCGACAATTTCGAAACCCGCATGCTGCTCAACGATTTCTCGCTCGAAAGCGGGATTCCGTGGGTGTATGGCGGCTGCTTGGGGGCCGATGGCCAGTCGATGACCATATTGCCGGGCGAGACCGCTTGCTTGCGCTGCCTTATGCACGACACGCCGCCGCCAGGCACGACGCCGACTTGCGACACCGCGGGCATTCTGGCTGCGATCGTCAACATCATCGCTTCGCTCCAAGCCAACGAGGCGATCAAGATCTTGAGCGGCAACCGCCAGGCGATCAGTCGTGGGCTGACCGTGGTCGACATTTGGGACAATCGCATCCGGCAGATCAACCTGGACGCCTTGCGAGTCGGCGAATGCCCGGCGTGCAACAAGCGAGAATTCCCCTGGCTCTCCGGCCAGCGGGCAAGCCACTCGGCCATTCTCTGCGGTCGCAATGCCGTGCAGCTTAGCCCACCGCGAGGAGCCACCGTTTCGCTCCCCGCCCTGGCGGAAAAACTCCGCGGCGTCGGCCGCGTGACCGAGAATCGGTATTTAGTGCGCGTCGCGATCGACGATTATCTGCTCACGGTTTTCCCCGACGGCCGTGCCATCATCGGCGGCACCGACGACATCGCCACCGCCCGCGGGCTGTACGCCAAGTTCATCGGGAACTAAACCGGATACAATTGGCCGGCCAGTTTGCTGGCGATTCAACCCCTCGGCAAGCCGAGGGGCTAACTGAAGCGTTCACAATCCAGGCTAACGTTCGCCATGGCGCGCCGCATGGTGGCCGCTTCCATGATGCGGTGTTCGGTCGCTTCGGCGCGAGCGAATTCGCCGGTTTGGCGGCCTTCGCAGAGCACGAGAATGCGATCGCACAGGGCGAGCAGTTCGGGCAGTTCGCTGGAAGTGATGATGATGCCCAGCCCTTGCCGGCAGAGCTGGTCCATCAGGCGATACAGCTCGGCTTTGGCGCCAACGTCGATGCCGCGCGTCGGATCGTCGAGCAAGAGAATTTTGGGCTGGGTAAGGAGCCAGCGGCCGATGATGGCTTTTTGCTGGTTTCCGCCGCTGAGGCTGGTGATCGGGGCATTGACGGAGGATGTTTTGACGCCGAGTTGCTCGACGATGAGCGCGGCTCGCTGGTCTTCTCGGCGGCGGCTGAGCAGGCCGTGCCGCAGCGATCGATCGAGCGTGCAGAGCGTGATGTTCTGGCCGACACTCATGCGGTCGAACAGTCCCAGCCGCTTGCGGTCTTCGGTCACCAAGGCGACGCCGGCCTGCCTGGCCTCGGCCGGGTGCTGGAACAAAACTTCTTGGCCATCCAACCGAATGCGTCCGGCAGGCCGATCGGCGCTGGCGCCGAACAGACATTCCAACAACTCGGTCCGACCCGCGCCCATCAGGCCGGCAATCCCCAGAATCTCACCGCGTCTGAGCGAAAACGAAATATCCTCCAGCCGCCAACCCCGGGCGTGCCCGGGCCAGGGGAGCCACAGGTGCTCGACTTCCAACACAGGCTCGCCCGGCTGACGGGGGCTCGACAGATCGGTTTCTTCGATTTCGCGACCCACCATCAAGTGCGTCACCGCGCGGGCGTCGGTTTGCCGGCGATCGAGTATTTCGACCAACCGTCCATCGCGCAAAACGGCAATGCGATCGGCCAGCCGAAACACTTCGTCCAACTTGTGCGAGATATAAAGTACCGTCACGCCGCGGGCTCGCAGGCGGTCGATGACCCGAAACAGCCTCGCCACTTCGGACTCGGTCAGGGCGCTGGTCGGCTCGTCCATGATCAGGATACCGGTCTCGAGTGAGAGCGCCTTGGCAATTTCGATCAACTGTTGATCGCCCACGCGCAACTGCCGCACGGCGGCCCGCGGATCGATCAGACATTCGAGTTGGTCCAGCAATTCCGCCGCACCCTGGTCCATGGCGGCCTGATCCAACAACCCCCAGGGCGTGCGCAATTCTCGGCCCAAAAAGATATTGGCCGCGGCGGAAAGCTGCTCCACCAGGTTCAGTTCCTGGTGAATGATGCTGATGCCCAAGCGCTCGGCGTCGCGGGTGCCGCGAAAGCGAACCGTCTGGCCGCGCAGGGAAATCTCGCCCTCATACTCGGTGATTACCCCGGAAAGGATTTTCATCAACGTGCTTTTGCCGGCCCCGTTCTCGCCGACGATGGCCAGCAGCTCGCCCGGCGCCACCTCGAGTGAAATATCCTCCAGAGCCAGCACGCCGGGATAGCGTTTCGAAACGCGGCGAACTGAAATCAGCGGAGTGGAAGTCATGGCAATTGGGAATCGGGGCCGGCGGTGCGCCGCGCGGCGGCGCGGCGTTCGGCAAAACCGATCAGGCCCAAGCCGACGAGCGAAATCAAGAACAGGGCAAAGCCGGCATTCTTGCCGACGATGATCGTGGCGAGCGCCCCGGTCAGCAGGGATAAGATACCGATCACCGTGGCACCCAACCGCCCGGGAAAGAACTGTTTTCCCCCGCCCCGGCGGGCCTGTCGCAATTCATTGAATGCGACCGCCAGCACGACGAGAAATCCGACGATGATGCCCTCGTAATCGTCGGCGCCGACTTTGACCATTTTGGCCACCGAATCGATCACCACGCGCAGAAATAGCACTCCCAGCATGGTGCCGGAAACGAGCCCCACGCCACCCTGCAAGCTGCATCCGCCGACCACCGCCGCGGCAATCGCGTTAAGCTCGTAGCCGCGTCCTTGGACCTGCGGATTGGCCGTGCCGACCTCGGCCGTGTACAAAATGCCGGCGATCGAAGCAGTCATCGCGCCCAGGCAATAAGCCAGCCATTTGAGCTGATCGGTCCGAATGCCGCTGAGCCTGGCCGCCGCTTCGTTCCCCCCCATGGCGTACAAATGCCGGCCAACCACGGTGCGGCTCATCAGCACCCAGGACAGCAAACTGAGCACTAGGAAAATACCAAGCGGAATCCACCAGGTCGCGCCGAGCCGATTGAACGTTTCGTCGTTGACGTAGATTTGCGTCGTCTTGCCGGTCACGGTCAGCGAGGAATTGACTTCCTGCACGAACACGCGGGCCAGGCTGCGCAGCCCAACAAGCGAAGCCAACGTGGCGACAAACGGCGGCAGCCCGACCACGGTGATCAACCACGCGTGCAGCGTGCCGATCAAAAACCCGGTCAAGAGCGTGCCCGCGATCGCAATTGCAAACACGCCGCTACCCAGGTTCCGCGTCATCGGATTACCCGCGTCGTCCACCGGCGCCAGCGCCAACATGATCGCGGCGCACACCGAGCCGCTGAAGGCGATCACCGAACCGCTCGACAGATCGATGCCGCCGGAGATGATCACGATCGCGGCGCCCAAGGAAAACACGCCCAGCAGGGCCGTCTGACGCAGAATCTCTTGCACATTTTGCAGGGGCTTCTCGCGATACGCATCGCTGAAAGTGGTGGTGATTGCGACGACCACGACGATTGCGGCCAGCAGCCCCAGCTCATTAGAATGTTGGCGAGCGAGTCGCGAGATCAATCCGGTCGAGTCGCCGCCAGGCGAAGACTTCATGATCCAGTGAGGTTATGTGAGGATAACCACTTTTTGAAATCGCTTAAGGACAAGAACTCGGTGGTCGGCGCGAATACCTCTTTTTTCAAGGGAGAGCCCGCGTCGGGATACACAACCCGCAGGCCGGTGACCAGCAGATCGCCCTCGCGATCGGTAAAGGCGTGCATCCGGGGATCGTAGGCCGGCAACATGTCGTGGATCGTGGCTTGATCGTTTTGGACCAGGGCCTTCATCAGCCGCGTACCCCAGTAGCCCATGTCGTACGGATTCTGCACGACCATGGCGTCGATATTGCCTTCGGTCATGTGTCCAATGGCCTTGGGCGAGGCATCGAACACGACGATGTTGGTTTTGTCGCGAACGCCCCGCTGTTTGACGACGTCGACGATGGCGTGCGCGTTATAGGCCCAGATCCCCACCAGCATGTCGAGATCAGGATTGCGGTCCAAGGCGTCCTTGACGTTTTTCAGAGCCACGCTCAGATCCATGTCGTCACCCAGATTTTCGGCCTGCACGAATTTTGGCCCAGCCCCCTGGGCAAAGCCGGAGATGCGTTCGATGGCGTTGGCGGCACCTTTGAGTCCGACGAAGGTGGCGTATTTGCCGCCTTGCGGTCGAATGCCGGCGGCTGCCTTTCCCAGCTCCTGCCCGCCGAGCACGTTATCGGTGCCCAGGTATGCGAAACGGGCATCGCGGTTCGTCTTTCGATCGACGTCGGAGTCGATGGTGATTACCTTGATGCCCGAGCGTTGACAATCTCGCATGGCCTTGGCGATGGCGCCGTTGGCCGAATCGGTCACCGAAACCGCGACCGCGGCGATATCGGTCTGGTTGGCATATTGCCTCAAGTGATCGACTTGACCCTTGGGTGTCCCGTCGTTCACGTCCATCACGGTCCGCAGGCCGGCGGCATTGAGATCGAAATCTTTCTCTGCAGCCTGCATGCCGGCCCGCATGGCGTTCCAAAACGGATCGGCTCCATTGGTCAGCAGGATAACGCGCTTGCCGGTGCCGGCCGCAACATTGTCGGCTTGCGAACTGGCAGCGCCGCCGGGCTTGTCCCGGATGTCACAGCCCAGTAATGCGCTGACGAACAGCCCGGCAACGGTCCCTATCATCCCCACGCGTGTGCGCCGCATCAACGTGAACCCTTTTCAATTCGTCGCCAAACGAGATTTCGACACGCGAGCCGATTACTTCGAATCGGTGGTGTTCGCCGTGGGTCCTTCAGGCGGCGCTGTCGTCGCTGGTTTATTCGTGTTGCTCGGCTGATTGCAGCCCACCAATGCGCCCACTGAGCAAACGGCCAACAAACCCCACAGCACACTCGTCTTCAAGCTCATGATGGCTCCCTTATGATGATGTATCCCTACGAGTACGAAAACACGAATTTTAGGATGCAGCCCCGGCCCTCCGCAAGGGCCACCCGCGCGAGGCGATCGACGGGCCGGCTGCGCGGGCAAGAAACTTGAAGAATTTCTTCGGTGGCACCCACACAACATGTTGCCGGTTTTGCGAAGCAACTTGAGGCCGCAGCGAGAGATTCCGGTCATTGCGGCGCAAGTGTGTCCCCGGAGACCTCCTGTGCCTTTGGCACCCAGATAAAAAGTTATCTGGGCCACCCCAATGACGAGTTGCTGCAAAATCGGCTCCGCAGTGTCACTCAACTTTAGGCCGGCAAATGACCGATGCAATCCGTAGACCCATTTCCCGCGCTCGTTCCCCGTTCGCGGCTCGCCCATGGCTTCAAGTTCCAAATTGCAAAAATCAACCAGTGCGCGCGCCGCGCGCGAAGCCGGCGCGGCGCGGTCCAGCGGTCGGCTGGGTTCGTGGGATCTGGTGCGGCTGGCCGGCGAGGGACAGCTCGCGAGCGTTTATCAAGCTCGGCCTGCTGGCGGTCCTGTCGATCAACCGGCCAGCTATGCCGTCAAAGTGCTACGCGGACAGTGGCAAGACGATTCGCATGGGCTGGCGATCTTGGCCCGCGAGGCGCAGGTCGGCCGTACGGTCGTGCATCCGCACTTGATCCCCATTCTGGCCGCCCATCTGACCGAGCCTCCGTATTTCCTGGTGATGCCGTTTCTGGCGGGGCGCTCGCTCGCTGAACATTTGCCAGCGCAAGTTTCGCTCGAGCTGCCGCTGGCGTTTTGGTTCGCGCGGCAAGTGGCCGAAGCTCTGGAGGCCTTGCACCGCGCCGGCTGGATGCACTGCGACGTGAAACCCAGCAACATTTTTATTTCGCCGGCGGGTCACGTCACGCTCATCGATTTGGGCTTTGCCCGCCACGTTCGGGAATCCCGCTCGGCGGCCGACCGCCCGGTGCTGGGAACAATCAGTTACATCGCGCCGGAAATGCTGTACTCGGCCTTGGGCGGCGATTTCAAGAGCGACGTTTACAGCCTGGGCGTGACGCTGTTCGAAATGCTCACCGGGCGATTGCCATTCGACGGCGAAGACATCGCCGAATTGGCCCTGCAACATCGCCAGGAATTGCCGGGCGATCTGCGAAGCCTCGTGCCGCATTTGCCAACGCGGGCCGCGCGGCTGGTCAACCAAATGTTGGCCAAAGAGCCCCTGCGTCGTCCACCGCCGCACGACGTGATCGAGCGTTTGACGGCGCTGGAAATCGAAACGTTCGCCGAGCGGTTCGACAACAAGATATAGGCAATAGACCGCAGGCTGTGGGTTGGAAAGGTTTAGGTCCTCCAACCTGCACGCTCCGGCCTCGCGCCTTATCTACAGCGGCGGTTGCTCGCGCCGATAGCTCAAATCGAGCAAATCAATTGTGTGGGCGACCCAGAGTTTTTCACCCTGACAGCGGGCTTCCCGCGCGATTTGCAACAGGCAACCGGCATTGGCGGTAATGACCACGCGGGCTCCGGTCGTCAAAATGTTTTTGAGTTTGCGCTGGCTGAGCCGGGCCGACATTTCCGGCTCGGTGAGGTTGTAGGTGCCCGCCGCCCCGCAACAAAGATCTGTCTCGGGCAAGTCCTTCAAGACCAAGCCCGGTATCTTGGCCAGCAGCCGCCTGGGAGCCTCGCGAAGTTTTTGGGCATGGCCCAAATGGCAAGCGTCGTGGTAGGTGGCGGTCAGCCGAATGGCGCCTTCGGGCGGGATCAGCCCCAATTGATCGAGAAACTCGTTGATGTCTTTCACCTTACGCGCGAATTTCTCGCGGGCGTCTTGGCGTGGGTCGTGCCAGTGGTGGGCGTAATCTTTGAGCATCGCACCGCAGCCGGCGACGTTGACGATGATCGCGTCCACGTCGTCGCAATCGAACGCATTGACGTTGCGGTCCGCAAAGTCCCGCGCCGGCTCACTGCTGCCGGCATGAAAATGAATCGCGCCGCAGCACGCCTGATTCCGCGGCACGATGACGTCGCAGCCGTTTTGTTGCAGCACGCGGGCCGTGGCCCAATTGGTGGGCCGAAAAATCGCGTCGCCAACACAGCCGGTAAACAGCGCCACGCGGGCTCGCCGCGGGCCGATCGCCGGCAGAAACTCCGGCAAAGCCGGCTCCGGCTTGCCCAACGGCGGCAACATTCGCACCAACTGCCGCAATCGCGGCGGGAGCAGATTCAACAACCCCAGCGACTCGACCAGGCGTTCTAATCTCAAGAATTGCGCCCAGCGGGCCGGCGCAATCGCGGCTCGCATCCGCTCGGGATAAGGAAACAAGCGAAACAAAATCCAGCGATGGAACCAGTCGTGGCTCTTTTCTCCCCCGCCGCCCGTCGCTTCCATGGCCACGCGGAACGGCTCGATCAGTTTGCCATATTGCACGCCCGAGGGGCACGCCGTCTCGCACGCTCGACAATCCAGGCACAGCTCCAAGTGCCGCCGAACTTCTTGGGTCAACTCCAGCCGGCCGTCGGTCACGCTGCGCATCAAATAAATGCGACCCCGCGGACCGTCGTTCTCATTACCCGTTTCGACGTACGTGGGACAGGCCGCGGTGCACAACCCGCAATGCACGCAGTCCAAGAACAAACGATAGTCGATGCCACTGCCCGGGTTGCTCGCTGCGGCCGGGGCCGATTCGAATGGCTCGGGATGTTCTGCGGACTGTTTCATCGATCGGCTCAAGAGTTGTCGTATACAAAGCGGCCCGGGTTGAGCAGCCCTTTGGGATCGAACTGCCCTTTGACTTTGCCCATCCAGTGGGTCGCGGCGGTGGCATTGCCCCACACGGCTTGCCGCGTCAGGCCGGCAAGCGTGTTGGAGAGCACGACCACGTTGCCCCCGGCCAGTCGAGCCGCCGGCTGCAAGCGGCCGATCAAGCCGCGCGAAACGTCGGCCGAGTCGAACTGGGAGAATCGTGCGATCACGATGCCGTTCCCGGCGTGCGCCTGGATCGAGGCTTGGGGGTCGAGTTGTAGTACGAGCCGAACAAACTCCACCGTGCGGCTCGGCAACACGCTGGCTTTAATTACCAGCGGCGCGTCGGGTGCAGAGGGAAATTCTCGCAAATCGCCCCATAGCTCAGTCGCCTCCCGTTCGGTGATTGCGCGACTCGCCGTCACGCCCAAGGCGCGCCATTCCTGGGTTAATTGCCCAAGGAGCCATTCGACTTCGCTCGCGGTGCCCTCCAGGCCGACTACCAATCGTCCGACGGAACCGGCGGTTGACAGACCGAGCACGGCGTTTTCTCGCCAGTGTGGACCAACGAGCAGCTCGATTGCCGAGGGCGTGGTCCGCGAGATGACGAGGGCGGCAAGCAAGGGCTCGCAACTCGACAAGTTGCGAAGGTCGCAAAACAGAAACGCGGAACTTTGAGGCAGCGGTTTGATTCTTAGCGTGACTTGTGCGATCACGCCCAGCGTCCCCAAAGAACCGGTGAGCAGCTTACAAAAGTCATAGCCCGCCACATTTTTCACCACGCGGCCGCCCGCCTTGAACAACGTGCCGCGGCCGTCCACTGCACTGATGCCGATCACGTAATCGCGCATCGTGCCGTAGCGATAACGCCGCGGACCACTGAATGCGGTGGCAACAACTCCACCCAGCGTTGCCAAGCCCGAGTGCGGCACATCGATCGGGAGCATCTGGAGTTCGCTCGCCAGCGTGGCAGCGAGCTGGTCCATCGTAATGCCCGCCTCGACAGTAATCGTCATGTCGCGGGCCGGATAGTCGACCACGCGATTGAGCTTCGCGAGCGAAATGCCGATGCCGGGCCGCAAAGCCGGCAATCCATAATCGAGACTCGTCCCGCCGCCGATCGGATACAGGGCCGTACCGGCGGCATGCGCGTCGGCAACGATCGCAACAAGCGTGGCCTGATCGTCGGGCGATTGCGTTTCGCTCAGCGGCAGTATGTCGGCCACTGCGGTCATAGCGCGGCTCTCCGCCCGGGGTGTTTTTGCTCCATGCCGCACGCCCCGGCCGTGGGCAACATTTTGGCGGGACTTAAGCGATTGTCGGGATTAAACGCCACGCGCAGTCGGGTCATCGCGGCCAGGTCATCGTCGTTGAACAGTTTGCGCATGAAGCTGATCTTTTCCACGCCGATTCCATGCTCGCCCGTCACGCTGCCGCCGCAGGCAATGCACTCGTCCAGGATCTCGCCGCTGGCCTCGAGCACCCGCTCGATCTGGGCCGGATCGCGTTCGTCGAACAACAGGATCGGATGGATGTTGCCATCGCCTGCATGAAACACGTTGACGATCCGCACGCCGTGTTTCTCGCCGATCTGTCCGATCCGCCGTAAAATGTAGGGCAGCTTGGTGCGCGGCACCACGCCGTCTTGCGTGCAGTAGCTGGGGCTCAGCCGACCCACGGCGCCAAAGGCCTGTTTGCGGCACTTCCACAACAGCAGTCGCTCCGCGGCATCGCGGGCTTGCCGCACCTCGCGAGCTCCGCACTGCAAGCAGAGCTCGACGATCCGATCGCGCTGGGCGTCGAGTCCGGCTTCGAGCCCGTCGACTTCGATCAACAAAATGGCCTTGGCATCGGGTGGAAATCCGAAATGGAACGCCGCCTCGACGGCCACCAAGATTCCTTGATCCATCATTTCGAGCGCCGCGGGAATGATGCCCGCGCCGATGATGGCGCTAATCGAGTTCGTGGCGTCGTCGGCCGAATCGAACACGCCCAACATCGTGCGGACGCCCTCGGGATTCCTGGTCAGGCGCACCCAGACTTTAGTCACCACCACCAGCGTCCCTTCGCTGCCCACCAGCGTGCCGGTCAAATCGAGCCCGGGAGAGTCCTCACTTGGACCGCCAAACTCGACGATCGAGCCGTCGGTCATCACGCCTTCGATGCCCAGGGTATGATTGACGGTGACGCCGTATTTGAGCGTGTGCGGTCCGCCGGAGTTGGTCGCCACATTGCCGCCGATCGTACAAGCGCCCTGGCTGGAAGGATCGGGGGCGTAATGATAGCCGGTGCCTTTGAGAGCGTTGGTGAGCCACAGGTTGACCACGCCCGGCTGGACGATGGCATAGCGGTCGCGCAAATTGATTTCCAAAATCTGCTTCATCCGCGTCAGCACGATCATCACTCCGCCGCCGACCGGCAGACAGCCGCCGGCCAGGCTGGTGCCGGCCCCGCGCGGCAGAAAGGGCACGTCGTACCGATTGCAAATCTTGACGATTGCCGCCACGTCCTCGGTCGACCGTGGAAACACGACCACGTCGGGGCAATTCTTCTCGATCACGAATCCATCGCACTCGTAAACGACCAGGTCCGAATGCGCCGCCAGCACATTCTCGCCGCCGACCACGCGGCGCAGCTCGTCGGCAATCGGGAGTAGCGCGGAAGAAATCACCGGATCGATCCGCAGGGCATTCCAGGGAACACGCGGGAAAACCTGATTATAGAGTGGCGGCGGACGAGGCTGCTAGGCGTTGAGAACTGACCAGAGCGGGTCAGTTTGAATTGGGCTATTTGGCGGCTGCCTGCCCGTCAAATTTCAAGAACAGGATAGCGTGCGTGGGGATTACGTACTCGGCCTTGTCGTCACCCAGGACGATCCACTCGCCGATCACCCGCTTTAGTTTCCCGTAGATATGTACTGAGGCGCCATTGATTTCGCCAGTTTGAGGCGATACTGGCAGGTTCGCAGCCGTTCCCAGAGCATCGCGGCGGAATTGGACCTCGCATTGTTGTCCAATCTTGGAATTAATTGGCGGCTCGCCTTTCGGCAAGTTTCCGCTGCATCCCGCAGCGAACAGTATCCAGATCCAGCAGGTGCAGCTCCAACGCATTCGTCGTTCCCATACAAAAAAAGGGTTGTTTCGCTACTTCTTGACCGCCCGGCCGAGGCGCTTTTCGATGCTGGCTACCTTGGCGGCCAGCGCTCCGGGGTGGCCTTTGCGGTAGTCGAGCTTGGCTGACACGGAAACGCGATCGCAATCCACCGCCAGCGCTTCCACGCACCGCGTGAGCAAATCCAACAGCGGCCCGACGTCGCCCTCGACTTCCGTGCCCATGGCGTGCAGCCGGTAGTCCAGCCCGCTCTTGTCGATAATGTCGACACAACGGGCCACGTACTTGCTGACGCTTTCACCTACGCCCAAGGGGGTAATGCTGAATTCGAGTAGAGCCATTGGTGACGCTCGCTTGACAAAAGTCACAAGGAAATCGGCCCTCACCCTACCCTCTCCCGGCGGGAGAGGGTTTTGCAACAAGATTCGGCAACTTTGCAACAATCTCCGGCAGCTTTGCAACGGGATCCGGCAATTATTGCGTCGTCAACCAACTCACCATGGCCTTGGTCACTTTGTCCGCGGCATCTTGCTGCACGAAATGGTTGGCGCCGGGTATCGTGATCAATGTCAAATCCTTGTCCAGCCAGTTCCACGTGTCGTTCAACGCCCCAGGCAGCAATGCCGTGTCCTTCAAGCCGTGGAACATCAACACCGGGCACTTGATCGGCGGAAATTTTGGCTCGTCCGAATCGCTGTACGGTTCGCGCGGATAATTGGCCTTGTAATAGTTGAGCATCCCTTCCATGCTCGACCGCTTAAAGGCTTCCAGATATTTTTTTTTCGCTTCGGGGTCCCTCACCCAAAACGTCAACAGTTCGGGCGTGACCTTGGAGGCGGCGTCCGGTTTTTGAAAGTCTCGGGCGTACTGCGAGTTTTTCTGCTGCTGGGGGTTGTTGGCCAATTCGCGCCGCAGGCCATTGGGATGCGGCAAATTCAAAATGATCAAGCGATCGACTTTGTCGGGAAATGTCGCGGCATACATCCAAGCCACCATCCCGCCCCAGTCGTGCCCGACGATCACGGCTTTGTCCACTTTGAAGTGTTTCACGACGGCGTCGACGTCGCCGACGAGCTTGGGCATGGCGTAATTCTCGACGCCGCTTGGCTGGTCGCTCAAGTTATAGCCGCGCATGTCGATGGCCGCGACTTGAAAGTGCTTCGCCAGTGCCGGCATCTGGGCCCGCCACGTATACCAGAAGTCCGGAAATCCATGGATCATCACGACCAACGGGCCCTTACCCGTCGTGACGTAATGAATCTTAACTCCGTCCGAATCGGCAAAACCCTCTTCGCCCAACTCGTCGGCCAGTCCGACTCGAAAGCTGCATGCCACCAGCACGGCCGTGATGACGATCAGTTTCAAAAACATGGCTACTACTCCTGGCTTGCAATTTTTGACGCAGCGGGCACGAAGGGATAACCTATCGCGGGCGGGGGCGAGACGCAAGTTTTCGCCAACATTTGCCCCCCTGGCGGCGAATGGCTCTTGGCCGCGACATCTTGGCCGCGCCACCTTGAGATTCCCCGCAGGACGGGTTATAAGGCTGCCATGTCCACGTGGTTTCACGATCATCGGGTTTTTTGGCGGCAGTTTCGCCAGCAGTTTCATACCACCGGCGCGGTGCTGCCCAGCGGCCGATTCCTGGGTCGCGCCTTGGCTCGCTACGTGGGCCATGGCACGGGTGCCCGGCGGATCTTGGAGGTCGGTCCCGGCACCGGCGCGGTGACCGCTAGCATCGTGAAACAACTCGGCCCGAAAGACCAACTCGACCTGGTCGAATTGAACGACGAATTCGTGCGGCGGCTGCGAGAGCGGCTGGCCTCGGAAGGGGCCTTCCAACGCGTCGCCAAGCGAACGCGAGTGCTGCACCAGAAGGTCGAGGATCTGCCGCCCGGCGAGCTCTACGACCTGATTATCTCGGGCTTGCCGCTGAACAATTTTACAGTGGCCGACGTTGAGCGGATTCTCGAGGCCTTCGCCAGGCTCTTGCGACCGGGCGGCACGCTCTCATTCTTCGAGTACATCGCCATTCGACCGGCGCGAGCCTTGGTCAGCGGCCCGGCCGAGAAGGCTCGCTTGCGCGGCATCGGAGCCGCGCTTGAGGGCATCCTCAAGCCGTATGAAATCCAGCGCGATTGGATCTGGCCCAATGTTCCGCCGGCCTGGGTCCATCACTGCCGGATCTAACCGGCGCAATCCGTTATTGCCGCTTGCGCAAAGCCTGCCTATACTGCAATTTGAGTAAAGTGGGCGAACCTGTCCAATCTCGCTTGGTTTGCGTGTGTTTCAAGACGCCTTTTCGGATCAGTTTTCAGGAGGCCGATCGATGGAACGTCGCCGTGGGCTTTGCTTTTCGCTCGTTGTATTCTTGGCCATTGCGACCGGGGCCAGCCGCGCCTGCGGTGAAGAACCGGCCAAAAAACCGGCCGAGGACGATTACGAGCTCTATCAAATCTTCGCCGACACGCTCGACCAGGTCGAACGCAACTACGTCAAGAACGTCAGTCGGCGGGAACTGATGGAAGCGGCCATCCACGGCATCCTCGCCGAGCTGGATCCTTATTCCAACTACATCAGCCCCAAAGATATTGGCCGCTTCAAAACCACCGTCGAAAACCAGTTCGGCGGCATCGGCATTCAGATCGGCATGGAAGAGGGGCAACTGAAGATTATCAGCCCCTTGATCGGCACGCCCGCTTATCGCGCGGGTCTCGAATCGGGCGATTGGATTCTAGAAATCAACGGTCAAAGCACTAAAGGACTGGCGATCGACGACGCCGTCAAGCAACTCAAGGGCGACGCCGGCTCGAATGTCACGCTGACGGTCCAACACGCCGGCTCAACTGATCGTGAGACAGTTTCGATTACCCGCGAGTGGGTGCACATCGAGACCGTCTTGGGCGACAAGCGCAAGAGCGACGACAGTTGGGATTTCATGCTCGACCACGACAAGCACATTGGCCTCGTCCGGATTTCCGCCTTCAGTCGGGATACGGCCCAGGATCTCAAAAAGGCGCTCGTCGATCTTTCGAACCAGGGTCTGAAGGGACTGATTATCGACTTGCGATTTAATCCCGGCGGACTGCTCAACACGGCCATCGAAGTCAGCGACTTGTTTATCGCCAGCGGCCGAATCGTCAGCACGCAGGGACGCAACACGCCCGAACGGATCTGGGAAGCCCAAAAGGACGGCACGTTCGAAGGCTTTCCGATTGCCGTCCTGGTCAATCATTACAGCGCCAGCGCCAGCGAAATCGTGGCGGCATGCCTGCAAGATCACAAACGGGCCGTTGTGATCGGCGAGCGCACTTGGGGCAAAGGCAGCGTGCAAAACGTCATCGAGCTGGAAGGTGGGAAAAGCGCCTTGAAGTTGACCACGGCCAGCTACCTTCGTCCAAGCGGAAAGAACATTCACCGCTTCCCCGACGCAAAAGAATCGGACGAATGGGGCGTGATGCCCGACTCGGGCTTCGAACTCAAGCTCAGCGTCGGTCAGATCGAGCAATTGATCCACAACCGCCGCGATCGCGACGTCCTGGTCGGCAAACACGCGAAAGCAGTCGCCGTGACAAAACCGGAGCCCCCCGCCGCGCCAGTTGCCGACGCGCCGGGTCAGCCCGCGGACGCCAAGCCCAAAGACGATATAAAGGTGGCCTTTGTCGATAAACAACTGCAAAAAGCGATTGACTACCTGACGCAAGAACTCGCCCGAGCGCAATGAGGGCCTCCCCAGGAGTCGCCCAGGACAAGTGGCCACGGCAACGCAAAGGCTCTAAGGCGTGGCAACGTCGCTCGAGGAAGTTAGACCCAGCCGGGAGTACCGTGGTGGGACGAGAGCCGCCGAAAGGCGGCTTTTTCGTGCGCGATGGGGTAGGATGATCGATATGGGCTTCGGCCAACACGGTCACTGAACCGCGCCGGCCCAATTACTGAAACGAAACTGGTGAACCGATTATTCGAGGAGTCCGACTATGAAACCAGCATTTCATACAGAGCGGCTCGACGTGTTTAAAATCGAGTGTGAACGGGATGGCGGTTATACCGCGACCGACGTTTACCTTGGCTTTCATAGAGAGGGTAAAGCCGTCTATCCAGTCTTCTACAACGTCGTGTGCTGCACCGTGGACGTCAAATGCGTTGCGTGGATCGAAACTGTTTACGGAGAAGGCCGCGGTTACGCCAGCGAGTTATTAAACGGTATCGCCAAGCACGAGAAATTAACGGAGCCAATGTATCCGGACCTGGCGATATCAGAGCGTTCCGAGCGATTGTTCGCCAAGCATGAGAAATGGTTCGCCGAGAAAGGCTGACCCGAACCGACGAAC
Source organism: Planctomycetia bacterium (assembly GCA_016200205.1). GTDB lineage: Bacteria > Planctomycetota > Planctomycetia > Pirellulales > PALSA-1355 > PALSA-1355. Next base: position 23,645 of record JACQFF010000244.1, read on the forward strand.
GATATCAGTGCGATCAGTCCCCAATACGCGTGCGCGACGTACTCGCGTGACCAACTCATTGATTCGCTGAACCCCATTTCCCTAGTCAAAATATCGACGGTAAGCCAAGACTACAATTCCCATTCGAAGTAGGCCGTGACCCCGGAATTCATCTGTCGGATAAAGTCGAGCTCACTGGGACCGCACAATTCGTGAAGAACCTCCTGATCCTGGAAACCACCTGTGACGAGACCGCCGCGGCGGTCGTGACCGACGGGCTCGAGGTGTTGGCCTCCGTCGTGGCTTCGCAGGAGCATTTGCACGAGCGCTTCGGCGGCGTGGTGCCGGAGATCGCTTCGCGAGCCCACATGGAGCGAATCTTGCCGGTCATCGACGAAGCGCTCAAGCGGGCTCGCTTGCGCGTCGACCAACTCGATGCCGTGGCCGTGGCCAATACGCCGGGGCTGGCCGGCTCGCTACTGGTGGGCCTCGCGGCAGCCAAGGCACTGTGCCTGGCCCGCGGACTGCCTTTGATCGCCGTCAACCATTTGCAGGCGCATATTTACGCATGCCGACTGGCGGCCGGACAAGAAGTTTTTCCCTGCCTGGGCCTGATCGTCAGCGGCGGGCATACGAGTCTCTACCGCTGCGCGACGCCGCTGGATTTTGAGCTCTTGGGCGGCACGATCGACGATGCGGCCGGCGAAGCGTTCGACAAGGTCGCCAGCCTGCTGGGATTGCCGTTTCCAGGCGGGCCCTCGATCGAGCGCGCCGCGAAGCGCGGCAATCCGCGCGCCCATGCACTCCCCCGGCCGCTGGTCGACTCCGATAGGCTCGACTTTAGTTTCAGCGGTTTGAAAACGGCCGTGCGATACCGCCTTGCCCCACCCGGGGCCGTGGCGATGACCGGGCCGGTGGACGAGCAAACCGTGGCCGATCTGGCGGCCAGTTTTCAGGAAGCCGTGGTCGACTGCCTGGTCGCCAAAGCGCTTTTGGCCGCCGAGCGCACCGGCCTTTGCGTGTTGTGCGTCGGCGGAGGCGTGGCCGCCAATTCCCGGCTGCGCGGCCGCCTGGCCGAAGAGACAAAACGCCGCGGCATCGCGCTTTACATCCCGCCCTTGGCGCTGTGCACCGACAACGCGGTGATGGGAGCCATCGCGGTCGAGCGGCTTAAAGCCGGTTTGACCGAGCCGCTGGATTTGGACGTTTATCCGGGTTTGGTGCGCGACGCGAAAAAATAGCGCGCAAATCGTAAGCCCAGGGATAGCAATCCCTGGGCTTGCACGCTCGGTGCACGACATTTACCGACCGTTGTTCTGTTGCTGGCCGCCGCCGCCGCCGAACCCGCCGCCGCCGTTGCCGCTTCCGACACCGCCGCCGCCGGTCGTGCCCGGCTGAGTGCCAGTGACGCCCTGTTGTAAGTTGAAGGTCGTTACGCTGGCTATCTGTGAGAAGAACGGAATGGGCGAGACCCGCACATAGCGCCGATCCGCCGAAACGACGCCCGAGGCGGTCATTCTGGCTCCGACGGGCAGGGCGATAATGATCGGCTGGTAGCCAACACTCTGCTGGATGAATGGGAAGCCGAAAGCGGCTTGCCGCGAAGCGCTCAAATTGACGCCTGCCGACTGCGAACCGGGAAGGTTATTGATTTGCTGGGCGAGAATCGCTTGATTGACAGCCACCTGGCCCGCGGCGGCGTTGGCCAATTGCTGCTCGGCCAGCGGCTCTTTCCGCCGCCCATCCTGGAGATCGAACACGACCAACGCGTCTTGATCCCCCAAGGGAATCTGCTGGCGAAGGTGCTTCTGATCTTTGGTTCCGTAGTGAGAATAGACGTCGACGGTGACCTTGCCCGCCGTGATTTTGCCCCACACGCGGCGCAAAAGAACTCGATAGGTGCCGTTGAACGCTTCCGGACAGACATAGGTTTCGCTCAAGCCGTCGGGCGAACCGCGACCCTCGCGCGACGCGACGTCGCCAAGCATGACACCGCCGGCAGTGGTGCGTGGATTGCGGAACGTGCACATCGTGCCGGCAGGCTCTTCGACAAGCAGGTCCACATCGGCCTCCCCGGTCCACGTGACTTTGACCAGACAGTCGCGGACCTTGGCTTGATCGAGCTGGGCTTGAAACTCCACGGCTTCGGTCAATCGTTTTTCGGCTTTGAGCTGTTCCAACGTCGCGGCCGCGGCGCGCGAGGCGTTTTGCACCACGTCGTTCTTATCCTTGGGCCAGGCTTGCTTCAAGATTCCCAAACTCGACCACTTGATCCCCTCCAGGTCATTCAATCGCTGCGCCAATTGCAAGCCAAACAAGTACGGCTCGGGCCGCAAGGGTTCGACCATCGCGACCTGGTGAAAGACTTTCAAAGCGCGGATTTCCAAACCGCTGCGGGCCATGTATTGGGCCACGTACATCAAGTCTTCCGTGCTCTCGCCAAAGTCGACGGCCGACATCAGCGCTCGTTCGATTTCCCGCTTCGAGCTGCCGCCGGCCTGCATGGCCAGTCCCATCGCCTCGTACATCCAAGGCTGCGGCAGACCGTCACGCAAAGCCGCCCGGAGCAAGCCGATGACTTGTGCAAACTGCCGCTGGTGCATCAGTTGGCGAACTGTTTCGCGGACCGCTTCGGGCTTCAACTCCGGGTGGGCTGAAAAATAGTCGTGCCAAGCCACTTCAGGATCGGCGTCGGGTGCCAATTGCAAATCAATCACGGAGGTTTTTGGGGCGGACTTGCCAGAGGCCCCAGCGGCCGCGTTAGCGCGTGGCGCGGCGGGCTGCGCCAGATTTTCCTTCGCCGGAACCGCGCTTTTCGCCGGCGAATTCTTGGCGGCCGCGGCCGGCTGTTTGGCGGTCGCTTTAGCCGCGGGCTCGGCGGCACCCGCCTTGGCGGACCCTGCGTTTACCGTGGTCTTTTTGGGAGTCAGCTTGAGGTCGTCTTGAACGGCAAAGGCTTGAAAGGTCCGCGACTCGCGCTGGGGTACATCGGGCACGCTGAACATGCCGCC
>JACQFF010000012.1 GCA_016200205.1 Planctomycetia bacterium
CTGGAGCGCATCTCGATCCGCCGAGCTTGCTCGATTTGCTGGAAAACGAGCGAGTCACGATCACGGCTGGAATGCCGACGATTTGGTTGGGCATATTGCAGATTCTGGATGCCGATCCGGACGCTCACGACCTTTCGAGCCTGCGCACGATTTTGACCGGCGGCTCGGCGGCGCCGCGGAGCATGATCGAGGGTTATCAACAGCGGCACGGTTTGCGAATCCTGCATTCCTGGGGCATGACCGAACTTTGTCCGGTCGGCACGATCGGCAGCATGCCGCACCGCCTGGCCAATGCCTCGAGCGACGAGCAATTTGCCTTTCGCGCCAAACAGGGCCGCCCCTGCCCGCTGGTCGAGATCAGGGCACGCAACGAAAATGGCTTGATCCCCTGGGATGGCCGCGCAATGGGCGAGCTCGAAGTACGCGGCCCCTGGATCGCCAGCGGCTATTACAATCGTCCCGACGCCCAAACTTCGTTCACCGATGACGGCTGGTTTCGCACCGGCGATATTGTGTCGATTGACGGTTTCGGTTGTCTGCACTTGCAGGACCGGGCCAAGGACGTGATCAAGTCAGGCGGCGAATGGATCAGCTCGGTGGCACTGGAGAACGCGCTGATGGGGCACCCGGCCGTGGCCGAAGCGGCGGTCATCCCGGCGGCGCATCCCAAATGGGCCGAGCGGCCGCTGGCCGTCGTCGTGTTGAAGAAAGATCGGACCGCCACGCCCAAGGAATTGATCGAATTCATCCGGCCGCAATTTGCCAAATGGTGGCTGCCCGACGCGATCGAGTTTGCATCCGAAATTCCCCGCACGTCGGCCGGCAAGTTTTTGAAAACCGCGCTGCGAGAGAAATATGGCGATTACTTCGCCCGCACGACGGCGACATAAATTTTGCTCTCTGCCCTCAATTGCTTGACGGTGATTGCTAGAATTGAGGGACCAGCCAGGTCGCAAATCCGGCGATTCATTCGAAGGGAGACAAATCATGCCCCAAGCAGTTGTTATCGAAGCGGTGCGGACCCCGTTTGGCCGCAAAGGGAGCGCCTTTCGCGAGACCCGGCCCGACTCGCTGCTGGCCGGTGCCTTGGCCGGGTTGTGCCAGCGAAGCAAAGTGGCGCCCGCGAAAATCGAAGACGTGGTCACCGGTTGCGTGACCCAAGCCGGCGAACAAGGGGCCAACGTCGGTCGTCTGGCCGTGCTGTTGGCGGGCTTTCCGGTGGCAGTGCCGGCGGTCACGCTCAACCGCATGTGCGGCTCCAGCCAGCAGGCGATCCATTTCGCCGCTCAGCAGGTCGCGGCCGGCGACGCGCAATACTCGATTGGCGCCGGCGTGGAACACATGACCCGCGCGCCGATGTTCAGCGACGTGGGCGGGCTCGACCGGCTCAATCCCGAGCTAGCGAAGTTCAATTTGATTCATCAAGGCGAAAGTGCCGAGCGGATGGCCGAAAAATATCGCATTACGCGCACAGATGTCGATGAGTTTTCGATGGAGAGCCACCGCCGGGCGAGCGCTGCGGCGCGTGAGAAGCGCAACCGCGAAATTCTGCCCACCTTGGGCCTCGACGTCGCCGGCATCCAGGTGACGCTCACGCGCGACGAGGGCATTCGAGATACGCTCGATGCGGCGAAAATTGCCTCGCTGCCCACCGTGTTTCGACCCGCTGGAAATGGCGTGGTAACGGCGGCCAATTCGAGTCAAATCTCCGACGGCGCCGCGGCCGTGCTGATCGCCGATCGCGAAGTCGCTGGCAGCGAGGGCTTGCGGCCGCGGGCGAGGTTTTTGGCGCGCGTGGCCGTCGGCGATGATCCTACCTTGCAATTGGCCGGCGTGGTTCCGGCGACCATCAAAGCGCTCAAACGAGCCGGGCTGGCGATCGATGATTTGGATTGGGTCGAAATCAATGAAGCCTTTGCTTCGGTCGTGCTTGCCTGGACGCGCGAATTGAAAGCGAATCCGGAAAAAGTCAATCCCTGGGGCGGAGCGATCGCCCATGGTCATCCGCTTGGCGCGACCGGCGCCGGCTTGTTCGCCAAGATGCTGGTTGGCCTGGAAACGACGGGCGGCACGCTCGGCCTGCAGACGATGTGCATCGGCCACGGCATGGCCACGGCCACGATCATCGAACGCATTTGAGTCTCATGGCCATGGCCCCCCGCGGCGGCAAAATCGCGATCGGATTTTCAGCAGGGGCCCTGGTCGTGCTTTTGCAATGGACGGCGTTGGTAACGCCCCAAGAAGATCGCCCGTCAACTCCGGAAAGTCGGGCCTTGGCCTACCTGTCGATCGAAGTCCCCAAGTGGACCGAGGAACATAAGTGCTATTCGTGCCACAATAATGGCGATGCGGCCCGGGCATTGATGGCGGCGATGCGCGCGGGCGATTTGATGGATCGAAAACCGCTAGAGGATACGTTGCGATTTTTGGCCACGCCCGAGCGGTGGGACGAAAATGGTCCCGACGGGCCGTTCAAGGATAAAAAGCTGGCCCGCATTCAGTTCGCGGCCGCGCTCGTCGGCGCCAACAGCGCCCGCGTGCTGCTGAATCGCGAGGCTCTGGAAAAAGCCGCCAGCTCGATTGCCGAATTGCAAAGGTCCGACGGCAGTTGGGAGACCGACGCGCCGGGAAGTATTGGCTCTCCGGTCACATATGGGCCCTTCTTGGCAACCTATCTGGCGCGCCGCACTCTCGCGGCCAGTGAAGCGGCGAAGTATCGCGCGGCCATCGCCAAATCCGACGAATGGTTCGAGCACGCGCCTGTCGTCGGCGTGCTGGATGGCGCGGCTACGTTATGGGCGCTCGCCGAAAGCACAGGGCCGGCGGCCAAGGACCAGCGCGAGCAATGCCTCAAACTCATCCGCACTGGCCAATCGTCCGAGGGTGGCTGGGGCCCATTCGTGACCTCGCCATCAGAAGTATTCGACACGGCATTGGTCGTGCTGGCTCTGAATTCTCAAGTGAATCAAGAAGATCTGACATCGATGTTGCGGCGCGGCCGCGAGTATTTGATTGCCACGCAAGAACCCGACGGCGGCTGGCCCGCCACCACCCGGCCTTCCGGCGCCGATAGCTACGCCCAGCGCCTGTCAACGGCCGGCTGGGCAACGCAGGCTCTGCTGGCGACGCGCGCCACAACAGACCAATCGGGGAATTAGTTCGCTAGGGGAGATGTAAAAACGACTCCCGTACTCCCGTCCCGTTTAGTATTGTATAAGTTGGAATTAACCTCTGCGTCTTCCCACGAGGACCCTATGAGCCTGAGCCAAACCTTGCTGCCGGAATTCGATCACGAAATGGCCAACACTCGCAAAGTCCTGGAGCGGATTCCAGACGACAAGCTGGCCTGGAAGGCCCACGAGAAATCAAACACCATCGGCTGGGTCGGCATGCATTTGGCCGAGATTCCCGGCTGGGTCGATGTCAGCTTGAACCAGCCGTCGTTCGACGTGGCTCCGCCAGGCGGCCAGATTTATAAAACTCCGGCTGCGACTTCCCGAAAAGCTATTCTGGACATTTTCGACAAAAACGTCGCTGCCGCACGTGCGGCCATTGCCAAGGCCGATGACTCCCGGTTGCTCCAGAGCTGGTCACTGCTCAGCGGCGGCAAGACGATTTTCACGATGCCGCGCGTCGGGGTGCTACGCAGCTTCGTGCTCAATCATAGCATCCATCACCGGGCTCACCTGTGTGTCTATCTGCGGCTGAATAATGTTCCGGTGCCCGCGCTGTACGGCCCATCGGCCGACGAATCCGGCATGTGAGACGGCTCGGACAAGGGGACGGTCCCATTTTGCTCCCCGACCATCCTGCGGATGGTGCC
>JACQFF010000248.1 GCA_016200205.1 Planctomycetia bacterium
CCTCGATCCGAGCGGTCGTGAGTCGCGTCATGGCATCCCTCCTGGACGATCGCAGTCTTCATCGCGCGAGCCCCCCTCGCGACCACAAACACCGCGTTGCCAAAGTATGCCACATTACCTAATGTGGCGCAATCGCCCTGCCCGTGACGCCCTGACGGATCTCCACGTATGCTCCTTCGATTGGGTGTGTGCCGCCAAGTGAGTCTGTCCACTTCGCCGTTCCAATTACGGACAGCGTACTTGTCAGTGGCAGCCGCGATTCGAGCGGCTCGATACTGTAACGATGGCGAAAGCACTGGTTCGGCCGCCTCCGACGGTGTTTGCTCAGTCGCATTTAAGATTCTCCGGTTTAAGTTCGTTTGGCAGGCGGACCCTGCTAAGCGGGTGGACAGCGAAGGCGGCGGTAAGAATAGCTATTTTTGAGCCTCGAAGGCGTTTGTATCAAACCCGCTCAAGAGCTGCTCGATTTGGAGAAAATGCACGTTGTTTGCGTGGACGTAGTTGTCGGTTTCATCGCCGGGTTTGAACTCAGGGAGTATCGTGCTGTTCTCCTTTCCCGCCCAGCGGACCGTGAGATGTATCTCTTTGACGTTGGATCGTCTCGCCGGCACTTTCACTAGTCTGTTGATGCCCATGGATTGAGCGAGGCTGAACTTATCGCGTCCTTCAGCTTCCGAGAGCGAATCGACTTTTCGGAAGTACTTCCAGCCATCCTTACTCTCGACTGTCCAGCCCGCCTTTACTTTTTGGGAATTTCCGGAGCGCTTCACCACGAATTCAGAATGTCCATCTTCCCAAAGGATCACACGATCAGAGCCACCCTCGGGCGGACCATGGATCACCTCCCACGAAATCATGCTTAACTTGTTCGGATCGCGCGGCGGAATGACAGCGGGTGGCACTTCGAATGCGTCCGTGTCGAATGTCCCCAAAATATCCCGAATCGCCAGGAAGCGCCGATAGTTCTCCGACTTGACTTTCGCTGGTTCGATCGCGCTGGTTGCGGCCGAAACGGCGACTTGTTTGTAGCGGCCACGAACTCTCATTGTTATGACGGTCGAAGCAGCGTCGAAAACTATGCCGCGGGGTTTGATCGACTTCAACTGTTCGACGCCCGCCGCCACCGCCGCGCGAAACTTTTTCTTGACGTCTGAAGGAGGAACGGGATTTTCGCGCCGATAGGTGCTGAAGCCAAATGAGGAATTGGAGGTTTTCGTGACAGTCCAACCAGCCTTAGGCTTCATTCGCCCGCCAGAACTTTCGACGATTGTTTCCGACGTGCCATCAGACCAAAGCGTCAGGCACCTGGAACCGTCTCCGGGCCCACCGCCGCCGACCCACCACGAAATCATGTCCGGCTCGGGCTCAGCGCCGTTTGCAAGGCTTTGGAACGCGTCGACGTCAAAGGAGCCCAAGATCTTTTCGACGGCAAAAAATCGCCGGTGATTCTCGGACCGGTTGTTGTCACTTTGCTGGTCGCAGGCGGAGGCAGGGATGACGAATTCTGTCGTCGAACTGCTGCCTCGGATTGTCACCACCACCGCGATATCGTCGTCGTCGCTTGAGGGAAAAGGCTGAAGTTCTTTGACGCCGGCCGCGACCGCGTCGGTAAACCGTCTCTTGGCTTCGGCTTCAGGCAGCGGGTTCATTCTCCGGTAATACGATCTCAATCCGTCATCTCGAACCGTCCAGCCTGGTTTTGGCTTCCCCGGCTTTCCCAGACGTGCAACGAGGATCTCCGACCGTCCGTTTGACCCAACGATCAGGCGCTCGAAGACGCCATCCGACTCTTGGTTGCGCGACTCCCACGTGATGACCTCGACATTCTCCGGGCGAGCCGCCAAGACAGTCGAACCGACGACGGCGATCACGCCGATCACGTTCGCGTGACGCAAAATCTTCATTGTCCTGGACCTTGCTGTAAAATGGCTACATCGTATCTCAAGCCAACACGATAGCAATCACGCCGCGCTAGTTTTCCGTTGCAAAAGCATAAGTATCGAAGTCTCCGAAGATCTTATCGATCTCCGGAGAGAATTAAAACGGCGCAAAGATTTTTTACATTCTAATTTCACCCCCTGGGACCGTGGTTGTCGGGGTGCTGGAGGAAAAAGATGGCCCCTAATCAATGCTTGGCGGTGGGTTCAATGTCTTGATGATCGCATCGATTAAGCTTTCGTGGTGGTGCCGCCTTCTCCATTCCTGCCACTGCGTTGCCTGTGAGAATGCCAAAGCCGACCATATGGCAACGACCGTCACCGCCACGAACAGCGTCCGCATTGAATAACGCGGCCAGCGGCGCTTTTGGCCGGCGTCGTCTGGATGACCGGCAAGTTTGAAAACAAAGTAGCCGCACGTGAACAACAGCATCGAGAACAGCATGGTGAGCATGCGCTGAACGGGATTTATGAGCCTCGACGGACCAAACATCCTCGCCACCAGACAGATAGCCGCGAGGAGTAGCGCGGCGCTGATAGCGCGGAGAGCAAGCCGAGTCAGAAATCGTCCGCCGTCGCTCATTGTTATACCTCACGCGCAGTGCCGCGCCGGCTCCGTTTCCTGAGGTCCGCTTTCAAACCGGACGTGCGGATTTTCCGCATTCGGCTTACCGATGGTCTTCTCATGCGGGATACGCGCCTGAAGGATAGCGTATCGTGCCGAACAACCGATAGAGTCCATGTTCTTGCACCAGCCGGCCATGAGGCCACTCCCTTGGATTGAACGATTGAACGGACGTCTGTCAGATCGTATGGAAAACTGGTACCGACGATATTGCCCGACGCATCCGTCTGCGTCGCGGCCAGCACGATTGGCGGGCTGACTTCGCGAATCTCCACGATTGCATTCGGGATCGCGTGGTTTGTGCTCCCGTCGGAAGCGGTCCATTGCGCCGTTCCGTCGACGTTCACGTCCAAATTGAATAGCAACCGACTTTCTAACGCTTCTAGCCTGCAACGATAATGAGATCTTGATTGCGCGCGCATTCGTGTTTTTCGGCGAACAGCCATTATGTTTCCCCCGAGAGAACATCAACCAGGTCCAACCGTTGAATTCAACCCTTCCTGATTTGTGCTCGCACGCATTCCGCCGCTACTTCTGTTTTTCAAAAGCGTCCGTTTCAAATTCTCCTAAGATCTCCTTAACCGCCAAAAACCGCCGGTGGTTTTCCGACCCCTTGTCGTCTTTCTCCCCTTCATTCATGAATTCCGGAAGTACGGTTTCCTTTAGCTTTCCATTGAGTTGGACCCTTACCACTGTTGCGCCCGGGTCGAAGATTATTCCTTTTGGGGTGAACGTCTTTAGTTGCTCGATACCCGCGGCCAGCGCATCGGTGAACTTCTTTTTCGCGTCTGTTCGAGACAAAGGACTGGATTTCCGGTAATATGACCATGCTGTGTCGTTGGTCACTGTCCAGCCAGGATTCGGTCTCATGGGCGCTCCGCCGCGTTGGACAAGAATTTCTGAGCGGCCGTCCGCCCACAATGTGATGCCGTCAGAGCCTCCGCCCGGCTTTCCTCTAATGCGCTCCCATGTGATCATGTCGGTTGCATCCGGCTCGTTGGCTGCGACTGGCAGCACGAATTGGGCGAGTGTGAAAATCGCGATCAAATAATGCCAGAGTTGCATGGTACGAGTCCTCCACGGAGTCCGCCCTTCATCGTTGACGATTAATCTATCGGTTTCCGCGTGTAGGGACAATCCGCGGTCAGTGCGATTCTTCGTCGAGCGCATTCGTGTCGAAATCGCCATTGATTTTCTCGACCGCCAAAAAGCGCCGATGGTTTTCCGAACCGATGTTGTCTTGCTCACCTTCGGTCAGGAACTCGGGAATCGTCGTTTCCCTGAACTTTCCATTGAATTGGAGCCTTACGCGCGTTGGGCTGCGGCTGATGTTCATTCTCGTGTTCGCAAATGTCTTCAACTCCTCAATGCCGGCCGCGCGTGCGTCGGCAAATTTCTTCTTTGCGTCTGCTGTAGACAATGGATTGGCATTACGGAAATACCACCGTCCCCGTTCATTTGTCCGCGTCCAACCGGGTTTGGGTTCCATGGCGCCGCCGTCACGACAAACGACAATTTCCGAGCGACCGTCTGCCCAAACGGTGAAACCGTTAAAACCTCCGCCGGGCTTTCCTCGGACTCGCTCCCAGGAGATCATGTCGGCGGGCTCGGATGGTAGCGCCATCGCAACTAACGGGCTCAACAGACAAATGGCAAATGAGTAGCGCCAGAGTTTCATGGCGCTGGTTCTCGCGACTGCGATTGCGGTCAAGGTTTCTTGGCGGCCATCGCGGCCCACAGCCGGGGCGGCGAGATCGGCAGCTCGCGGGCGCGAACGCCGGTGGCTTTGTAGATGGCCGCGGCGATGGCCGCCGGAGGGGCCACGATCGGCGTCTCGCCGACTCCGCGCACGCCATAAGGATGAGCCGGATTGGGAACCTCGACAATGATCGTCTCGATCATCGGCACGTCGAGCGCCGTGGGCATCCGGTAGTCGAGATAGTTGGGGTTTTGCATCCGGCCCTGATCGTCGAACACATATTCTTCGTTGAGCGCCCAGCCGATGCCTTGCACGGCCCCTCCTTGCATTTGTCCCTCGACGTAGCTGGGATGGATCGCACGGCCTGCGTCTTGGATGACCGTGTACCGCAAGATCGTGACTTTGGCCGTTTCCGGGTCGACCTCGACGTCGACGATGTGCGTGCCGAAACCGTTTGAGGGCCCTTCGGGATCGACCGCGGCGCGGCCCACCACCGGCCCGCCCGTCTGCCCCAACTTGCCGGCCAGCTCGCGGAAGGTCAGCGACTTGCCATTGGCTTTATACATCCCGTCGACGCACTCGACAGCCGCCGGGTCGCATTTGAAGACCAGAGCCGCGCGCTCGGTCATTTGTCGTCTGATATCCAACCCGACCTCATAGGCAGCCAACCCCGTGGCGAAAGTGACCCGGCTGCCGCCAGTCACGTCGGTGTAGCCGACGCCGTCGGTATCGGCGACGCGTGGCATGACCTCTTCGGCGGCAATGCCCAGCGTTTCGGCCAACTGCATGGCCACCGAGGTGCGGGTTCCGCCGATATCGGTCGAGCCTTCGATCAGGCTGACGGTGCCATCGGGATTGACGTTTCCGGCGGCCGACGATTTCAGGCCGATGTTGAACCAGTATCCGCTGGCGATTCCACGGCCCCGATGGGGGCCTTTCAGCGGTGATTTCCAATGCTCGCTGGCTTTAGCCGCTTGCAGAGTTTCGATGAAGCCCACGCGCGGATAGGTCGGGCCGTCCACGCGGCGCGTACCTTCTTTGGCCGCGTTCCTCAGCCGCAGTTCGATCGGGTCGATGCCCAACTTTTCGGCCAATTCATCCATCATCGACTCGCACGCAAACGCCGCTTGCGTGGCGCCCGGTGCGCGATAGGCTTGCGTTTTGGGCTTGTTGGCTAACACGTCGTAGCCGTCCACGCGGGCGTTGGGAATCTCGTAGCAGCTAAATACGCACATGCACCCAGGGCCAATCATTCCACCGGGAAATGCGCCGGCATCGTAGGCCAGGTACGCTTCGCCGGCCACAAGCTGACCGGTCTTGGTGGCGCCCAACTTGACGCGGACAAACGAACCGGGCGTAGGTCCGGTGCCCTCAAAAACCTCGTCGCGATTCATCGTCATTTTGACCGGCCGGCCGCATTTGCGGCTCAACATGGCCGCCACGTGCTCCAGGTAGACGGCGATCTTGCCGCCGAAACCGCCGCCGATCTCGCACGGCACCACGGTCACCCGCGAAATGGGGATTTGCAGCAGCTCGGCCGTCTGTTGCCGAGCCGTAAAGGAGCCTTGGGTCGAGGTCCAAAGGGTCAAATGGCCATCTTCATTCCATAGAGCGGTCGCGACGTGCGGCTCGATGTAGCCTTGATGCACGCTGGCGGTTTTATATTCGCGCTCGATCACGATGTCGGCTTTGGCAAACGCCTCGTCGACCTTGCCCATCTCGAAATGAATATGCGTGGGCACGTTGCTCGGCTTGTCGGCTTTCTTGCCCATTGAGTTGGTAACGACATTGTCGTGCAACAAGGGCGCGCCCGCGCGCATGGCGTCGAGTACCCAGGTGACCGACTCGAGGGGCTCGTATTCGACTTTAATCAGTTTCAGCGCCTCTTCGGCCACGTGCGGATTGGTGGCCGCCACGGCCGCCACGGCGTGTCCCTTGTAGAGCACTTTGCGGTGTGCCAACACGTTGGCGCTCAAGTGGGCCAGGTTGACGGCCCCTTCGCCCAAGTTGGCGATCTTGTCCTTCAAGTCGGGAAAATCCGCGCCCGTGGCCACCGCGCAAACCCCCGGCAATTTCTCGGCCGCGGACGTGTCGATCGATTTGATCTGGGCGTGCGCATGCGGGCTGCGCAAAATTTTCCCATGCACGGCGCCATTCAACCGCACGTCCGAGCCATAGATTGCCCGGCCCGTGACCTTGTCGGCCCCGTCGTGCCGTATCGGGCGAGTGCCGATCACCTTGTACTTTTTATTGTCGCCAGTCGAGGAAGCCATGGGACTACACTCCCTTGCGTGATTGTGCGATTGTGATTTCGTTCGTTAGCGGGCTTGCGGCTGTTTCTTGGCCGCCCGCCGGCCGTCGGGCTGTGTGGCTTTCGTTCCGCCGCGCTCGACGCCGGCGCTGAGCGCTTTGGCCGAGTCCTGCACGGCGCGGATGATCTTGTCGTAGCCTGTGCAACGGCACAGGTTGCCGGATAATTGAAAGCGGATTTCGTGCTCGCTCGGGTTGGGATTGCTGTCCAACAGGGCTTTGGTCGACATAATGAAGCCCGGCGTGCAGATCCCGCATTGCAAGGCCGCATCTTCCAAAAAGCACTGCTGGATCGGATGCAGATGCGCTTCGCGAGCGATTCCTTCGATCGTCGTAATCTTGGCTCCCTCGACTTCCACGCCCAGGACCAGGCAACTGTCGACCGGCAGGCCGTCGAGCAATACGGTGCAAGCGCCGCAGTTGCCGTTATTGCAACCTTCCTTGGCGCCGGTGAAATCGAGCGTGTCGCGCAACACTTCCAGCAAGCTTTGCCGAGCGTCGCACAAGAACTCGATCGGTTCGCCGTTGATCGTCGATGTGACGTGAATCTTTTTGGCCACTTACTTGTCCCTCGCGGATAAGGTGAAACAGCTAATGGGCCGGGGCGCTGGCGCCGCGTGCCCGATCGGCCGCGATCACCAGCGTACGCTTGGTCAGCACGCCCGAGAGGTGCTTGCGATATTCAACCGTGCCACGCTTGTCGCTGATCGGTTTGACCGCCAGGCTGGCCATGTCGCCGGCGGCGGCAAAGGTCTCCGACGTGGCCGGCTTGCCAACCAACCATTCGGATACCGCAGTGAGCGGCAGGGGCGTGGGCGCCACCGCGGCCAGCGCGACGCGGGCTTTCTCGATCCGCTCGCCCGCGGCATCGAGCTGCAGCCACGACGCGGCGCCCACCACGGCAATATCCATTTCATTGCGGGGGATGAACCGCAAATACGATGCGCCCGAGTTTTTTTTGATCGGAGGGAATTCGAGGGTAGCCAGAATCTCGCCCCGTCCCAACACGTTTCGCCCGGGCGCCGTGCAAAAATCGGCAACGCGAACCGTGCGACGCCCTTGGGGGCCGGCCAAGTGACAAATGACGTCGTAGACAATCAGCGAGGGAATCGAATCGGCCGCCGGCGACGAGTTGCAAAGGTTGCCGCCGATGCTGGCCCGGCTTTGAATTTGCCAGCCGCCAATGATCCGGGCCGAATCGGCCAGGGCCGCATAGGCCCGTGAGATCTCCGGATCGTCGTAAATCCGGTAACATGGGACCGCCGCCCCGAGTTTTAGGCCCGACCTAGGGCTGTAGCTAAGCTCCATCAGTTCGGGAATCTTTTTAATATCGACGACCAGATCGGCTTCGCGCAAGCCCTCGCGCAGTTGCACGATCAGATCGGTTCCGCCGGTCAATACGCGGGCTCGTTCGCCGCGGGCCGCCAGCAAGCTGACCGCTTCGTCGACCGTGGTGGCGGTCTGGTATTCGAAATCCTTCACAAACGGTCCCCCTGCCGAGGAGAAATGCGTCGCAGCAGTCCCCAATATGCAACTCGGCGCACTGGAATGTCAAGCGCGCTGCCGCCGTCCGCGACGATACTAATCGCTCAACCAGTCCACGATACGCAGCCCGGGAATGACTTCGAAATGTCTCGTATTATGCGTCACGAGCGTCAAATCGTGAACCAGGGCAATCGCAGCGATCATCAGATCCATGGCATTGACGACCGAACCTTGTTTCAACAACTCGCTTTGAAGCTGAGCGAACCGCAGGGCGCACGACCGGTCGAAGTCGAGAATAGCAAGGTCAGCCAACAAGTCATTTTCGATCAGCGATAACAACTTGGCGGGGTTGCGGCGGCGATAAGCCCAGGTATAAAGCTCGGCGAGCGCGACGGCCGATATGAATAAACCGCCTCCGTGTTGCACAAACCGATGGCTCAAGCCGCTGGGGCGCTTCAGATGGGCCGAACAAATGTCGGTGTCGAGCAAAAAACTCATGACGGCAACGTTCGGCCGGCGGACCGCATGCGCTCTAGTTGAATCTGACTGAGAATCTCGTCGTCCTCGCCGCTCCAGTCGTCGGCCAATGCTCCGGCCGCCCGGCGCAGTCCGTCGCCCCAAGACTTCGAATTCTTGGCGGGGAGTAAAGTAACTTCGACTTCCTGGCCGTGTTTCAGGCCGGGGTCGATGGCCAGTTCGATCGTCTTGCCCCGAATGATCCCATGTAAGTTCGATGTTGGGTTCATAGGCACCTCCTCGCAAAAAATGATACCTTTACGCTCCACACGGCATCTCCAACCTGATTTTAGACGACGAGCGTGCACTGTGCCAAGATTTACGTTTGCAAAGGCGATCGTTTCGGCGTGCGATTGAACACACTGCTGCTATTTCGCCGCCGCGTTCACCAGCGGGCAGGCCCGCCGCACGTGAATCGTAACCGGCGGCGAGCATTGATTGCCGACCTGGTTCTCCACCGCGAAACACAAGCGGCTGGTCTCAGGCACCCAGGCGTCGGCGGTGATGAAGATCTGCCGCTCATTTTCCCCGTTGGGCATCAACACGCCGTTCAGTCCAATGTTGTCGACAATCACGCCGTGCGGCAGATTCTCGACGGAAAAAGTGACCAAGTCGTCGTGCCCGTTGCGCTCGACTTTGAGCATGGCCGTGATCGTGGCGCCCGGCGCGATGACCAGTTCGGCCGGTTCCAGGCGCACCAGCAGCTTCGGTTTGGGGGCCAGCTTGATTTGGCCGAAATTGTTGACCGGCTTGGATACCTCTTTGGAGCCCACCGTGGCAGTGGCTTGCAATTTGACGCCGGACAGGGCCTCCGTTGACGGCTGCTTGGCATCGGCTACCGCGAGAATCACGCCGTCGGCATCGCGCTGGCCGGCTTGAATGACCACGGGGGTCGAGGCCTGGAATCCCTCGGGCAGACCCGAAACATCGACCCGCACCTCGCCGTCAAAGCCGTCGATGCGATCGACCTCTAACGAGAATTTCTTGCCGCTGCCGGCTTCTATCGTTGGATTGGCTCCAGACAGGCTGACGTTGAAGTCGGGCTGCGGGGAACGAACCGTCAGGCGATAGGCAAATCCATCGCCGCCGTCGCCGCGGGCGTCGCGCACGCGAATCAAATAAGCGCCATCCGCCGGGGCCGTGAACGTCAGTCGCGAGTCGCTGCCCAACCGCCGCTGGCCATCGTCGTCATTGGCGTAGTAGAGCGGAAACACCGGCAGGCCATTGGCGACCAGCTTCGTGCCGGGGGCGTGCGGCTCGACGACAAAGCACGGCTCATCGACGGCGTGCACCGTGCCGGTTGTGTCGAAATAGCACTGCCGTTTGCCGCCTTCTCCCTCGTAGAACAAAAAGCCCGAATCGGGACCCCGCGGCGAACGGAAAAGCTTCACCACCTCGCCATTGAGGTAGACCAACTGGTTCAATTGCATTTCTTCCCAGTTGACCAGCCGGCAATCGCGCGTATTGCCATCGATGCCGCGAAATGTCACGTACGAATCGCGGACGGCCTGCAACAACAGTCGCTCGATTGGGCGGCCATCGGCTTGCAGAACTTCAATGACGGTGTCGATCGGCGAGCCGCGCCGCGCGGCGTCGGTCTCGACGATCCAAGTCTGGCCGGCCTTGCTCTCGAAGCGGAAATAATCGTCCTCGGTGACTCCAGGTTTCCCGGCCCAAATCCGCCCGCCGACGGTTCCCGGTACGCTGATCGGCGTCGCCTGCGCCGGCGCGTTGTTGGGCTCCACTTCGAGCAGCTCGGGCAAATTCCCGACGGCAACTTTGAGCGAGCCTCGCATCCGGTACGTCTTCGTATCCAAGGGCACGGCCACTTCGCCGCCGGCCGCGGCGGGAACTTTGACTTTCAACCCGGCCTGCACGTTGAAGCCGGTTATTTCAACCTCGGTCTCCCGGTTGGCTGGCACGCTCAGCGGAAAAACGCCCGCCGCCACGGCCAGCTCGCCGACCGAAAGGCGATAAAAATGGTCCGTGCTGCCGGCCAGCATCAGATCGCTGACTTGAATCACGTACCGCCCATCGGCCGGAATCGTGAATGCCATCAACGGGTCCTTCGTCGTGCCGAAATCATTGTTGTCCGCCAGCAGTCGGCCGTGGGCATCGAACAGCGTCAAAATCGCGCTGGCTTTCGAGCCGATGCTCGCGGCGGCAATTTCGAACACCAACTTCTGGCCCGCGCGGGCTTCGAAGGCAAAATTGTCAACGTCTCCCTTCGCACCCAGCACGCCCCAGATGTCCGAGGGCAGACCGATCGAATTGGCTTTCACGAGCTGATCGTTCGGCTCGGCTTCGAGGGCTTGCGGTAAATCGTCGAGATGAAGCGGCTGCCGGGCGCTTTCTCCGGCCGGATTGACCAGCCAGATTTCATAGCGGCCGCGGGCCAAATCGGCGGCCGGCGTGACTTCGATTTCCAATTGCGTGCCGTTCTCGATGGCCACGATCTTCGCGGCCAGCTTTTCGTGGCTGGTTTTCACCTGCGTCACGTCCGCCAAACTTTTGCCCAAGAATTTGATCCGGCTGGCTATGCCCGTTTGCGCTCCGCGGATCGAAAGCGATGCCACCTCGGGTTTCGGTGGCGGCGGCGTGGGGATGAGCTGGCCGGAGGTGGCGTCGTAAAAGGCCAGGCTTCCGTCCAGCCGGCCCACGGCGACCATCTTGCCATCGGGACTGATGGCCAGAGCCGGCGCCCAATCGCTCTGCCGCTCCAGCTCCAATCGCTCGGTGACCATGTCGGCATCCCAAACTCTCACGGTGCGATCCTCGCCCGCCGAAACAATGGTCTTGCCGTCGGCCGAATAGACCACCTTCACAACCGCGCCTTCGTGCGCGAACCGCGAATAGAGTAGCGGATTGGTGTTCTCCTTGCCTTCGCTGGAGATCTGCCAGACGCGGATGCGATTGTCGACGCCGCCGGCCGCGACCCGCTTTCCATCTGGGCTGAAAGCCACGGCATACAGTTCCTTGAGCGGCTGACCAAACGTATCGAGCCGCTCGCCGTTGTCGACGTTCCACAATTTGACCGTGCGGTCGCCGCTGGCGCTGGCCAGAATCTTGCCGTCCGCGCGAAACGCCAGGTCGAACACGGCGTCATTATGGCCAGAAAGCGTGCGCAGCTCTTTGCCGCTGGCGGCGTCCCAAAGCTTGATCTGCTGATCGTAGCTGCTGGTGGCCAGCAGCTTGCCGTCGGGGCTGAGCACCGCCGCGTAGAGACTGTCTTGATGGCCCTGAAACGTGCGCACCAGGCCGCCATCGGCCGCGTTCCATAACCGCACCTCGCCGAACACGCCCGGCTCGCCGGCGGCTGAAAGCAATTGGCTACCGTCCTTGGAAAAGCTCACCGCGTTAATTCGCCCCCGATGCGGGCCCAGTTTGCGCACCAGCGAACGATCGGGCAACGAAAGAAGTTCCACCACGTTGAAGCGGGCCACCGCCAGCGTTTTGCCGTCCGGTGCATAGGCCACGGCCGCCACCGCCTCGCGCACCTCGCCCATCGGCTTTATTTTTGGCGTTACGAGAACTGTCGGGTCCGGCTCGGCGCCTTCCGGGCCCTTCGCCCCGGCGCTGATCCAGGCTTCGAGCGTAGCGATTTCAGCCGCGGTAGGCTTTTCGTTGTCCTCCGGCGGCATCGAGGGCTTGGCTTTGCCGGTCAGGACGAGAATCAACCGGCTCTGGTCGCTCTTGCCCGGCACGACCACCGCGCCGTGTTCGCCGCCGGAAAGCAGAGTCGCATACCGCTCCAGCACCAGTTCGCCTTCTTTGTCGGTCGAATTATGGCAGCCGGTGCAGTACTTGGCGAAAATCGGCGCGATTTGCTGGTTGTAGTCCGGCGCGGGCTTGTCAGCACCGAGTGCGACTGCGTCCGCGGACAAATAGGCGCCCGACAGAAGCAGAACCGTCTTGAGTGCGAAGAATCTTTTTTGAAACAAGGCGTACGTTTCTCCTCTGACCGCAAAGGGGTCAAACATGTCAGCCCTGGGCAACGCCCAGGGTTACTGTTGCCCGCCCTCCGTCGAGCCCTGTAGGGGCGATACCTTTAACGCCGCGCACAAGGAGGCAATTCGGCGCATTGCGGTTGAGTCGCCCCTTCAGGGCTCCCCAAAATGACGTCGTTTTGAAACCTCAGGGCGCTGCCCTGGGCTGAAATGTTAAACGCCTTCGGCGTTTCAAGCGTCGCCACGCCCAGGATATTCGGGCTGCATTTGCAAACGTGTTGCTCTCCGGGTTTGCGCCTAGTGGTTAAACAAGAATTCCTTGCTGCTCAATATGCTCCAATACAGATCTTCGACCAGCAAACGTTTGTTCGCTTCCTGCGAATCGCTCAGGGCGGCGAGCATTTTCGCTCGCTCGGCCTCCGTTGGAAAGCGCGACAAGGCGGATAAGTACGCCTCTTCGATGATTTGTTCATTCGTCATGTTGGCCCCGAGCATTTGTTCGAGCCGATTGCCCTTGGCTTCCAGTTTCTGGTTGATGGTGTCGCCATTCGATATGTGCAGCACCTGCACCATGCTCGGCTCGGCGGTGCGTTCGCACTCGCAGGTGATCGCGCGCAGCGGCCGCCCGAACGTTTTGAGAAAATACGAGTTCACATTCACGTCGGGCAATTGCAGCGCTCGCCAGCCGGGCGCATAGTCGCCAAAATTGCTGGGTGAACCGCTCACCTGCGAAAGCGCGTCCAAGAGCACCTCGGCCATCATCCGGCGCGGGTAGTAGCGCGAATAAAACCGCTGGTCGTCGACGTTCTCGCCGAGCGGCTGGCTCGAACGAGCATACGTGGCCGACCGCAAAATCGCTCGCACCAGGGCTTTCACGTCGTACTTTTGCGCGACTAGATACTTGGCCGTCGCGTCGAACAGTTCGGCATTGCTCGGCGGATTCGTCAGCCGCAGGTCATCCACATTTTCCACCAGGCCGACGCCGAAAAAGTTGGCCCAGATACGGTTGGTGATCGCCCGGCTGAAGTATGGATTTTCGGGCGCCGTGAGCCAATTGGCCAACGGGATGCGGCGATCGAGTTCGGCCTCGAACGGCAGCGTCTCGCCGTCCAGCGGGCGGGGCGGCTGCGGCTTGCCCGTGCGCGGTTGAACCCACTCGCCGGTGTTCACCGGATACACGATGCGGTTGCCTTCGCCGGGAGCCTCTTTCAAGCGGACCCGCGCGAATAGGTTGGCCATACCGTAATACTGGTCGTTGGTCCATTTTTCCAACGGGTGGTTGTGGCACTTGGCGCAATTGATCGACATGCCCAACAGCGCCACCGAGACCGTTTCGGCCAGCTCCGGCGGATCCTGATGCAGCACGAAGAAATTGGCCGCGCCGTTTTCGAGCGTGCTGCCGGTGGCGGTCACGAGATTTCGGGCGAACTGATCCCAGGGCGTGTTGGCCGCCACGCTGTTGCGAATCCAATGGTAATAGGACCACATCGCCGCCGGCCGCAGCTTTTCGCTGTTGACCAACAGCAAGTCGCTCCACTTGTACGACCAGTAGTCGACGAACTCCGGACGCTCGAGCAATTGGTCAACGAGCTTTTCACGCTTGTCGGGCGACGGGTCGGCCAAAAACGCGCGCACCTCGCCGACCGTGGGCAGCACGCCGATCGTGTCGAGATGGGCCCGGCGCAAAAACTCCGCGTCGCCGGCCACGGGTGAAGGGGGGAGGTTCAAGTTTTGCAGCTTCGTCAGCACGAGCTCGTCGATAAAGTTCCGCCGCTCTGCCTTGGCAAACACATCGCTCGGCAGTTTGTTTTCATAGCCGACGCTGACCGCGGCCATCACGTTGGAGCTCAAATACCAGGCCTTGATCGCCGCTTCGCCATGTCCGATGACTTGCACCAGGCCCGTGCCGCTGACCTGGGCCACCGATTCGTTGCTGGAGGTGAACCTGGCCCAACGCGTGACGTCTTCGGCGTGAGCATCCGTGAAATACGCTCGCACGATCAATTGCTGCTTCACGCCAGGCTTGAGCACGGAAGCCGCAGGCAGAATCTCCAAGCGGTTCAATCGCGGATCGTTTTCTTGCGGAGCCGGCGCCCCCGAGGCGATCCACTGCGAAACCACGCGATACTCGGGCGAATCAACCGTGAACCGCAAGCCGCCCTTGTGAGGCACGGCGCCCGAGGGCTTCATGAGCACCAAACTGCGGCCCGGATCGCTGAGCACCACGCGGCGCGAGCGGGCCTGGCGGGTGATATAAAAGTAGTCGGCCACCGGATCATACGCGCCGAGCGTGAGCTTGAATCCTTTTTTGCCGGCCAGCGCCCCGTGGCAAGCGCCGGAATTGCAGCCGGCCTTCGACAGCACCGATTCGACGTGGTTGCGAAAGCTCCACTGAAATGGCTTGTCCATCTCGACGACTGTTATGTCGGCCACGGCCTTTCGATCGCCGGCGGCGGCCGTGATGGTGGCCTTGCCGTTGGCCACGGGAATCGCGGCCCCCTCTTCGATCTTCACGATCGCCGGATCGCTGGACACCAAAGAGACGCCATCGACGATTTGTCCGATCGCATTCTCATCGGAAAAAGTCTCGAAGACGAGCGCCTGGCCGGCGGCGCTGCCCGAGAGCGTGAATTGCTCGGGAATCAGTTTGACTCTCTCCGCGGCGGCCGCGGTCGAGATGAGTGGCGGCAGCGTGCAAATCGCAAGCAGAATGCGAAAGGAAAGATTCATTCGCGGACCCATCAGTCGGTACAACTCCCGGTTGGCTTTCGTGGGCGGCTGGCGCAAACTCGACGCGCGGGGGCGCTACACTCTGCATTCCACGGACACACTTAGGCGGGAAGTCTTGCGTTTCTTCGTGCTCAACGGCCAGCGCGGACGCTGGGGACTAAAACAACTCGTGGATTTCGTGCTTGCCGCTATCGACCAACGTGAATGGCCGGCCTTGCGGGCCGGGCAGCTTCGTTTCCAAATCGAGGCCCAAACTGTGATACACGGTGGCCACGACTTCCGACGGATCGACCGGCCGCTCGGCGGGCACTCCGCCGATCCGATCGCTCGCGCCGACCACGCGGCCCCCCTTCACGCCCCCGCCCGCGAAATAGACCGTCCAGCACTGCGGCCAATGGTCGCGCCCGCCCGCCGGATTGACGCGCGGCGTGCGGCCGAACTCGGCCAGATTGCAAACCAGCGTGTTTTCCAGCATGCCGCGCTGGCTCAGATCCTCGAGCAATGCCGTATAGGCCTTGTCGTACATCGGGGCCACGATGTTACGCATGCCTTCGATCGAAGTAAACGGGTTCGAACCGTGGATATCCCACGTGATTTCGTTGAACACGGTCAAAAACGTGTTGACCGTCACAAACCGCACGCCGGCTTCAATCAGCCGGCGGGCCAGCAGGCAGCATTGGCCGAACCGATTCATGCCGTAGCGCTCGCGGACTTCGGTCGGTTCTTTCGCCAGATCGAAGGCCGCGCGGGCCTGCGGACTGGTCATCATGCGGAACGCCGCCTCGAAATTGCTGTCGAGCAACTTGGCGTTGTCGCTGGCGGCGAAATTGTTCACCGTCTCGTCGACGATCGTGCGCAGCTTGCGGCGGCGTTCCAAGCGCACTTCGCCGATTTGGGCGGGGGGGAGCAAATCGGGAACTTTAAAATTCGGCTGCGAGGGATCGGCCATCAGCGCGAACGGATCGTGCGCCTTCCCCAAAAAACCGGCATCCTGGCCATGCGGCATATTTCCGCCGGTTGGACCCATCGGCTCGGGCAAAATCACGTGCGCAGGCAAATCGCTCTTGCGGCCGCGCAGATAGCCAAGCGCGCAGCCGACGTGCGGCGAATTGATGCCGCCGGTGAAGAGGCGGCCGGTTTGCATCATTTGATGGCCCGTGTCGTGCACGGCGGCACCCGTGTGATAGCAACTGCGAACCAGCGAAAACTTGTCGGCGTGCTGGGCGTGCAAGGGGAGAATTTCCGAGATTTCGATCCCCGGCGCGTTGGTCTTGATCGGCTTGAACGGCCCACGGATTTCGACCGGCGCATCCGGCTTCATGTCGAAGGTGTCGAGTTGGCTGGGAGCGCCGAGATTGAAGATCATGATCACGGAGCGCTCATCGTGATCCTTGGCCACGGCCCCTTGGGCTTTGGCGGCCAGCAGCTCCGGCAGGGACAGCCCGATGACTCCCAGAGTGCCCACCTGGAGGAAATCGCGACGCGTGATGCCGTCGCACGTATGTGCCTGGCCTCCACCGCTGAATTGAAGCATGGCTACCCAGTCGCCTCGAGAGAATGGGAAAGGGAACCCGATCAAGCGCAGTAGTGAGACTAGCACACGCGAGGCGCAAGATCAAGAAGCCATGGCGGTTAAGGGTATCCAAGTCCCCGACCTGACGGTCGGGGCTCGCCAGTGCTCGAGCGCTTCGGAAGAAACGCGAGCCCCGACCGTCAGGTCGGGGATTTGGGGGTGATTAACTTCGCCCTTTGCCCGCGGTCCTCTCGAGAACCCACACCGCAAGCGCGTACTGCTGTCGACCAACGTACCGCACGGCCGCGGCGACCGATGCCTCATCCGGCAGTTTGCGTCGCGACCCCGAGCGGGTCCACCACTTGCCCGACGCCCGCCCGCCAAGCGCGCGACTGCCATACGATTTCAAATCGCGCATCAACGTGTCCGGTTCTGGATCGCCGGGCACACCTAACACGACGTGCACGTGATTGCGCATCACCGCCGCGGCGCGCAGCTCCCAGCCGCGATGGTCCACGGTTTCGTGAAACTGCGCCAGCAGCACTTGCGCTTGCGCAACGTTCAGATAGGTAGGCTCGCCGGCCATGGCGGTCCGTGCGGCTTGCTCCAGCGCCGGATTGGGGCCCATCCAGGGCGTGCCGACCAAATTGTGAGAATGCGCGATCGACCCGCGTTGGTCCCCTGGCAGCCAGGTGCCGTACGTGGTCCAGGTGAGGAGCCAGAAATGGTCCATGACACGGGTTTCCGGTCGTGGGGAGCAATTCAATTGGCGATTCCGCGCGCAACTATATCACTCCGCCGACCGTCAGGCGAGCCGGGGACGTCAGTCCCAGGACGATCGTCCAGAAACCACGAAAGTGGAGCGAGACATCCCCAACCTCACGGTTGGGGCTCGGCTAGCGTCGCGCAAGCGTGCAACTTCGCGCGATTGTCGGTACGGCGGCTAGTGGAGCGCTGAACCGGCCTGGGACGCGGATTTCGTGGCCGTGGCAGGCCCGTGCTTGGCACGGCCTAAGAGCAGCACCTTGCCGGAGTGCAGAAAGCGGGGCCGGGCCTCCAGAACGGTCACGTCGGGCGGGAGGATCGAAGACAACTGTTCGAAATTCTCGTCGGTCGTCAACACAAAGGCGCTCGCGGGGTGATCGCCGAAGAACGTTGGAATTTGTCTGGTCGACTCGAATTGCTCGATGGGCCCCTTGGTGTAAAACACCTGGCTCGGACGAAAATAATGAAATGTGCCGATGACCGGCTGCTCATCGGCGGGCGTGTTTTGAGCAATCACCTGGGCCAATCGCGGACTTTCTTGAAACCGGTCGACGCGCGGCGCCCCGAATCCAAACAGGGCAACCGCCAGGACGACCGAATGGGTCGCAAGCGCGCCAACAGCCAAGCGAGTTTGTCCACGCTCGCTCAAGAACAACCCCACGGCGGCCGCTGCCAAGGGAATCAGGCCCGCCAGACCGAGCACCCAGTCGCCGTGCAAAAACACGCGGCCCACGATCGGCAGCGCCACGGCCATTCCCACCCCGACCAGCGCGAGCGTGCCCCAAGCCCATCGCATCCAGACGCGCGAAAGGGCGCTCGGCTCGCGAAGCCAATGATCGACCAAACAGCCGGTGGCAAGCGCCAGCGCCGGGTAGGCAGGCACGACATAGCTGGGAAGTTTCGTGCCGGCGAGCGAGAAGAATCCCACCCAAACTGCGAGCCACGAGCCCAGCAAAACGTATCCCGGCCGCCAGGGTCGCGATTCGCTGATTTGTCTTTTCACGTGCAGCAATGCGGGAATGGACAAGACCGACCAGGGAAAGAACCCCACGGCCAGCGCCCCGAGATAATAGAAAATCGGCCCGCGGTGATTCTCCATCGCGTTGAGAAAACGGCCGAAGTTGTGGACCCCAAAGAATTCGACGAGCCATTGGCCATCGGTTCGGATGCCGACCCAGACATACCACGGCGCCGCCACCAGCGCCACCACCGCCAGGGCGGTCAACGGCCGCATGCTCCACACGGTCCGCAAAAAGTGACGCATCGAGCAGAGGCGGCCAGTCACGCGTAGCAAATGGCGAAGCAGCCCGCGCCAAGTAGTGGCGGTCGATCGCTCGATCGGCTCGGCCCGAACGACGAGCAAGAATAAGCCGATGACGGCCGTAGGCAGCACGACTCCAACCGGCCCTTTGGTGAGCACGCCGCATGCCATCGCCGCGTACATTAGCGCATAATTGGCCCACGACGGCTCAAAAATTGTCTGAGGCTCCGACAAAACCGCCGGGGACTGTCCCGATTTTGCGGCGGGCACCATCCGCAGGATGGTCGCGGAGCAAAATGGGACTGTCCCCTTCACCGAGGCCAGCAGCGCGGTTTGGTCCCTGGTCGCGGACCGCGCAAAGACGAGCACCGCGAGCGTCGAAAAGAACACAAAAAACGAATCGGGGGTCGCGGCGCGGGCGATCACGTTGAAATTCAGGGTGCTAGCTAGTATCAGCCCCGACCAAAATGCTACTGAGGGCGAAAACATCAGCCGGCCCAGACGGTAGGTCAAAAGGACGCTGCCGACGCCGAAGATGGCAGACCAAAATCGGGCGGCAAATTCCGTGGGGCCAAACAGTTTGTAGGCGCTGATCATCATCCAATACATCAGCGCCGGTTTGTCGGGGAAGACTTCGCCGTTGAAGTACGGGACCACGGCGTCTGAACGCTGGAGCATCTCCTTGGCGGCTTGTGAAAAGATCGCCTCGTCGATGTCCCACAAATGCGTCCCGCCCAAATTGGTGAAAAACATAACCGCCGCAATTGCCGCTAGCAGCACCTGGCTTCGCATTGGGTTGGGCATCCTTGCTCTGGCAGGACAGGATCGAGGAAAAGACCGACCACAGACAGGGCTGAGGGATTTCGAAAGGTTCAGGCCGCGGGCAGTTTACGGCGGCCAGTGAGCAGCCCACAACATCAGTTTTCCGCGGCAGGATTTTGTTGACCGTCAGCGGCTGAAAACGAGCGAAAACGCTCCGCCAATCGGCCTTGGGCCTTACCGTCCGGCTTGGTATTCTACCGGCCGGGCAGGGGGCAAAGGGGCGTTGGAAACCGATTGGGTGTTCCGCGGCCGACTTGGGCAAGGAAGCTCTTATGACCAATTCTCCCTCTCAGTTCGAGGCGGATATCCCGCTGCCTCGCTTGCGGACGATTTCCCAGCTCTGGAGCTGCGCGGCCCTGCTGGGTGCCATCGGGGTCGCGGCTCTAGCCGTGGACGTGCCGCTGGCCACCTGGATTCGCGGTGGGAATTGTCCGGGGGCGATTCAGAAATTGTTCGCGGTGAGCGAGGTGTTCGGACACGGCCTGGGCGTGGTGTTCGTGGTGTTGATCATCGGCGTGCTCGATCCCTGGCATCGCTATGCGATTCCACGCATTTTGGCCGCTGCTTTCGGTTCCGGACTGCTGGCAAACGTGTTCAAACTACTAGTGGCGCGGGCTCGCCCTTATAGTTTCGATCTTCATGGCAGCGGCTTGGACACCTTCTCGCAATGGTTCCCCTTGCTGGGCAGCGGGCCCGCTCAACAGAGTTTTCCCTCCTCGCACACCGCGACCGCTGCGGGTTTGGCGATCGTTTTGGCCTATTTCTATCCGCGCGGACGCTGGCTGTTTCCGGCCTTTGCGATCCTGGCCGGCGGCGAACGTTTAGTCGACCAGTTTCATTTCTTGAGCGATACGTTTTGGGGTGCCGCCGTCGGGTGTATCTTTGCCCCGCTGTGCGTGTATGGCAGCAGCCTGTCGCGCGGTTTTGACCGCTTGGAACAGCAACTTTTGAACCGCGCGGGAGTGACAAGCGCAAGCCTGCGCCGCATCGCCCGGGCGAGAGCCGCCAACGCCGATGCGGATCTTCCCCGAGCGGCCTAGCGGCCCAAAAAGTACGCATGTTCTGGCGAAACTCGCTATAGTGAGTCCTGGCGAGTAGCGTCGTAGTGAGCAGGAGCATGCGCATGGGACCCTTTTGGATCGTGCTTGCGGCGGTGCTAACCGCTGGGCCCACGAGCGATTCCAGAACCGAGCGAGCCGACTCGGACCCTGCGAATTCGAACCAATCAGCGAAAAGCGCTGCGCCGCTGGACGGGCAAGATTATACCGCTGCTCAATTGCGAATCGCCGTGCACGACGCCTTGCGTCGGGAAGCGATTTCGCGGGGCGCGGCCCGCGAATCAGCACTGCGCAAATTGCTTGCGCTGTACACCAGACTCGAGCAAGACACGCAACTGAGCGACGGCGAACGACTGCAACTGCGCACCGTGCTCCGCAATCGCCTGGCACGCAGCAGCCGGGCCCTGCAAAGCCAACTGGCCAACGGGGCGGCCAGCGCGAGATCGGCTCCCGATGCGACTTCAAAAGCTGCAAAACTGCCGAAGGGGGATCAGGGTATTTTGGCGCAGCGGCCCCAAGTCCCTGGCGCGCCCGCCACTGCGCCGTCGGCCCAGAAAAATGGCCAAGAGCTCGTGGATTTGATCCAAAAGACGATCGCCCCGGGTACCTGGGACGTCAATGGCGGCCTGGGTGTGATCCGCTATTTCGAAAACAAGCAAGTGCTCGTGATTCGTCAATCCGACGAGGTCCACGGACAGCTTGAAGGCTTGATTAGAGGCTTACGCGGCGACCCGTGAGTCTACTGGCGCTTGCATCATTTGGTCCTCAGCCGCTCGGTGGCATAGTACTCCGCGAGCGGTTTGTTTTTCGAACTGCGGAATGTGGACGATCCCTTGCGATTGTGCATCGTGGAGCACCCGGAGGGGCAATACTCTCTTCATCTCGCGCCATGAGTTCTCCCCCGACTTTTGCCAGCCTTATCCTTGCAAATTCAGGCCGATCTCGGATACTTGGGGATGGCTTCATTTTGACCCTGACGAGTTCCTGCGGCCACCCTGAGCACGGCCGCACGAGCTTCCAAAACAAAGCTTCCAAGACAAAGGTTGATGATTTATATGGCAGACGAGAAAGTTCCGCACGACCGCCGGCGCGTGCTTATCGTGGACGATGATCACGAAATCGTGGAATCGGTGCGGTTTGCGCTGGAGGCGAATGGATTCGATGTCCTGATCGCTCGCGATGGCAATCAAGGCCTGTCGATGGCCGAGCGTGAGGATCCGGATCTCGTGATTCTGGATATGATGATGCCCAAGCGGAGCGGTTTTTTGGTGCTGGAAAAACTGCGCCGCAGCCGGCCCGTTCCGCTGCACGTGATTATGATTACGGCCAACGAGGGGAGCCGTCATAAAGCCTACGCGGAGATGCTGGGCGTCGACGATTACATCCGCAAGCCGTTCGCGATGGACCGCCTGATGGAAAGCGTCAAGCGGTTATTGAACTAAGTGTCTGGATGCCACTTGTTCCAACGGTCACGGACTTTGTCCCGCCTGCGGGGGCCTCCGCCGGGGGCGAACTGCAAAATAAAACGCCTTGCAGTTTCCGCACCAAACTCATTGTGCGGCAACATTTTTCCGGGGCTCGGCCAGGTGCCGCCGGAGCGATTCCTTGGCGTGCGGCCGAAACTCGATATTGTCGTTGGCCCGGGTTGTGACGATACTTGGGATAGGGAAGGTAGGAGATGGTCGGGCAAGGATGGCCAGGCCTCGAAATACCCGAAAAAGAGAAGTAAGGTTTAGTATCCTGCCCGCCGCGCCCGAGAGCGTTCTTTTCCAATTTCTCTTCTCTGGCTCTTGAAACGACTAGCCGTGGCTGGATTTGCTGCTGCGCGTCGCTTCCTGCGCCAAGCCCGCGGTCGATCGTGGCACGCGCCCACCAACGCGCGCCGAGTCACCGCTTTGAATGGTGGAGGTGTTCCTGGGCCGGAAACGGAGTACCCGGCGGCGGCAACTAAATTAGTAAAGAACGACGAACATCAACTGAGACGCAACTGTTGAAGGGTGAAGGCGCACCAATCGCCGAGCCCCTGACGGTCAGGGAGAGCCTCGGGCGAGAGGTGTACGGCACCTGTCGGGGAGGACGATCCATGAACAATGGACGCGAGATCATTTCCCTCGTAGCCCAGCGTCAGGACCTTGACCAGTTCCGCCGCAAGAATTGGGAAGGGACCTTCGAAGAATATCTGGACGTAGCCCGGTCCGATCCTCGCGTGACCCGCAATGCCTTCGAACGCGTCTACGACATGATCCTGTCGTACGGCACGGAGATCTACGAAGAGTTTCGCGAAAAGCGGGTCCGCTATCGCTTCTTCAGCGATCCGGACGATCACGGCAAAGACGCCGTGTTTGGGCTCGATGGGCCGCTGTGGACACTGGTCAACGCGTTCAAAAGCGCTGCGCAGGGCTATGGCATCGAGAAACGCGTCCTGCTGTTGCACGGCCCCGTCGGCAGCAGCAAAAGCACGATCGCGCGGCTGTTGAAAAAAGGACTGGAACGCTATAGCACCAAGGATTCCGGCGCTCTCTACTCGCTCGGCTGGGCGACGAAGGACTCCACGCAGTGGTGCCCGATGAACGAGGAGCCGCTACACCTGATCCCGGAACGTTTTCGCAAGGAGGTGCTCGGCAACCTCAACGCCGCCGTGCCCCCTGGCGAGTACCGCGTCAACATCACGGGCGAGCTGTGCCCATTTTGCCGCTACGTCTATAGCGACCTCTTGAAGCAGTATCAGGGCGATTGGACCCGCGTGGTGCAAGACGTTCGCGTGAAGCGCTTGCTGTTGAGCGAAGAAGACCGCATCGGCATCGGCACGTTCCAGCCCAAAGACGAGAAAAACCAGGATTCGACCGAGCTGACCGGCGACATCAACTACCGCAAAATCGCCGAATACGGCAGCGACAGCGATCCGCGGGCCTTCAATTTCGACGGTGAGTTCAACATCGCCAACCGGGGCATCGTCGAATTCGTGGAAGTGCTCAAGCTCGACGTGGCTTTCCTCTACGACCTGTTGGGGGCCAGCCAAGAGCACAAAGTGAAGCCGAAGAAATTCGCCCAGACCGACATCGACGAGGTGATTCTCGGGCACACCAACGAGCCGGAGTATCGCCGGCTACAGAGCAATGAATTCATGGAGGCCCTGCGCGACCGGACCGTCAAGATCGACATCCCCTACGTCACGACCTTGACCAACGAAATCAAGATTTACGAAAAGGATTACAACAAGGAAACGGTACCCGGCAAGCATATCGCGCCGCATACGATTGAGATGGCCTCGATGTGGGCGATTTTGACCCGCTTGGAGGAGCCCAAAAACGCCGGCCTGGGCCTGCTGCAAAAACTCAAACTTTACAATGGAAAAAGTTTGCCCGGTTTCACCGAAGATAACATCAAGGAACTGCGCGAGCAGACCACCAACGAGGGGATGCAGGGGATTTCGCCACGCTACGTGCAGGACAAAATCTCCAACGCCCTGGTAGCCCATCCGGAGGCCCGCTCGATCAATCCGTTCATGGTGCTCAACGAACTCGAGGCCGGGTTGAAGCATCATACTTTGATCACCAGCGACGAATTGCGCGTCAAATACCGCGAACTGCTGGGAGTGGTCAAGGAGGAGTACGAGAATATCGTGAAAAACGAGGTTCAGCGGGCCATTGCCGCCGACGAGGACGCGCTGAAGCGCCTCTGCGGCAATTACATCGATAGCGTGAAGGCCTATACACAACGCGAAAAGGTCAAAAACCCCTTTACCGGGCAGTACCAGGATCCTGACGAACGGCTGATGCGCTCGATCGAGCAGAAGATCGATATTCCCGAAAGTCGCAAGGATGATTTCCGCCGCGAGATCATGAACTATATCGGCGCGCTGTCGATCGACGGCCGCACGTTCGATTACAAGACCAATGAACGACTCTACAAGGCGCTGGAATTGAAGTTGTTCGAGGACCAAAAAGACTCGATCAAGTTGACCAGTCTCGTCTCGAAAGTGGTGGATGCGGAAACGCAGGCCAAAATCGACGTGGTCAAGAGCCGCTTGATTCGCGACTACGGCTACGACGACGAGAGCGCTTCGGACGTGTTGAATTACGTGGCGAGCATTTTCGCCCGAGGTGATGTCAAACACGGTTCGTAGCGAATGATTTCGCTCGGGGGCCGAAAGACCCCCGCTCGAACTTCGCTCCGAGCCGAAGAGATAAGAGAAGCGGGATTGCGTGGTGTGCATCAGGGCTTGCCGGTCGCACGCGACTGGCGACTGGCCCTAGGTGCTAACGAGGGGTAGCCCATGAGAATCGAGCATGACCTGTCGCGATTCAAACAGATCGTGCGGGGCAAGATTCGGCAGAACTTGCGCAAATACGTCACCCACGGCGAATTGATCGGCCGCAAAGGGCGCGAGCTGGTCAGCATTCCGTTGCCGCAATTGGACGTGCCTCATTTCCGCTACGGCAAGAACGGCTCCGGCGGCGTGGGGCAGGGCGATGGCGAGGAAGGCACGCAATTGGGCCCCGGCGGCGAATCGCCCGGCGGCGCCGGACAGGCCGGCAGCGATCCGGGCGCCCACATCCTGGAAGTCGAAGTCTCGCTCGAAGAATTGGCGCTCATCCTGGGCGAAGAACTCGAGCTGCCGCGCATCGAACCCAAGGGCAAACCCAACATCGAGCAGAAAAAGGCCCGCTATTCGAGCGTCCGCCGCTCGGGGCCCGAGTCGCTCCGACACTTCAAACGCACGTACATGGAAGCGCTGCGGCGGCAAATTTCGTCGAATACCTACGCCCCCGACAGCCCGCGGATCGTGCCCATTCGCGACGATAAACGCTATCGCGCTTGGACCGAGACCGAGTTGCCCGAGGCCAACGCCGTCGTGATTTACATGATGGACGTTTCGGGCTCGATGACCGACGACCAAAAGGAGATCGTCCGCACGGCCGCGTTTTGGCTCGATACCTGGCTGCACAGCCAATATCGGGGCGTCGAAACCCGCTACATCATCCACGACGCGGCGGCCAAGGAAGTCGATGAAGAGACGTTCTATCACACGCGCGAAAGCGGCGGCACGCGGATCAGCTCGGCCTACAAAGTATGTGTCGATTTGATCGCCCGCGAATTTCCGCCGACCGATTGGAACATTTATTGCTTCCAGTTTTCCGACGGCGACAACTGGGGCGAAGACAACGAAAAGAGTTTGGAACTGCTGACCGACGCATTGCTGCCGCAGGTCAATCTGTTTTGCTATGGACAGGTGGAAAGCCCCTACGGCAGCGGCGAATACATCCGCTCGTTGGAGCACGCGTTTGGCGATGGTGTTTCCAAGTTGATTGTCGCCGAAATCGAAAACAAAGAGGCCGTGTACCCTTGTCTGAAGCGATTTTTGGGCACCGGAGTTTGACGAAAGCAGATTTTCCGAGTCAATTCGACATGGCTACCGCAACTTTCGAACCGCTGCCGGCTAACCTGGCCGAGATCCAGGTGCGAATCGAGGGCTACGCCCGCGATTATGGCTTGGACTTCTACCCGACGATTTTCGAACTGGTCGATGCCGACCAACTGAACGCCGTGGCGGCCTACGGCGGGTTTCCCACGCGCTATCCTCATTGGCGGTTCGGCATGGAGTACGAGCAGCTCTCGAAGGGTTACACCTACGGACTGCAAAAAATCTACGAGCTCGTGATCAACAACAATCCCTGCTACGCCTATCTGATGCGCTGCAACGGCCTGGTGGACCAGAAGCTGGTGATGGCCCACGTCTACGGCCACTGCGATTTTTTCAAGAACAACTATTGGTTCAGCCAGACCGATCGCAAAATGATGGACGAGATGGCAAACCACGGCAATCGCGCCCGCCGCTACATGGACCGCTTTGGCGTCGAAGAAGTGGAAACCTTCATCGACGCCTGCTTGAGCGTCGAAGATCTGATCGACGTGCATTCGCCGTTCGTCAAGCGGTTCGAAAACCGCGACAAATACGATTTTGGCAAGGCGGCCGATCAGGAAGACGAGCCGCCCCTGCCGGGCCGGTTCCAGTCGAAAGACTACATGGAGCCGTTTATCAATCCGCCGCACGTTCTCTCGGCCGAAGTCGACCGGCTGCGCAAGGAACGGGAACAGCAAAGTCGTTTCCCCGCCGAGCCGGTCCGGGACGTGATGCTGTTCTTGCTCGAGCACGCGCCGCTCAAGCCGTGGCAACTCGACGTGCTGTCGATCATCCGCGACGAGGCCTATTATTTTGCCCCGCAAGCGCAAACCAAGATCATGAACGAGGGCTGGGCCAGCTACTGGCACTCCACGATCATGACGCGTCAGGGTCTGGAGCCGGCCGACATCATCAACTATTGCGATCACCACTCGGGCACGCTGGCCAGTTCGCCCAACAAGCTCAATCCCTACAAGCTCGGCATCGAACTGTTCCGAGATATCGAGGATCGTTGGAACCGCGGCCGTTTTGGCAAAGCTTACGAGGAGTGCGACGACTGGACGGCCAAGCGCAATTGGGATACGAAAGCCGGGCTGGGCCGCCAAAAGATCTTCGAGGTTCGCAAAATCCACAATGACCTGACTTTCATCGACGAGTTCCTCACCTTGGAATTCTGCCGCGAGTACAAGCTGTTTTCATTTGGCTACAACCCCTCGACCGACGCCTATGAAATCGAAAGCCGCGAATTCCCCAAGATCAAGCAACAACTGCTGTTCAACCTGACCAACATCGGCCGACCGCTGATCGCGGTGCGCGACGCCAATTATAAAAACCGAGGCGAGTTATTTCTCGAGCACCAGTTCAATGGCGTGGAGCTGAAGACCAGCTACGCCTTGGATACGCTGGTGAATCTCCATCGGCTATGGACCCGCCCGGTGCACATCGAGACCGTGCTGGACGGCGCCGCGACCATCTTGTCGTTCGACGGAACCGAGCACAAAACGGAGAAAAGCGGGGAGATCAAGACATGACGCTGAAGAAACAACTCCAGCGAGCGATTGCGAATATACCGCTCTTTTCCAGTGGAGAGCATCTGCTGGAGATCAGCCACAACGCGCAGAAATTGCGGTGCCAGCTCGTGGCGCTCGATTCATTGGCCTGCTCGTTTACCAAACTGGCGCTGCATGCCGATACGCTCGCCGCCATGTCGCTCGATCAGCTCAAGCGCACCGCCGAGCAGTTATCGACGCGGTTGACGTATTTGCTCGAGCCGATCAGCCCGATCGAGGTCGACGCGCACGGCTGCGTGGTGCAATTGCGTTCCAATCCGCCGCAAAAGGAGACCGACCGCACCAGCTATTACGAACTGCTCGTCTCGCGCTCGGGCGAATTGAGCCTGTGCCGCTTTTCGCGCGCCCCCGGCGAGCAGCGCCAGATCATTCCCTCCCAAGTGACCCGGGAGGTTTTGGCGCGGCTGGCGGCCGATTTTTCCGCCGCGGCCGGCTGACATACTCGAAAGCGCGACAGCCGCGCTGGCGGCTTAGCGGTTGCCCGACCGCCGCGCTCGGTTTATGATTTCCCCTTCGCGGCTCGATATCTTTCTCGGGTGTTCCCAGCGCACTCGTGCGTCTGGACCGCCCGGAATGATCGAACGGCTTTCCCGGTGTCCATTTCTGGAGTTTTACGCCATGAGTCACGCGCCGGCGGCAGCGGAAATTTCACTCAAACCGGCCGAGGGCTGGCACTGCAGTCATCTGTATTACCGATTCGATCGCTCGTCGCTCAAGCGGCTTTCGGCCGCCGAGTTGGCCCAAGGCCGAGCCCATTTTACCGCCACCCTCGACCCCGCCGGTTCGCAAGCTCCGGCGCGGCTGCAAACCTCCCTCGTCAGCGGCCACAAGGCTGATTTCGGGCTGATGATGCTCGACGCCGATCCGCTTGTGATTGACGAAGTGCACCAGCGGCTGATGTCGGGTCCGCTGGGCCCGGCGCTGGTGCCGACCTATTCGTTCGTGTCGCTAACCGAAGTGTCGGAATACGTGCCCAGCGTCGAGCAGTACGGCAAGCGGCTGGTGGAAGAGGGCGAAGATCCTCAGGGCACCGCCTATCAGGCCAAATTGAAGGCCTACGAGAGCCGCGAGGTGATGATGCGCCGCCAGCGTCTGACGCCCGACTTGCCACCGTGGCCCTCCACCTGCTTCTATCCGATGAACAAAAAGCGAAAAGTCGGCGAAAACTGGTTTCTGCTCGATTTCGAGACTCGCAGCAAGCTAATGGCCGAGCACGGCCGCACCGGCATGACCTTTGGCGGCAAAGTGACGCAGTTGATCACTGTCGGCCTGGGCTTCGACGATTGGGAGTGGGGCGTCACGCTCTGGGCCCGCAATCCCGATTTCTTGAAAGAGATCGTCTACCGCATGCGTTTCGACGAAGCCAGCGCCCGCTACGCCGAATTCGGCTCATTCTACGCAAGCTACGTCATGAATCCGCTGGATGTGCTGGAGCATTGCCGGATCGGGTGACGTTTTCGGGTGCACGGGTGGCTCAGACAACTTTTGTTGTCTGGCTGCCGCAGGCACGAGAGGAGCGAACGAGTTTGGCCGACGGCATAGCCCAGCGTCGAAGCCCCTTGTTGCTTCGCAACGCCGACAACGAAGTTGAGGCTGTCCGGGAATTCAAAGCTACTTAGGCGAAGCGCATTCCATCGGTCGGCAGCCGACCAAATCACTCCTTGGCCACAACCCACGCTTGGATTGCGGTGGTCAATTCATCGGCGGCTGATACAATTTTAAAGGATCCGGACTTGGGATTACGGACGAAAATCAATGGCGACGATCAACTGACCGTTGAATTCATGCGTGCTACTGCTGGCTTGTCCAGCAGCGTGCCGGCAATCACTGCGTTTTCGGCACGGTTGGACAAGCCAACCGTGGCACCCTGAAACTCGTTCTGACTTTTTCAACGGACTACTAAACCCAAATCGCAGCCGCAGTTCCTAACCCCTAATCGCTAACCCCCAAACCCCGAATCCCGCGTGCACTACGACCACATCACTACCCAACGCGATCTCGACAAGTTTTGTCAGGATTTGGCCGGAACCCCTTCGATCGCGTTTGATACCGAATTTGTCTCGGAACATACCTATCGGCCCGAGTTGTGCCTGATTCAAGTCGTGGCCGGAGATCGTCTGGCGGTCATCGATCCAACTGTGGTGGGCGACGTCACCGGCTTTTGGGAATTGCTCTCTGCGCCCGGGCATGAGACCGTCGTGCACGCCGGACGCGAAGAGTTGTTGTTCTGCGTGGGGGCGGTGGGACGGCCTCCAGAATCGCTGTTCGATATTCAAATCGCGGCCGGGCTGGTCGGCTACGAGTATCCGGCCGGCTACGGTTCACTGCTGTTCAAACTGCTGGGCCAGCGGCTGCATAAAGGCGAGACACGCACCGACTGGCGTCGTCGTCCGCTGTCGGAGGGCCAGATCGAATACGCGCTCGACGACGTGCGCTATCTCGGCGCGATGGCAGGCAAGTTACGGGAGCGGCTTCGAGAGCTTTCGCGCGCCGCCTGGCTGGAGACGGAAATGGCGGCATGGCAAGCGGATGTGACGGCTACCCGGTCGGACGAGCGGTGGTGGAAAGTATCCGGCACGTCGGGCTTGTCGCGGCGAAGCCTCGCGATCGTCCGCGAGATCTGGCGCTGGCGCGAGCGCGAAGCCGAAAAGCGTGATTGTCCGACGCGGCGAGTGTTGCGCGACGATTTGATCATCGAATTGGCCAAGCGTCGCAGTCCAGATGCAAAGCAAATTCGCGCTTTGCGCGGGATGGAGCGCGGAGACTTGCAGCGGGCATTGCCCCATCTGGCCGCCGCCGTCGAACGCGCCTTGGCCCTGGCCGACGACGAGTGCCCTCGTCCGCAGCAGCGGGACGCTCCGGCACAGTTGGCGGTGCTCGGCCAATTCTTGTCTTCGGCGCTGGGCAGCGTTTGTCGCCGTGCCGAATTGGCCCCCAGCATCGTCGGCACCGCCAGCGACGTGCGCGATCTGGTGGCTTACCGTTTGGGCCTGCACCAGGGCAACGGCGAACCGCCACTGCTTGGCCGGGGATGGCGAGCGGAAATCGTCGGCTGCCTGATCGACGATTTGCTCGCCGGCAAGCTGGCGATCCGCGTTCGCGATCCGCTCTCGGACGAACCGCTTTCGTTCGAGCCGGTGGCCTAAAGCGCGATCAGGCTACGGCTGCTGCGGATTACGCTCGAAAACTCCCTTGGCCCAATTGTAGGTTTGGATCGCGCCGGCAGTCGCTGCCGCGGGATTGCCGACGGGCGGCAGCACGGTTTGTGTTGTTAAGTTGCCTTGTGGCCCCAGCGGGGGCACCGCAGGAGGCGGGACCACCGGGGGTGGCGGGGGCGGAGTATAGGCCGCTTTTGGCGGCCCGCTCGCGGCCGGGGCAGCGGCCCCCTGCGGTGCGCTCGCATTGGGCACTGGGGTCAGGTAGCCCGCGTTCGCGACTTTGGTGCCTGGTCCCTGTGCGTCTTGCGGGCTATTGGGATGAAATACCCTTTCGTTGGCGACGGATGAACTGGATTCCGACCCTTCCTTGCCGACCAGGGGCACGTTGAGCCGTTCGCCGGCGAAGGCGGTTCCATCGTAGATCGTTCCGCGTTGAAATGGCCCGGCTCCGAGCACCCAAATGTCTTTGGCCCGGCTGGCGATTTTTCGATTGCCCGACTGCCACACCGGGCGGCCCGACATCCTGTCGTAGGCAAACGCGGCAATCTTGCAAACGCCCTGTTGATTGGTCCGCTTGACCAGGGCGATTTCCGGAATCGTCGCGGATCCAGTGGGCAA
>JACQFF010000249.1 GCA_016200205.1 Planctomycetia bacterium
CCGAGCCCGTGATGCCGACCTGAAGCCCCGCGGGAGCCATGAAGCGGGCCTCGTCGAGAATGTGTTGCACTTCGGTGAGGAGGCTCATGTTGCCGGTGGCCATGAACTCGTTCTTGACGTGCACGAGCGTAACCGTCGCCTGGCCGTTGGGGCCGATGCGGCTGGTGAGCCGTTCGCCGACCACTTCGGAATTGCGATTCCAGACATCGGCAATCGGCAAATCGGCCTGTCGGTCGCGAAATCGATCTGCCAGCGAGTCGGACCACAGCATATCGGCCATCGTTAGCCGTGTGCCGGGACGTTCGACGACGATCGCGATTTGGCTTTTGGCCCGCTGTTCGGGAAAGGCCTGGGCCAGCAGCCGTTCGCCCTCGGTGCTCGGCAGATTTTCCGGCAAATAAGCCAGATCCCCGTCATGCGTGACCTGGTCCCACCGCGGCGCAAGCGCATGCAGTGCGAAAGCCAGCGTCACCCAGGCCAATACAATGGGCCCCCAATGGCGAGATATGAAAGCTCCCAGCCACCCGAACATGCAGGCATTCTCTCGAAACGGATTAGGCTCTTCCCACGCGAAGTAGGCCCTGGAGAACGCCTTAGCAAGGATTCCCCACAACAAATCCTAGCGGCAAAACCGCGAGAATCCAAGCGATAGGCGAGAGTGCCGACGATTTGTCGGTTGCCAGGCGACAAGAGCGACCGCGTTTTACCGCTTTGCGGTCTGGCGACGGGCGGCTTCCAGGCCGGCCGCCAGGGTCGGATCTTCCGCATCTTTCAGCGAGGCGGCCTCGGCGCCGAGCGGCGGCTTGGCGGTGAGTTGCACCACTTTGTCGGGCTGAACGCCCACGTGGCTGATCGGGTGGCCGTTGGGAGAATAGAACTTGGCCGTGGTCAATCGCACGCCCGAGCCAGCCAGGCTGAGCGGAAAGATTCCCTGCACGGAACCCTTGCCGTAGCTGCGCTGACCGACCAGGCTGCCGCGGCGATGATCGCGAATGGCGCCGGCGAAGATCTCGCTGGCGCTGGCGCTGTCGCCGTCGATCAACACCACCAGCGGAACCCGCCAGGTGCCGGCCTTATGGGCCGTGTAGTTGAAGTCCTCCAGTGCGCTGCGTCCGCGGGTCGAGACAATAATCCCATCCTCGACGAACTTATCGGCCACTTCCACCGACGAAGTCAGCAGACCGCCCGGATTGCCGCGCAAGTCCATAATCAAGCTGCGCATTCCCTCGCGGTGCAATTTCCACAAGGCGGTGTCCAGATCGCGGCTGGTTGTCTTTTGAAAACAGGTCAGTTTGAGGTAGCCCACTCCGAAGTCGCGGTCGACTATCTTGACGTCGTCAACGCTGGGCACTTCCACGTGTTCGCGGCGCACCGAGAGCCGACGGACCGTATCATTGGGGGCCAGCGTGGTGACTTGAACCAGGCTCCCCTCTTGGCCTTGCAACAGATCGGCCGCCTGATCGGTAGTCATCAGGGCCGTGGCTTTGCCGTCGACTTCGGTAATGCGGTCGCCTGCTCGCAAGCCGGCGCGATCGGCGGGGCTGCCGGTGATCACTTTGACGATTTGCAGCGCGCCGTTGTTGGCTTTCAGTTCGATTCCCAACCCGACGAAATTGCCCTCGATTTGCGAATAGACGTCGTTGAGCTGGTCGCTGGTCAGGTAAGAGGAATAGGGGTCTAGAGCGCCGATCGCGCCGCAGGCATATTCCAAGGCCACCGCGGCCGGCGAAAGCTGCAACTGCTGGTTGCCCAATTGGACGACCGACGAGAGTATGTCGATCGCTTCCTGGCGGCTGTTCACCGTCCGGTGTTGCGTTATGCGGCGCAACTGCTGGGCAAACGCATCGACCTGGGCGCTGGTTTTGCCGGAGAGGTGTCGCTGCTGAAACGGCTTGTCCGTCAGCGCGATGGCCAAATCCTGCGTACCCCGGGCCAGTAGCGCCCCCCAGTCCGGGGCGCTGACGTAGTGGGATTCGATTTTCATCAGCACTTCCGAGTACAAGCCGATCGCCTGCCGCTCGGGCAATGTGGTCAACGCCCGTAAAAAGCTCGAATCGCTGTAGCGGCGGCCGAGATCATAGTGGATTTTG
Organism: Planctomycetia bacterium; assembly: GCA_016200205.1. GTDB lineage: Bacteria > Planctomycetota > Planctomycetia > Pirellulales > PALSA-1355 > PALSA-1355. The sequence goes on from JACQFF010000249.1 coordinate 2,091, forward strand.
GCCAGGTCGTGACGATTGCCGATCGCCGGGTCGTCGGGAAGCTCGCGCAGAGCTTCTTCATAGACCGACAGCGCTTCGCCCCACCGTTGCTCCACCTCGAACTTCTGAGCGCGGCGGAGAAAACCGTCGACCTGGTCGGCCGCGAACTCGCTGCTGGCCGGAAAGATTTTGTCTTGCGCGGCAGATGGACTGCTCAGCCAAACAAAAAGCAGCGCAACAAGGAGCCAGCTTCCCCGCGGTGTAAACTTTCGTCCCATGGGCTCTTTCTGTTTCGGCTTTCGAGCGTCTTGGCGCAGTTAAGCGCTGTTGAGCTGTCACCGGGCGAAAGGGGCCGAAGCTGCTTCGGCACATTGAGACAGCCACAGACGCTGCAATCGTGATGTCGTTCAAGGTGGCCGAAAAGGCGGGTCCGAAGCTTCGGCCAGTTTCAATATAGAACACGTTTTGGCGGTCGTCAAAAAGATGGTAAAAAGTTTTTCGAGCCCTGCGTCCGCAAATCCCGTACAAGCGTTGCCGGGGGGTGCGCCGCGAAACGCCTGCAAGCGGGGTATGCAAAAAACGTGTCGCGCGATTTGCGCCCGACGCACCGAAAAAGCACGCGGCGCGCGTTAGGAGTGGCCGCGATAGCACCGGCACGACACGCCCACCCGGACTATCCGGCACAGAATGCACCGCTTGGCAAGGCGCCAAATTGGCCACAAGAAGAGGTGGCTTTGCGCTGCTGACCGCCGTTGCACAACAATGTCAAAGGTCGCTGACCGGCCTCGGCACGTGAGTCCAGAGACGCGAACCAGAAGCGCAACGGCATTGTGCAAGCGCTTACATAATGCCGTTGCGCGTCGGTTAGTAAAAAGATGCGTGGCGGCCCGAAATTTCAAACCGTCACCAGCCCGCTCTTTTTGATCGAGGCGGTTTGCTTTTCGCAAAGAATGATCGCGTCGCGGGCCAACTCTCCGTCCAGCAGGGCCGAAGGTTTCCCCCTGCGGACCGTCGAGAGCGCTTCGCTCAACTCGTTGGCGAACCAATCGACCGGATCGGCGGGCTTCTGTTTCGGGCGCTGGACCTTGCCGTCCTGGCTGAGGACCGTGAGCGGCATGTTCGTTTCTGGCTGGCCATCGATCATGGCGAAATCGTGCAAGAGCGTGGCGCGCTCCAAATGCATTTCGAAACCGGCGGAGAAACCGCGCCCCTGCTGATGGATGATGCCGCTCATGGCACTGACCACCATCGCGGGGTCGTCGAATAGGAATTGCGACGTGAAATATTCGGCGACTTCGCCCCGCAGGCGGCCGCTGGTAAAAACGGCCCGAGGCATGCCACACACTAGGCGGATAAAGTGAGCGTCGTGGACGTGCAAATCGAGCATCGGTCCGCCGATTTTCCGAGGATCGTAAAAGTCCTTGATCCAAAGCGGATCGGAGATCACGCGCTTGAAATGCCCGCCCAGCAGCCGGCCGTATTTTCCGCTTCGGACCGCCTCGTAGGCGAATGCATATTCGGGACAGAACGGCAGCACCTGGCCGATCATCAACTGCTTGCCAGCGGCCTTGGCCGTTTTGACCATTCGCCGGGCGTCGGCCGGCGCAAGCGCGATCGGCTTTTCGCAAAACACGTGCTTGCCCGCCTTGAGTGCGGAAACGGCCACCGGTGCATGGGCCGCCGGCGGCAGGCAAATGTCGATCATGTCCAATTTCGGATCGGCCAGCATCGCGTCGAGTCGTTCATATTTCTCGATGCCGCTCAAATCCATCTTCTTGCCGGCCGGCCCAAAGTTGCCTTTGATCGTTCGCCAGTCGCCGGCCAACCGCGTGCGATCCTGCTCGCACATGGCCGCCACCTTCACTCCCTTGACCTTTTGGTAGGCCAGGTAATGGATCATGCCCATGAAGCCAATGCCCGCTATGCCGACGTTAATCATGTCCTGGCCTTTCTTCGAGAAACTGCCTTCGTGAAATGAATCGAGTTGACGAAACGAGCTACTGGATCGGGGCAGTGGGCTTGCGAAATCTCATCCAACTCCGGAACCCAAAAGCAGCGGCGAGCGCCTCCACCGGAACCAACAGGACCGCGGTCGCGACGAACTGGTCGTGCCCCTCGCCCTGGGGCAAATGCGAAACGTTATCCGGGCTGGCAAAGACGAAGTGAAAATAAACGCCGAACAGCAGGCCAGCCAACATTGAAACAAACAGGATCAAAGCGCCGGCCTCTCGCCAACGGGTCCAGTAGAGAACCAGCGAAACGACGGGCAGGATCGTGATCACAACCCACACGAAGACTTGCTGGCACGCATCCAGCCCGACTCCCAACTGCTCGTGTGCCACTGCGTGCACGATGGCAATCGGGTGGTGAACGATAACGACGAGCGTAGCTGCCGCGGCGAATCGATTCATGGGTTCACCAAGGATACGAACTTTTCGAAGGCGGCATCCCAGCGTCCGGCGTTTTGCGGCTCGTAGCGATCGACCGTGAAACTGCGGCGCACCACCTCCCGCGCCTGGCTGATCGAGCCGATGTCGCCCGCGGCAATGGCCTGCACCAGCACGTTGCCGATGGCCGTCGCCTCGATTGGGCCGGCCAGCACGGTGCGCTGACAGGCATCGGCCGTGGCCTGGCAGAGCTGTCGATTTTGGGTTCCACCGCCGACAATGTGAATTGTTTCAATACGCCCGCCGAGGAGTTGTTCGAGCCAGCCGAGCACCAGCCGATAGCGCATAGCCAGGCTTTCGAGCGCGCAGCGAATCACGGCGCCTTGGCTGGAAGGAACCGTTTGGCCCGTGCGGCGGCAGTAAGCGCGAATTGCTTCAGGCATGTTTGCCGGGGCCAAGAAACTCGGATCATCGGGATCCACGAGCGAAACCAGCGGCCTGGCTGCCGCGGCCAGCAAATTCAATCCGTCCCAAGTGTGGTTCGCGCCGGCCTCGTTCCACGCGCGCCGGCATTCTTGCACCAGCCACAGCCCGGCGATGTTTTTCAACAACCGCGTCGTGCAGCCGACGCCTCCCTCGTTCGTGAAATTCAGCGACAGGCATTTGTCGTTGATGACCGGCCGCGGCACTTCGGTGCCCATCAGCGACCACGTGCCGGAGCTGATGTAGCACCAATTGGGGCGCTCGGCCGCCGACCCCTCAGCCGGAACCGCCATCACCGCGCTGGCGGTATCGTGCGTGCCCGGCAGAACCACGCTCACGCCGGTCAGGCTCGTATCGGCGGCCACGTCACTCCGCAATTTCCCCAAGGTCGTCCCCGGCTCGACAATCTCGCCCAGTATACGATCTGGAATATCGAACGACGCGAGCAATTCGCGGGCCCAGGCTTTTTCTTGCGGATTGAAAAACTGTGTGGTGGTTGCGTTCGTGAATTCATTGGCCTTCACGCCGGTCAGCAGCCAATGAAACAAGTCGGGAATCAGCAGCAGCGACGCGGCGCTATCCAACAGCGATGAGCCGGCCAACCGCATGGCCCACAACTGATACAGCGTATTGAATTGCATGAATTGCAGGCCGGTCTGGGCAAAGATTTCTTCGCGCGACACGACATCCAGCGCGCGCGTCAACAGGCCGTCGGTGCGCGGATCGCGATAATGCACCGGGTTGCCGAGCAGTTCATCGCCCCGCCCCAGCAGGCCGAAATCGACGCCCCACGTATCGACGCCGACACTGACAATTTCGCCCAATCCGACGGCGCTACCGGCGCGAAGTCCCTGCCGCACGTGATTCCACTGCGCCAGCAGGTCCCAATAGAGATGACCGCCGGCCGGAACCGGACCATTTTCGAACCGATAGATTTCGGCCAGCTTTAGCGACTTTCCATCGAACAGTCCGGCGACGTGCCGGCCGCTGGACGCTCCCATGTCGATTGCCAGGTATGCTCGCTGGGCCATCCGGGTCACGTTACACTAGGGAGGGGGTTGGAAATCGGCCGGAAATTCATACGGCTCTCAACATGACGCGCGCCTTGGCGCCAGTCAAGAGATCAGTGCAGCCAAGGACTTGCGCCGAAAATGGCCCTGGCCCGTCCTGCTTGGAACAATCATTACTGGCTGAAGAATCACGCCCGATAGCGACGATAAAATGGAGGGACCTCATAGTTGACTTTGATTAGCAACATAAGTATCATTCAGGTCAATTGTTGCCATGAAAACGAACACGGGGTTTTGTGCACCATGACGGCTTCCATTACTTCGCCCCTGACGCAACCCACGGTCAGCCTACAGGCCAAACCCGCCTATAACCCCCTGACGCCGACGCCGGATCTGTTGGAAGAATTGAAAGTGCACAGTGCCCGGCTCGATTCCGCCAGCCCGCAAGAGATCATCGCCTGGGCCGTGGAAAAGTACTTTCCCAAGTTGACGATGGCCACGGCGTTTGGTCCCGAAGGGTGCGTGATTATTCACATGCTTTCCGAGATCGAGCCGCGGACACACGTGTTCAATCTCGACACGGGCTATCAATTCAAAGAGACTTTGGAATTGCGCGAGCGGATCGCCCGCCGCTACGGGATTGAAGTCGAGCTGCGGCGGGCCGATACGACGGTAGCCGAGTACGAGGCCCAACACGGCGGACCGCTGTACCGGAGCAACCCCGACCAGTGCTGCTTCGACCGCAAAGTCACCGTGCTCAGACAAGCGGTTGTCGGCTGGTCGGCTTGGATGAGCGGCATTCGTCGCGATCAGAGCACCGATCGGGCCGGAGTGCCGATCGTCGCCTGGGACAAAAAATTCGGCTTGGTGAAGATCAGTCCTCTGGCAAACTGGACCAAAAAGGACGTCTGGAAGCTGATCACCGATCACAAGATTCCCTACAACCCGCTGCACGACCAGGGCTATACGAGCATCGGTTGCTGGCCGTGCACGCGCGCGGTGCTGTTCGGCGAAGACGAGCGAGCCGGCCGCTGGAGCGGCAAGGCCAAGACCGAGTGCGGATTGCACACGAAAGACGATTGATATCTCGGGGCTGTCAAAGCCGCCGATATGACGAAGGAGATTTTTGCCACGAAGGCACGAAGGACACCAAGAGACGAGAAAGTTTCTTGCAAAGATATCTTCGTTGTGATCTTCGTGCCTTCGTGGTTCCAAATTCCTCGTGCGGGAGTTTCTCGTAACGATTGCACCGACATTGGCCGCATTGCTATCGACGCAAACCATTCATGAAAGTTTCCGCCAAGACTGAATATGCCTGCTTGGCGATGCTCGAATTGGCCGCCCACTATGGCTCGGGAGAGCCGGTGCGGATCCGCACGATTGCCGACGAACACGGCATTCCGTCTCGCTTTCTGGTGCAGATTCTCTTGCAGCTCAAGGGGGCCGGCTACGTCTCCAGCACGCGCGGCGCTTCAGGCGGCTACCAGTTGATCAAACCGCCGGAGGAGATTTCGCTGGGCGAAGTGATGTCGGTGATCGAAGGTCAGGAGAGCGAGATCACCAGCGCCGGCCTGGCCAACTCGCCGACGGCCCGCGTGCTGATTGGCGCCTGGCGCGAAGTGGCTCAAGTGCAGCACGACGCGCTCTACGCCATCACCTTCGGCGATCTCGTCTCCCGCATCAAGCGGCAGAGCGAGAATATGTTTTATATTTAGAGTCTATCCGGCTCGGAGAAGAGGACTGTCCCATTTTGCTCCCCGACCATCCTGTGGATGGTGCCCGCCGCAAAATCGGGACAGTCCCCGACGGTTCTCGGATAGGCTCTTAAGTAGCAAGGCGGAATTTGTTTTGCCGAGTTCCCTCACGCCCGAGGGGAGAGCGTTAGGGAGAGGCGAGCGTAAACAAATTGCGTTCACCCTCACCCCGGCCCTCTCCCATCGAGGGCGAGGGAGTAAAAAAAACTACTTCTGCCCTGCCATTGCTTCGGCCAGAATTTTCGACGTGCTTTCGCGCATGATGCGCGGATCGACCGTTTTGCCCTCCAGCAAAGTCTTGCGGACGTCCTTGCCGGAAATGAAGACCGGCTTTTCGTCCTTGTGCTTTTCCATCAGGTCGACGCGGCCGACCGACTCGTAGTAGGCGGCGAAGCCGACTTTGACCGGCTGGATTTTCAGGTCGCCCTTGAGTTTGCCAAAGATCTCCTGAGCGTCGAAATCGCCCCAAATGGCCGAGCCGTCGGCATAGGGGGCGTCGGCGTGCTTGCGGCCGATGACGATGTCGGTGAAGCCGTAGTTCTGGCGATAGATGGCGTGCATGATCGCCTCTTTCGGCCCGCCGTAGAACATCTTGATATCCAAGCCGAGCAGGATCACGCGGTCCGACACCGACTCCTTGCGCGGTTCCCACAATTCCGCATCGCTGTCGCCCTGGCCCAGCGCACGCGTGTTGATCAACGCTTCGTAGGTGTGCATCCGCACATCGGCGTGGACGTCGTCGCCCTTGGTTTCGCCGATGAGCGGATTCAGCGCGGCCCCGGCGTTGTGCCCGGCTTTGAGCAGGACTTCCAAGCCATAGACCAGGGCATACTCATGGGCCCGATGCAGCGGGTTGCGCGTCTGGAAGGCGACTACGCGATTCCAGCCCTTGCTCGAGAGCAGCTTGCGCACCTCGCGCGGCGAGAGGACGTACTTGCCGAATTTAGGATGTTTTGGTTGCGGCAGGGCGCGAATCGTTCCGCCCAGCAGATGCGTTTTGTCGGCGTCTTGCTTGAGCACCATGTCGGAGCCCGGGTGATCGGTCCGTTCGGTCAGATAGACGCTTTTGATATAGCGGTGCTTGTCCCACTCGAAGACGTCATTGATGCCGAGCGTGGCCACGATACTGCCGGCTGAATTGGTCAAGGCGACCGATTGGCCCGGCTTGAGCTTGGCCGCAAGGTCGCCGGTGACCGGCAACGCGATGGGAATGGTCCAGGCGTACGGTTTGCCGTTTTGCTCGATGACCGATTCGTCGAGCACGCGATTATAGGTGGCCCGATTCATCGGTCCGGCCAACGGGCTCAGCGCGCCATCGCCAAAACGATAAACGGTTGAGAGATCGGCATCCGAAACAGGCACTTTGGCCAAGCTCGCTGCGTGGGCCTTGAACGAGTCGATTTCGTTCGCACTCACGGTCGAGCAAACGGGTTCGGAGAGTCCACCATGCGGAGCGATGAGATCGGCCATTTTACTTGTCCTTCGAGAAACAAAACAAGAACTTTGTCGCGTGGGAAAGACAAAGAGTATAGGGCGAGTTGCGCGAGCGGACAAGCGGACTTGGGCGGGCTGTTTCTGCATGTCGTTTGCACGACGTCTTCCTCCGCCGCCGGGAGAGGACTTCGGTGACCTCGGTCGAACCGGCCGGGGTGAGGGGCCCATAAAAAACGCAACCCTCAGCCTACCCTCTCCCAAAGGGCGAGGGTTTCGAAACAACGCTTACTCGTCTTTCGGGCGGAACGAGAGGACCACGCTTTTTGAGTCACTGCCGGGCAGCGGATATTCGGCCAGCTTGCGCATTTCCAAGTGTTTCAGCAGGCCGGCCTCGCGAGCCTCTTTGCGTTCTTCCACCCAAGCCGGGCCCTTGATCACCAGCAAGCGTTCGAAAGCATCCCAATCGGGCGCAAGCCAGCGGAGCAGCTTGGCCAACGGAGCGACGGCCCGCGCCACCAGCGTATCGAAATGGTTTCGCAACAACACCTCTTGGGCAGGTGCGTGATGGACGGTCAGATCGAGGCCGATCTCTTGGACGATCGCATGCGCGGCTTTGGCTTTTTTGGCGACCGAGTCGCACAGGGCGACTTTCAAATCGGGCCGCAGGATGGCCAGGATAATGCCCGGCACGCCGCCGCCGGTGCCCACGTCGAGCACCGAACCGCCCGCATCGAGAAAAGGCTCGAGCACCAGACTATCGACCACGTCGCGCGTGACGAATTTTTCGTAATCGGTATGCCGCGTCAGGTTCAGCTTTTCGTTCCAGGCCCATAGCGCGCGGCAGTAGCGCTCCAAGAGTTTGATCGTATCGTCGGGCAATTCGATCTGATGGCGGATCAGCGCGTCGTGGAGCGTGTCGGGCGGGGAAGTGTTCAAAGGGTGTCTTGCTCACTTGGCGACTGGCGGCGCGTTGACGATCAACGATTCTTCCCGACCGCAGTCGGTCTGGCAAGGGCCAACGGGCCTCCGGCAACGAAACCTTCCCGCGGTGCGATTCAGGTTGCGCGTCAAATGAGGCTGGGACGGACGACGCCTTCGGCTGATGCACCCCCGACTTGTGCTCACTCATCTCGGGTGTTTCGCGGGCCTGCAACTTTGGCGCATCGCACACTGCGCAACGTGCCAATTTGACACGTCGGGTATTGCCCAGAATTCGCCTGCCGCTTCGCAAGTGCTTGTCGTTCTAGCAGGTCCGACACACCCAACGTGGTTTCGTGATTGGCATAGAGTTTGCTTTCTCAAATGGTGTTCGCAAGGAAAGTCTTTAGCGCCATAGCGAGATGATGCTCGCCAGGGGCGCCAAATATGTGAAAACCTTCACGAATATAGCCAGCAGGAGGACCTACCAATGGTATTACGACGAGCTAACGGTTTTAACCCGCTCTATCAACTGCGCGACGAAATGGATCGCCTCGTGGGCGACTTTTTCGGCCCGGCGACCGGGAACGTGGCGCAGCGGATCGGCGCCGCGACGCGTAGTTTCCCGGCGCTCAACGTGTGGGAAGACGGCGAAAATCTTTATGCCGAAGCGGAGGTGCCGGGCTTGAAAAGCGAGGACATCGACATTTCAGTCGTCGGCAACGACCTGACGATTCACGGCCATCGCGGCGAAGCCGAGCGCGAAGGCGTGGCGTTTCATCGCCAGGAACGGGGCGTCGGCCAGTTCAATCGCGTGTTGCGCCTTCCGGTCGATGTCGATCCCAACAGGGTCGAAGCATCGCTCAAGGACGGCGTGCTGCTGATCAAATTGCCGAAAGCCGAATCGGCCAAGCCGAAGAAAATCAAAGTCTCGCCCGCAACTTGATGCGCGAGCAACGAATGACCAAACATTCTCAACACGGAGCGAAGCCACCAGCGGCTTCCAAAAGCGAGGAGCAAAATCCATGGCGACTGATATCAACGTCAATCAAACCGAAGAAAACCGCGCGGAACGCGCCCGAACCGGACAGTATTACCGCCCGCACGTCGACATCCTCGAAGAGGGTGACGAGTTGGTGCTCGTAGCCGACATGCCGGGCGTGAAGAGTGACGCCATCGAGATCGATTTCCAAGACGGCGTGCTCACGATCGAGGGCTCGGTCGAGCCGCGCTACGACGACAAAGTCAATTTCCTGCTCTGCGAGTACGGCATCGGCGATTTCTATCGCACGTTCCGCGTGAGCGAGCAGATCGATTCCAACCGCATTCATGCCGAATATGGCAACGGCGTGCTGACAGTCCATTTACCCAAGGTCGAAGAAGCCAAGCCGCGCAAAATCATGGTCAACGCCGCCGGATGAGGGCCCCTGGAGCACCGTCCGCGGCGCGATACCATTCTAAAAAAAAGGAGATTCTAGTATGACTCTCATTCCTTGGAGAACCAAACATCCCGACGATACCCCGCGAGAACAGCAGCTTTCACCGACGGGCGGATTTCGCAGCGAGATGGACCGCCTCTTCGATTCGTTCTTCCACGACGCCTTCAACTGGGGCGATCGCCCCTGGGGCGCGGTAGGCGGATGGGGACCACCCTTGGACGTTGAAGAGACCGACAAGGAGGTGGCCGTGCGGGTTGAAATTCCCGGCATGTCGGCCGACGATTTGCAGCTTGCGATCAGCGGCAACTCACTAGTCATTTCCGGCGAAAAGAAAGAAACCACCGAAAAGCCCAAGGGAGGCTACGTCTATCAAGAGCGGCGCTATGGTTCGTTTCGCCGTGAAGTGGCGCTGCCCTCGGCCGTCGATGCCGACGACGTGCAGGCCGAATACAAAGACGGCGTGCTCCACGTGCGACTGAAAAAATCGCAGGAAGCACTGCCCAAGCGGATTCCCATCCGCGCGACTTGAGACGCTCGCAGTGGTCGCCTCTTGTCGCGGCACCATGGGCATGAACGAAAACATGTCCATGGTGTTTCTTTAGCGCTTACACAAAAGCCGGGGTCGGCGGATAAGTGCCGATCTCGACGTGGTGGCCGTCGGGATCGCGGCAAAAGATCTGCGTGATGTTCCGATCGGCAATCACATTCTTGCGGTAGGGCACCTTGTGCTCTTTGAGCAAACGCTCGACCAACTCTAAATCGTCGCAGTGCAGGGCCAGATGATCGTGCCGGGTTTGGATCTCGCCCTCGGGGCTGCCGGCCGCTTCGTTATAGATCAGGTGGATCATCATCCCGTAGTTGTAGAGCCAGGCGCCGGGGAAATCGAAGTTCGGCCGCTTGACCTCGCGAAAGCCCAGCACGTCGCGATAGAAGGCCCGGCTCTCGTCGACGCGCCTGGTGATGCGGCCCACGTGGTTGATCGATTTGATCGGCAGTGGTTGAGGCACGCGGCACCTCCTTCGAGGACTTTTAAATGGGGGAACGATGCGGGTTTGCTGTTGCTAGCAGTCGAGCCAGCGGACGACCGCAAATATAGCCACCCGGGGGCTCAGAGCACAAATCAGCGGCCATTTTGCCGGGGGGCAGGGCAAACTGGCAAAGTCTAAGCTGCCGGTCAAGCCCTGACGATTGATCCGATTTTCTCGATTGCAGTGGTTTTTCCGCCGATACAGAACCAAGGCGTCGGTGGGCCGTCGGCCTTTTCAACGTTCACGGAAACCCCCAGGTGCCATGGCCACCGAGGCGCTGCCCTCGGCCGTCGATGCCGACGACGTGCAGGCCGAATACAAAGACGGCGTGC
>JACQFF010000254.1 GCA_016200205.1 Planctomycetia bacterium
AGTACGCCGCACGGCGTGGTGATCGGCGGGCAAGGAAATCTCTATGTGTGCGACACTCAGAATTGCCGCATCGAGAAGTTCGCCGTCGCGGACCCTCGTACTGGCGCGAGCCGTCCCTAAGGCCGGCGAAGCCAAATTGTCGTATGAACTCGGCCGTTGTTCGCCGCGCCTCCGAGTTCAAGTTGAATCCAAACCGGCCGATTCGCGCGGCGTGGAAACGCCGCCGTTACTACCGTTGAGCCATCCGAATGGGAATCTCCCGCGGCGCGGGCGATTTGGTGTAGGCTCTCGGTTACTCGACGCCCGCGACTTGTATCGCCGCCAGAGGTCGTTGAACCACTCGATGACGTAGTAGAAGACCGGCGTCAAGAAGATCCCGAATAGCGTCACGCCGAGCATGCCTCCGAAGACCGCGGTACCCAACGTGCGGCGCATTTCGGCGCCGGCGCCAATCGCGATCACCAGCGGAACGACGCCGAGAATGAACGCAAACGACGTCATTACGATCGGCCGCAGTCGCAGGCTGACCGCCTCGATCGTGGCATCAAAGCGGTTCTTGCCGGCCTCGCGTTGGGCCTTGGCGAATTCGACGACAAGGATAGCGTTCTTGCACGCCAACCCAATCAGCACCACGAAGCCCACCTGGGTAAAGATGTTGATATCGAGTTGCGCCGCCAGCACGGCGGCGATCGAGCAGAGCAAACACAGGGGCACCACGAGAATCACGGCCAGCGGAAGCGACCAGCTTTCGTACTGGGCGGCCAGCACCAGGAAGACGAGCACCACGGCCAAGATCAGCACCAGCATGGCGGTGTTGCCGGTTTGCAGTTGGAGTAGCGCCAGTTCGGTCCATTCGTAACGCATCGACCAGGAAAGGTCGTTTTTGACAACCTCTTCCATCAACTCAATGCCCTGACCAGAGCTGATGCCCGGGGCGGGGCTGCAGTTGATCGGCGCCGCGGGATACATGTTGTAGCGAGCGATCAGCACCGGCCCAGTGACGTCACGCACGGTGGCCAACGTGCCAAACGGCACCATCATTCCACGATTGTTGCGAATCTTGAGTTGTTTGAGATCTTCAATCTGTCCCCGAAAGTTCTGATCGGCCTGAACGTTGACCTGCCAGGTGCGACCGAAGAGATTGAAGTCGTTGACGTAGAGCGAACCGAGATAGACTTGCAGTGTATTGAAGACGTCAGCCATGGAAATGCCCATCGTCTTGGCCGCCGTGCGATCGATATCGAGGTAGAGCCAGGGCGTCTTGGCGCGGAAGCTCGTGAACGGGTTTCGCAATCCCTGCGTATCGGCGCCCTTGACCACGATGCGATCGGCCACCGACTGCAAGCTTTCGAGCCCGGTGTTGCCGCGGTCTTCGATCATGACTTTGAAACCGCCGGACGTGCCGAGGCCCTCGAGCGGAGGGGCGCCCAGCACATTCACCAATCCGTCGCTGATCTCATCCTGAAGCCTGTTCTGCAACCGGGCGGCCAATGCGTCGCCGGCCAAATCGGGCGCCAGCCGGCGATGGAAGTCGTCGAGCATCACGTACAACGCGCCGAAATTCGGGGCGTTGGCGTTCAACAGGATCGATTGGCCGGAGATGGCCACGGTGTGACTGATGCCAGGCGTTTGCCGGGCGATCTCCTCGATCCGCCTCATGACCAGTTCGGTCCTTCCCACGGAAGCCGAATCGGGAAGTTGCAGGTTGACGAGCAAGTAGCCTTTGTCCTGTGTGGGAATGAATCCCTTGGGAGCTTTGTTAAAACTCGCGTAGGTCAGGTACACCAGGCCGCCGTAGGCCACCAGCACCAGCAAACTGATTCTCAGCAGCTTGCCGACGGTCCACGTGTAGACGACGCCGGTGAAGTCAAATCCCTTGTTGAATGCCCGAAAAGCGAACCCGAGAACGCGGTTGAGCGGCCAACTGACGATCGCGCCGGCGATCGCGCCGGCCAGAGCGGCGATCCAGGGCACATTCTCCGCTTGGATCGCCCCCAGCCGATTGCCTTCGAGGATCCAGGGCGTCACGAATTCCCAGCCCAGCCACCCGCCCGCAACCACGAACGAGAGCCAGGGCAGCGGCGGCGCCGTTTTCTTATCGCGCGTCCGCAACAATAGCGCGGTCAGCGCGGGGCTCAACGTCAGCGAGTTGAACGTGGAGATCACCATCGAGACGGCGATCGTCAGCGCGAACTGGCGGAAAAACTGCCCCATGATTCCCGTTATGAAAGCGCAGGGGATGAACACCGCGCTGAGCACCAGGCCCACCGCGATCACCGGCCCCGAGACCTGGTCCATGGCGCGAATTGTGGCCTCTCGCGGCGAGAATCCAAGTTCGATGTGATGCTCGACGGCCTCCACCACGACGATCGCGTCGTCGACCACGATGCCGATGGCCAGCACCAACCCGAACAGCGTAAGATTGTTGAGGCTGAAGCCCATGGCCGCCATCACGGCGAACGTCCCGATGATCGCGACCGGCACGGCGATCAGCGGAATGATGGCCGAACGCCAGTTTTGCAGAAACACCAGCACCACGATCGCGACGAGGATGACCGCGTCCCGCAATCCCTTGAAAACCTCGCTGATCGACTCGGTGATAAACGGCGTCGTGTCGTAGACAATCGAGTAGTCGACACCTTCGGGAAAGCGTCCTTTGAGATCCTCCATCTTGGCCCGCACGAGCCGGGCGATGTCGAGCGCGTTGGAGCCCGGCAACTGGTAAATCGACAAGGCAACCGAGGGCTGCCCATCGAGTCTGCACGTCTGGTCGTAGCCTTGCGCCCCGAGTTCGATGCGGGCCACGTCGCGCAGCCGCACCAGGCGGCCGGTCGCGTCGGTCTTGAGGATCATCTCCGCGAACTGGTCCGGATCGGTCAGCCGCCCCATCGTGCTGATCGTGAACTGGAAAACCTGGCCCGTCGTGACGGGCGGCTGACCGATCTGCCCCGCCGCGACCTGCGTGTTCTGCTGCTCGATCGCCTGGACGACGTCGGTTGTGGACAGATTTCGCGACGCCATTTTTTCGGGATCGAGCCACAGCCGCATGCTGTAGTCGCGCTGGCCGAGATAGGTGATGTCGCCGACGCCGGGCAAACGCGACAGCTCGTCCTTCAACTGAATGGTGGCGTAATTGCTCAGGTATAAGCTGTCACGGGTGTTGCCGGGCGAGAACAAATTGACGATCATCAACACGCTGGTCGCCTTCTTTTTCACCGTCACTCCGCGGCGTTTGACCAGGTCCGGTAGAATCGGCTGCGCCAACGCCACCCGGTTTTGCACCATCACCTGGGCCATGTTCAAGTCCGTGTCGTTTTTGAACGTGACTGTCAGAACGTAGGTACCGTCGTTGGCGCACTGCGAGGACATGTAGAGCATGTCTTCCACGCCGTTGACTTGCTGTTCGATGGGCGCGGCCACCGTGTCGGCCACCACTTGGGCATTGGCGCCGGGATAGATGGCCGAGACTTCGACAGTCGGCGGCGTGATCTCCGGATACTGTGCAATGGGCAGCGTGAAAAGCGCGATGCCACCCGCCAAGGTCACGACGATCGACAGCACGGAGGCAAAGATCGGCCGGTTGATGAAGAAATTCGAGAACACCGCATCCTCATTTATGCAGCGCGGGCTCGGAGGGAGCCGGAGCTTTGGGCCGAGGAGGTTTGTGACGCTCGGTCCCCAGCCGACTGGCCAGCTTGCGCAGCGGCCGAAGTGTCAACATGCCGAGCGAGAGCGCACCGGCGCCGCGCACGAGCCGAGACGCAAACAACGGCGTCCCGCCGAGCCAATCAATGGTGGAGAAGAAAATCGGCGTCAAGAAGATTCCAAATAGCGTCACTCCCAGCATGCCGCTGAACACCGCAGTACCGAGCGCGCGGCGCATTTCAGCGCCGGCGCCATGGGCCAGCATCAGCGGCGCCACGCCGAGAATGAACGCGAACGACGTCATGACGATCGGCCGCAACCGCAGCCGGCAAGCCTCGAGGGTCGCCTGGCGGCGCGACTCGCCGCTATCGCGTTTTATTTTCGCGAACTCAACGATCAAGATCGCGTTCTTGCTGGCCAAACCTACCAACACGACAAAGCCAATCTGGGTAAAGATGTTGATGTCCATCTTTGCCAGATTGACGCCGATGATCGCGCTGAACAAGCACATCGGCACCACGAGAATGACCGCCAGCGGCAGCGACCAACTCTCATATTGCGCGGCCAACACGAGAAACACCATCACGACGGCAAAGCCGAACAGCACCATCGCCGTGTTGCCGGCCATCAGCTCGAGATAGGCCATTTCGGTCCATTCGAAGGCCATCGACTTCGGCAGCTCGCTATGGGCCAACCGAGCCATAAGGTTAATCGCGTCGCGCGAACTCACGCCGGGCTTGCCCGCGCCGGTGATCGAGGCGGCCGGGTACATGTTGTAGCGCGTCAGCACCAGCGGCCCGTTGATCTGGCGGATGTTCGCTAACGATCCCAGCGGGACCATCGTGCCTGCGGCATTGCGCACCATGAGCTTGGGGATATCCTCAAGCTGATCTCGAAATTGCTGCTGCGCTTGCACGATCACCTGCCAGGTGCGGCCGAACCAGTTGAAATCGTTGACGTACAGCGACCCCTGATAGACCTGTAGCGTGTCGGAGAAATCGCGCAGGTTGACCCCTTTTCCCATGCACTCGCGCGCGTCCGGCTCGACCTTCAACATCGGCACGTTGGCGCGAAAGACCGTGAATAAACTGGTGAGTTCCGCTCGATCGTTGCCGCTTCGCACCAGGTTTTCGGTTTGTTCTTGCAGCGTGGTCAGCCCGAGGGAGCTGCGATCCTCGACCATCAGCGTGAAGCCACCCGCCCGGCCCACCCCGCGCACCGGTGGGGGCGGAAAGACCTGCACCATGGCTTCAGGAAGATGGGTAAAGCTCTCGTTGAGCTTGGCGACAATGCTCGGACTCCAGACGCTCGGATCGCGGCGCTTGTGATAATCGTCCAATCCGATGAACAGCGAGCCGAAATTCGACCCGTACGCATTGAGCGCGAACGATTGGCCCGTAATCCCGGTCGCGTGCTTGATCCCGGGCGTGCTGGCCGCGATCTTCTCGATTTTCCGGATCACCTGCGAGGTACGCTCGTCGGAGGCCGAGTCCGGCAATTGCACATTCACGAGCAGGTACCCCATATCCTGCGATGGAATGAAGCCCTTGGGCGTGTGCATGAAGTCTCGGTAGGTCAATGCCAGCAGGCCGCCATAGACCACGAGCACGAGCACGCTGACGTGCAGAAACTTGCCGATGATCCAGGTATACGCGCTGCCTGCCAGATCGAATCCGCGATTGAACGCGCGGAACGCAAAGCCCAAGATCAGGTTGATCGGCCAACTGACGAGCACGCCTGCAATGGCCCCGGCCGCTGCCGCCGCCCACGGAATCGCCGACTGGGGCAAATCGGGCGAGGCCGCTGATACTAAATGCGGGGTTAGCCACACCCATCCGAACCAACCGCCGGCCAGCGCGAATGCCATCCAGGGAAGGGGCGGGGCTGTTTGCTCGCCGCGCGGCCGGAGCAACAATGCAGTCAGCGCCGGACTGAGCGTCAGCGAATTGAAGGCCGAAATAATCGTCGACACCGAGATCGTCAGGGCGAACTGCCGGAAAAACTGGCCCGTGATGCCCGTGATAAATGCGCAAGGCACAAACACCGCGCTGAGCACCAGGGCCACCGCGACCACCGGCCCCGAGACCTGCTGCATGGCCAGAATCGTGGCCTCGCGCGGCGCCATGCCATTCTCGATGTGATGCTCCACCGCCTCGACCACCACGATGGCATCGTCGACCACGATGCCAATCGCCAGGACCAGGCCGAACAGCGTCAAGTTATTCAAGCTGAATCCGAACGCCGCCATTGCCGCGAACGTGCCGATAATGGCGACCGGCACGGCGACCAGCGGAATCAGAGCCGAGCGCCAGTTTTGCAGGAACACCAGCACCACCACGGCCACCAAGATCACCGCGTCGCGCAGAGCCTTGAAGACCTCGTTGATCGACTCGCGAGTGTAAGGCGTCGTGTCGAAGTTCACTTCCCACTCGACGCCGTCGGGAAAGTTTTGCGAGATATCTTGCATCTTGGCCAGGACGCGGTCGTGCACATCGAGCGCGTTGGCGTCGGGAAGTTGAAATATCGGCATGAAGACGCAAGTTTTGCCGTCGAACAGCACGCTTACATCCTGACTCTTGGCCCCCAACTCGACGCGACCGATGTCTTTGATGCGAACCAGCCGACCATCACTCGTCGATTTGATGATGATGTTCTCGAATTGCTCGACGTTATCGAGCCGGCCGAGGGTACTGAGCGTGATTTCGAATGTCTGGTCGCTCCGAATGGGCGGATTGCCGATGAGCCCCGTGGCCACCTGGGCGTTTTGTTCGCGAATCGCACGAACGACGTCACTGGCGGTCAAACTTCGCGCCGCTAACAGCGTAGGGTCGACCCAGATCCTGATGCTGTAGTCGCGCTGGCCGTTCATATACAAGTCGGCGACGCCCTCAATGCGCAACAGCTCGTCCCTGACGCGCATCAGAGCAAAATTGCTCAGATAAAGCTGATCGTAGCGCCCACTGGGCGAGGTGATGGCAATTCCCATGACCGCGTCGGGCGAGCGTTTGCGGACTGTCACGCCGGTCTGCTTGATCACCTCCGGCAGCGAGGGAAGCGCCAGGCTGACCCGATTCTGCACCAGGACCTGCGCCATGTTGAGGTTGATGCCATGTTTGAATACGACGGACAGGCCGTACGATCCGTCATTGGCGCAGCTCGACGACATGTAGAGCATGCCCTCGACGCCGTTGACCTGCTGCTCGATCGGCGCGGCCACCGATCCGGCGACGTCTCTGGCGCTGGCGCCGGGATAATTGCAGCTTACGGATACCGTGGGCGGCGAGACGGGCGGAAACTGCGCGAGCGGCAGCGTAAAAACGGAAATCGCGCCGCCCAGCGTGATCACGATGGATAGCACGGACGCGAAAATGGGACGATCGATGAAAAATCGCGAGATCACGGCCGACTCACCATATCCCCGGATTCGAAGTGGACGACCTCGACGTGCCGAACCAACCTCTGCCAGCCGCGGCCTACGCCGTGAAGACTTCGAAGCCGTTTGGACGATCTAACTATTTACGCGACAAGCCAGGTCCTCCGGTGGTAGCCTCTACCACTTCGGACGGCTCATCGCGCGATTGCTGGGCTGTCGACTCCATGACCTTTGGTTGTACGGCGGCTCCCGGCCGCACGCGCTGTAAACCGCTGACGACAACCCGCTCGCCTTCGGACAATCCCTTCAGAATTACACGCCGTCCCTGTTGGAGCTTTCCAACCTGTACGCGACGGTATTGAGCCTTGTTGTCGTTGTCGACGACGTACACGAATTTCTGCCCCTGATCGGTCCCCAACGCCTGCTCGGAAACCAAGACGGCACGGTACGGTTCGCCAATCGGCAGCCGTACGCGCACGAACAGCCCGGGCGAGAGCATGCGGTCGGAGTTTTTGAAAATGCCTCGGACTTGCAAGGTACCGGTGCTTGGGTCGAGGCGGTTATCGACGAAGTTGACCACACCTTGGTGTGGATAACCTTGTTCATCGGCTAAGCCCATCTTGACCGGCACGCCCCGGTCCGATTGCGACTTGATGCGTCCCTCTTCGGTATAGTGACGAATCCGTAACATCGTACGCTCGTCGACCTCGAAATACGCGTAAACCGGATCCGTGGCGACGATCGTAGTGAGAATGGTCTCGTCGGCCCTGACGAGGTTTCCCGGGTCGAGCTGGGTGCGGCTGACTCGACCGCTGATCGGGGCCAGCACTTTGGTGAAGCTGAGGTTGAGTTTATCCAGATCGAGGTTCGCCTTGGCACTTTCTACGGTCGCCTGTGCCTCGGCCCGGTCGCCAGCGACCAGGTCGAACTGTTCTCGGCTGACCGTTTTGTCACCGACCAGTTTTTCCATCCGACGATAGTCCAAGTTGAGCCGCTTGAGGTGCGCCTCGGCCTGCAAAAGATTGGCCTTTGTCCGCAGAACCTCGGCCTCGTAAGGCCGGGGATCGATTTCGAACAACACGGTACCCTCTTCGACATCGCCCCCTTCCTGTTCCTTGAAGTTGATCTTCTCGAGATACCCGGTGACGCGGGCCCGAATGTCGATCGTCTTGACCGCCACGGTCCGCCCCGTGAAGTCTTCATAATCGGTGATCTCGCCGGTGATGGGCAAATCCACGTAGACTTCCGGCACTTCCGGCGACTTGGGCGGCGCGGGAGCTTGCTGCCGCAGCTGATCGCAGCCAACGAGCGCCGCGCCAGCGAGCAACAGAACAAATGGCCAACTGCGCTGCAAGAATCGGTTCACTGCAATATCTCCGACGGGCAAGAGCCCGGTGACACCCAATAAGTTCGCGTATGCGCCATCGAGAGCCATTAACCTTGTTTTTGCCGCTCTTGTTCTTGGCGAGTAAGAATGCCGCTGAAAACCACATCGATAATGTCTTGGGCCTGTATTTCGACCGACTTCGATTGCCCGCTGAAGTAATTGGTGAAGATCGTGCCGTAGAGCAGATTTCCGATTACGTCAGTGATGCGATCGACGGGAATATCGCGGACCCGCTCGGCGGCAATCAGTCCCCGATAAATGGCTCGCCAACGCTCGACGTTCATGGCGCGATGCTCCATGAATGTCGGCTTGGTGCGGTCCTTGAACTGGGCCCGTTCTTGAATCAACAGCTCGACGAACTCGGGATGCTCGGCAAAAAACGCCAAGAACACGCCGATGCCGGTGGTGATCCGAGCGACCGGATCCGCAAGGGATTCCACGCTCGAATCGATCCGCTGGCGCATCATCCGCATCACGCGATCAGCGGCCGCCAGGAACAACTCGCGCTTGCTGGAAAAGTATCGATAAACCGTCCCTTTCCCGACGCCGATCGTCTCGGCCAAAAGTTGGGTATCTGTCTCCGAGTAGCCATGCTTGGCAAACAGAAACGCGGCCTGCGTCAGGATTTCCTCCTTCCGGTTGGCCCAAAGCTCGTCGCCCTTTGAACGTTTCGCAGTGCCCTTCGACATGGTGGTGCGCCTCGCCCAAACAGAGCTAAAACCGACCTGACTGACCAGTCAGTCTAAAGGATATACTGGCCGATTTCGCCCGTCAAGCACGAGAAGCCATTGACCTGGCTTGATCGGCGGCCGTTGGCGATTGCCACTCCGCTGGTGACCGATGCGTTAGCACACGCGGACCGAATTTGGCGGATTTCTCCGGAAAACCGCGCCGACCGCTCCAAGTCGAGCTGGTTGCCGTAGCAGTGTCACCAGTGGTGTAGAATCTCACGTGTAACACCGACGCGTGGGGCCCCCCTTGCAAACGCCCGACGAAACGACCGGAAATGCCTCTCATGACCTTTCCCAAAGTGGCTTTGGTGACCGGCAGCGGCAAACGCCGAATTGGCTGGCATG
>JACQFF010000255.1 GCA_016200205.1 Planctomycetia bacterium
CACGCCGATGGGCCTCCGCCAAGCCGCCGGCGGATGGCGGCGTTGGCGAAATTCTTCGGCTCGGCACACCGCCAGATCAAGCGGCGAATTTGGTTTAGATACGGATAAAAACCTTTTGGCGGTACAGCCAATAACAGACCAACCACATCACCAACAGCATCCAGGCACTGGTTACCAACGGCTCATAATTGGGATTGTCAAAGAATTCAAAAATCCGGTTGTCGGCGTCAAACACCTGCCGCAGCCATTGGTAAGTCCAATGAAAGTGTGTCCGCAGCGTGCGGTGAATCCATCCAGGTATCGTTTCGGCCATCACGTACATCGCGATCGAGTTCATACCCACGACAATCATGGGGAATGTCCACTTGCGGAATTTGAGGATGTCGACGACACCGTAAAAGGCGGCCAAAATCAAGCACGTCCAGCCGGTGCTGAAGAGGGTCCAACTGGGCGTCCAGATCCGCTTCACGATTGGGCACAGGCCGGTGAATTGCAAAACTTCGCCCAGCGCCAGCCCGGCCAGCCCCGCGACGACAAGCCCCCAGAACTTTTCGCGATCCGGTCTTGGGCTGCGCAAAAGTTCGCCCGAGAGAAGACCGAATATCATCGTGGCCAGCGACGGGATGAAGCTGAGCGTGAGATATCCGCCGCCGTTGTAGACGAACGGTTTTGTTCGGTGGAAAAGATTCAAAAACCATTGGTCGAACGCCGCGGCGGCGTTGGTGTTCTTGTCAAAATGGGCCGCGACGCCTTCCAAATGCGGCCAATTGGACGACACGCCGACCGTGGCGTAGTCGAAATCGGGGCCCGGCAGCGGATAAAAATAGAAATAGCACCAATAGCCGATCAAGATCGCCGCCGCCGCGGCAAATTGGATGCGCGTCGAATGGTTCCATAGCAAGAACAAAAACACGTAACCCAGCCCAATTTGCGTGAGCACGTCTTCGAAGGTGAAGTTTGTCTGCGGTCGACCGTCGGACCGCAGGAAGATTCCCAGCAGGGTCAGTACCAGCGCTCGCGCGCAGGCATGAGCGAACATGCGGGTGTACGATTGGCCGTGTGCCTGCCGACTGGCGCAGGAATAAGCCATCGACACGCCGACCATGAACATGAACGACGGCTGAATCAGATCCCAAAGTGCGCAGCCGACCCAGGGGACGTGTTCGAATTGGTAGCCAATGATCTGCCAGACGCGGCTGTCGGGAAACTTTTCCGCGACGTGGTGCAGGCCCAATCCGCCGGAGGCCATGGCCAACATCGTCAGCCCACGATAGGCGTCCAGCGAGACCAGGCGATTGGGGAGCGTCGGGTTGCCGGCGGTGCTCATAACCAAGGACCGAAAATGTCGGAAGAACGCGGCTCAAGGGGAATCGAAAACGATTATGGCCTTTCCTCGGGCGGTGTAAACCGTTGGAAGAGCGGCGGAGGGCGATTTTGATCGGCCGCCGGCGGCATCCGCCGTGCCAGTTGTGCAAATTGGGTGCAAAAAGTTACGATTTGCAAATCGGCCGGTCTGGAACCGTGCTGGCAGAGCGGCTTGCGAACACGCGAACGTGAATTCATGACCTCGGTTCTCATCACCGCGTTTGAGCCCTATGACCGTTGGAGAGCTAACTCGAGTTGGCTGACGGTCGTGCAGTTAACGCAGAATCTGCCCAGCGAACCGGCGGTGACCACCCGGCTCTACCCGGTCGACTTCGCCGCGGTGAAGGAACGGTTAGCCAGCGATTTGCAAGCCAATTACGACTATGCCGTGCATTTGGGCCAAGCGCCGGGTTCGACACGAATCCAGCTCGAGGCGATAGGTATCAACGTGGGCGGATCGAGCAGCCAATCGCCCGATCAATTTCGGCCGCTCGTTGAGGGAGGTCCGATTGCCTATCGTAGCCCATTGCCGTTGGGCGATTGGGCGGTGCGGCTGCGCAAAGCCCATATTCCCGCGCGGGTCTCCTATCACGCCGGCACGTATTTGTGCAACGCGACCTTGTATCTTTCCTGCTACATGGCCGAGCGGTTGGCTTTGAAGACCAAGGCGGCCTTCATCCACTTGCCGCTGGATTTGTCGCAAACGGCCGGCGAGGCCCAAGAACTTGCGTCGTTGCCGGCCGCCACGTCGGCCGAGGCGATGCGGCTCGTGCTCGACGATCTGGCGCGCGGGATTTAGGGCTGGGGTGAATGGCTGTCGCGGGCGCCCAAGTAGCCTCGGCGTGCGGCCAGGCAGGTGTGGCGGAATGTTTCGGGGCGAGAGACGCCGGGAAGGCGGAACGTTTCGATCTGACCTCGGCGGAAAATCAGATCGCCTGCCGGATACCACTCCTGTCCCGGCAGGATTTCGATCTCGATGGTTTCGAAGCGATCGAAATCGACCCACCGCTCGTCGATGCACGACAGGCCCTTTTGCACCACGACGCGGCGATTGGTCAGCCGATACCGGCGAATAACGCCGGGCAAGAGCATGCACACGAACAGGCCGATCGCAAAAGGAATCAGCAAAAGCGCAAACAGTTTGCCCAGCGAGAAGAAGCCAAAACCGGTCCGAATACCGCACAATTGCCCGATCAGCCGGCCCGGCGCCGTGGCGGCCAGGGTGGGAAAAACAGTCATGATGGTCGCTTCCCGCGTTTCGGCAGGCGTAACCCCGGCGATCGGTTGTTGTTTCATGGCGAGCATGGGCAGGGATATCGGGCTGCGACGGGGAAATGGGAAAACATGCAAGTTAACAAACGGCGGGTAGTTATTAAAGGGCTGTTGCTAAGCCGCAAGCGGGGCGGATTACCGGGCGGGACGGGCTCGGTGCGGCCAGCCGTCCACCCGGCAGCTTAATATCCCGGCTCTGACGCGAGCCCGGATCTCGAGCGCCCAAAAAAAGGACCCGACGCAGGTTTGGCTAGCCCTGCGCGGGTCCTTCACTTTTCAATTCAGTAGCTTGCTCGTCGAGTTACCTCGGCGAGCTGACCTCTGTCCAACACAAGAACTGTCTCCACAGTTTTAACCAGTCGATGTTGCCATCGGCTGGTCTCGCCGGCCG
>JACQFF010000239.1 GCA_016200205.1 Planctomycetia bacterium
ACAACCCTACATCTTATCCAAGGCTAAAAACTGTCCAACAATTGGGGTCCACCTCAAGCTGCGCGTTAAGCGGCTCCATTTTCTCAAGACGGGCGACGATCTCTACAATGACAAGAAAGTCTCCGATTTTCCGCTGGTCCAACCCAGTCCTTCCGAGCCAGGCGGAAAGATTTCCAGCCTCGAAACAACCCTGGAGGTGTCGAAATTCGAAGAATCAGGCGGCGCGCGCTATCCGTCCGCCGCGACGATCACGACGGCCAAGAACTATGAGAATGGCCAACGTTCAGCCGCGCGATATGACATGCGCATTGACCGTTTCAAGCGAGGCGGCTTTTCGGCCAGTGATTTTGCGATCACGACTGTCCCGGACGGCTACGTTGTACAAGTCCAAGACCATCCAAACGTCGAATTTGAGTGGAAGAATGGCGCAATTGTGAAAACACTCAACAGTGAAACTCAAAGCCGATTAGGTTCGGCGAAATTCTACTCAACGTTTTCCATTGTTGGCTACCTGCTCGTGTTCGCGATCTGCTTGATTGCTGTCGCGTACCTTGGAAGCTGGGCTTATCGGCGAAGGCAGGCATGAATCTCGTTTTAATCTTGTTGTTGGCAGTAGGTGGCGAGCCGACCGACCATTCAAGCGGTCTGTACTGTGGCGTCTATTCGATGTTCGCTGCGATACAGGCACATGGGCGCAGTGCGGACCTGGAAGATTTGCTCGATACGAAATACATTTCATCGCCGTTCGGCAGCACGCTGGCAGACCTGAAGCGAGTGGCTGACGATCACAAGCTCTTTTCCATGCCGATGCGCGGCATGACGCCGGGAATGCTCCGCGACTCCGAGCAGCCGGTCGTTCTGCACGTGCGCGCCGTGGAAAGGGGTAGCCCGTTTCAGCATTGGTTGCTCTATCTCGGGACGGAGGACGGGAGAGCACGGATTCTTGATCCGCCCGATGGCCCGAAAGTTGTGCCATTTGCGGAGGTCATGTCTCGCTGGGATGGTGTTGGGATGGTGATTTCCGACAAGCCGCTCTCGTCCTTTCGCGCTAAGCGCACCGCATGGATCGAACAAGCGGTACTGGTTTCTATTTCCGCCATTGTGCTAATTGTTGGATGGGGCGTAGCGTCCGCGAAAAAAAGATGCATTGTTGACGCGGCACGTCTATTCTTGCTAACCGGTTTCGTTGGCGTAGCGTACCATCTCATAAGCCCAGACGGATTTCTGTCGAATCAAAACGCGATTGCCGATGTGCTGACCGTACACCATGCCAGCCATCTGAACGAATTGTCGCTTGCGGAAATGAAAGAAAAGATGCACGGAGCAGTGATTATCGACGCACGTCTACCAGAATCGTTCGCGAGTGGCTCGATTCCGGGTGCAATCAATGTCCCGATCTCAGCCTCGGCTTCACAGAGAGCCCGAGCATTCGCTGAAATCCCGCATGATGCCGAGGTAATCTTGTATTGCCAATCAGATCACTGCGGATGGTCTGACGAAATGGGATCGGAGATGGTTTTTCGGGGGTTCGAAAATGTGCGGGTCTACCGAGGCGGTTATTACGAATGGAACGCCAGCCGAGTCAAGTAGTTTTCGTTGGTGGCTAGCAACGGGACTCGCGTTGATAACTGGCTACGTACTCGCGACGAGCTCGCTTGCCCACTTGAGCAATCCTTATTTCTTTCTTAGTTCAATCTACGATTATCGGCTGCTTGGAATCCGAAGCGGCGAACTGGTTGCCATCGTGCTGCCGCACGTCGAACTAGGAATCGCGATTTGCGTATTGATTGGCGGTCTGGCGGCGAGCAGCCTTCTTGTGCGCGGCATTGTTGTTCGTGGCCTTCGTTGCTGTCCAGACAATCGCGTGGGCTCGCGGCCTGGATATTAGCTGTGGATGCTTCGGGGCGACCGGAAGTGAGAAGATCGGCCTGACGACCATTGGCCTTGGCATCGCATTGGCATTCTCGTCGTGGACCGGCTATTGGGCACTCGGGAAATGAGAGACCTCATTTGGGGAGCCGTCCTTGTCACAAGCGGCGCGGTTGCCGGCATGGCATTTCACGGTTATTGGGCTGCGGCGTGGCTCGGCCTTGCGCTAATGGGTCTCGCAGCGCTCGCAATCTCAAGTGCGGTCACGGTCGGTGTTGCGGCTTACCTCGGTGGTCTGCTGTTCAATGTCGTCGGGCTTGACTGGATGCGGGCGATCACCCGTTCGAGTGATCCGTGGATGCTGTTCCATTGGATGGCGTTCTCCTGGCCCGTGGCCGTGCTTCTAATGCGACAGCTGCCGATGCCGTGGGCATTCCCAATCGCCTGGACCATAGGCACGGCCATGCCCACCTGGGGCCTCGTGGGGGCCTTTGGGCCGCCGGGGCATTTCTACATGAACCGGCTGGCCCAGACTCAGGTCGATTTGCCGCTGGCACAGATCGCGGACTTGGCTGGCATGGCCGGGATCGAGTTCGTGATGACATTGGTTGTCGCGGCAGTGATGACGAAGCGTTGGATGTTCGCATCAATCATCGCGGGCGTTGTGCTGATATACGCACAAGTTCAACACCCATCCGGCGAGCTAATCACGGTGGCAATCAACGGTGGGCAACTGAACATGGACCATGAATTCCCGACGGCCGATATTTCGGTCTGGCCGGAAGTCGCCTGCCGCCTGCCGTTCTCGGATGCCCAATGGCACGATCTGGCGCACAAGCTTGGCGGCAAGGTCGTATGTGGCATCGACCGGCCGCCGTACAATAGCGCAATCGTCATCGGGGATGAAATCAGCTATCTCAACAAACGGTTTCTCGTGATGGGGGGCGAGTCGCCTTCGCCGCTCGAATACGTGCTGGGCGCTTCGCATCAGATTTGCCAGGTGGGCGAAACAAAGATGGCCGAAGATTTGATAGTACCCATCTGCTATGAGATTACGGTTCCCACCGCGATCCGACAGGCGGCTGTCATCGTGAACCCAGGGAGCGAGCTTCGACTTGGCCCAGGCCGAGGTTCTGAGGCAATGTTGGCGCATGCCAGATTGCGTGCGATTGAGGCTAGGCGACCGGTAGTCCGCGCGGTGGTATCAGGCTACTCGGCCATCATCAACGCCAACGGGGATGCCGACGCTACGATTGGCCCGATGCGCGGGCAAGTTCAACTTGACAAGCGGTTCAGCCTTTACGCGGTAACTGGGGACTGCCTCGCGGTCGTGTCTTGTGCAATTGTGGGCGCAGTGCTGGTACGGCGGTCGATCAAGTCGAAAAATAAGGAGCCGCAAAGATGAGGCATTCTAACCGCACGGGTTTCACGATCGTCGAGTTGCTCGCGGTGATTGCGATCATCGGAATCCTACTAGCGTTGCTTCTTCCTGCCGTGCAATATGCGCGCGAGAGTAGCCGCCGCACACACTGTACGAATAACTTGAAGCAACTTGGCATCGCGCTTCACTCTTATCACGATTCCTTTCACGGCTTGCCGCCCAGCATGATCTGGTCGCCTGCCGGCGAGCCGCTTGGGCAAGGAGAGGTTCCGATCGGCGTTCTTGACGGCGTTTCGGCGGGCCAAGGCCCGCAGTCCGATAGAGTGTTCGCGAACTGGGTGATCATGCTATTGCCATATTTCGAAGAACAACCGCTCAAGGACGCGTTTGATCCGAAGCTTCCTATCAGCCACTCGCGTCACGAGAAGGCCCGATCGGTGGAACTGCCATTGATGAAATGCCCCACGGACTCGTTCAACGGCGCGGATAATCATTTTCAGCGGTCACCAGTGACCGACAGCGGCTACGCCCGTGGAAACTACGCGATGAACGCCGGAACAAACCAGAGTTGCCTCAACGGCTATCCAAACTGCACCGACGGATACTCCTTTGAAGGGACCAACCTGGCGGATGACAATCGACGAGTCTGGGGCAGTGGGCTTGGAGGAGCGAACCACTCAACCAGCTTCCGCGAATTTCCAAACGGGCTTTCGAAAACGGTGGCCGTCGAGGAGATTCGCGCGGGCATTGATCCATTGGACCGTCGTGGCGTGTGGGCGCTGGGATTTATCGGCTGTAGCGTGACTGCGGCGCACGGTACCGGTGGCGGCAACGCCAACAAGGGTCCGAATAGAGGGGAGGATTTCATTCAGGGCTGCCCCGAATTGCAACAGCGATTAGGCGCGCAACTTCAAGCGGAGAATATGCCCTGCTCGTATCGCAAAATACCGATCGAGATTTCCGAACGAGCGACGGCGCGAAGCGAGCACTCCAGCGGCGTAAATCTGCTGATGGCTGACGGCTCGGTGCATTTCGTCTCGGACGACGTCGACAGCAACGTGTGGCACCTGATGCACCGGCGAGAAAGTCCGAAAACCTTCAACCTCCCTTTTTGATTTATCCGAGCGGCGGGTACCTCAGGTTCCCGGCGGCATGGGCCGCATGGCTTTGCGATAGACGGCCACAACGGCCGGCGGATATTCGCGAATATCCCAGGCCTCGGCTTCGGGTAAGAGCGCACTGTCAAACTTTTCGTCCGCTTCGATGACAAAGGTGCTCCCCGGCGGGGCGCGCTCCAGCAGCCCTTCGACCAGCGCCAGCATTTCCGCCTGGCGATCGCTATAAAACGCGAAGGGAGGTGAACAGAATACGACCCACGGCCGATCATCGCCCGCAGTTGGCCGGCGCGCCCAGATGAAGGTATTGGCCGGCAGCACGTCGCAGCGGTCGGCCACGCCCAGTTGGGCCGCATTTTGGCGAATCAGGGCCGCGGTGGGAAAGTGCTGCTCGATGAAGGTCGCCCGAGCCGCCCCGCGACTGAGGGCCTCGAGCCCCAAGGCGCCGGTGCCGGCAAACAGATCGATGGCGTGTTTGCCCGCCACTTCGGGCCCCACCAGGTTGAAAACAGCCTCGCGCACGCGATCCTTCATCGGACGCGTGCGCGGGTCGCCGCTGTACAGCAATTTCCGCCCCCGCATGGTGCCGCCGATGATCCGCAGCTCAGCGGGCTCGCGCCGGACAGCCGATTCGCTAGGTATGCGGAGCTTCAATGTCGGCTTACGATGGCGTGCCAAACTTCTTGCCTCCCAGATGCGTGAATCGAGCGAAAAGACCCATCCGCGGCCGGCGTGCCTCGAACCCATTGGCCGGCGAAACGCAAGGGCGCCAACGCGGATCTTGCCGCGCCGCTTGTCCCGTGGACCCCCCCGACGAACGCCCTGGCTTCTGGTATGCTTATCATAACCGGTCTAGCATCCGCACTCGACCTCTTGTGAACCTCAAGGGCCCTGTCATGTACGTTCGTCGTTGCCTGATTGTAGCCGTTTGTCTTGCCGCCTCGCCGTTGGCCATTGCAGCGCCGGAAAAAGAGAAGTCCACCGCGTCGGCGGCCGAGTTTCCTGCCCTGTTCGCCGAATGGAAGGTATTGATCGAAAAACTCACCGATATCCGCGAACGTTTTCAGTTGGATCCTAATGCGGACAAGAAATCGCTCGAGACGCAATTCGCCGAGACACTCGAGCAGGCCAAAGCCATGAGCCCCAAACTGACGGATTCCGCCGAAGCGGCCTATTTGGCCGCCCCCAACAAGGACAAAGAGCTCAACGATTTCCTGATCACCAATCTGCGCGGGTTGGTGATCGGCGATGATTTCGAAGAAGCGGCCAAATTGGCCAAAATCCTCACGGACAATAATTTCGACCACAAGGCTATCAATTATCTCGCCGGGATGGCGTTTTTTGCCACCAATGATTTCGAAAACGCCGGGAAATACCTGAAACTAGCCAGTGATAGCGGCAACATCGATCAAAACGGCAAACGCTATTTGAATTCGATCGACAACTACAAGGTGCTTTGGGAACGAGAAAAAGCCATCCGAGCCGTTGAGGATAAAGTGGATAACCTTCCCAAGGTGAAACTCACCACCACCAAGGGCGATATTGTCATTCTGGTGCTGGAAAACGAAGCCCCCAACACCGCCGCCAACTTCATCAGCCTGGTGGAAAAGAAATTCTACGATGGACTGAAATTTCACCGCGTCATTCCCGGCTTTATGGCCCAAGGCGGGGACCCGAAAGGAGACGGCAGCGGCGGGCCGGGATACACCATTCCGGACGAATGCCGCCAAGACAATCACCGCATCCACTTTCGCGGCAGCTTGAGCATGGCAAAAGGCAAGGATCCCGATACCGGCGGCTCTCAGTTCTTCCTCACGTTCCTTCCCACCCCTCACCTGGATGGCAAGCACACCGTGTTCGGTCGAGTCATCGAAGGCTTCGACGTATTGCCCAAGCTACTGCGCATCCAGCCGGGTGAGCCGGGCACGCCCGACAAGATCGTCAAGGCCGAGGTACTCAGGAAGCGCAAGCACAAGTACGACCCCATCAAGCGGCTCGATAAATAAGCCGGCAGTTTGATCCTTGCCGCCGAGTTTGGCGCTTCATACCCGGGCTCGTCCCGCGCCCCCGCCAGCAATTCGAGCTAATCGGTCCATTTTGACACTCTGCCACCGGCAGCGGGGGCCCGATTGACCGCGAATCCGATCTCCTCGTAGAAACAAAACTAATGCCGAAAAGCTGGTTTTCCGTTGTAGATTACAACCACAAATGCCACTCAAATAAGCATTTATAACAATTCGCGAACCTTGGCACTGGAGGGGGGTCTTGGTAGAGAGATCCTGCGCTGCTCGATGAAAAATGGTTGACGCGGACCCTCCGAATGCCTAACGTATTATGTTCGATTTGAATTCTACGACCGTCCTCTATTCAAAATCCTCATCAGGTGATTGACTATCATGCAGTTGAAATCCCTAAAAGTTTTCTGCGATGTCGTCGGCTGGAGAAGCTTTTCGCGGGCAGCGACTGAAAACGGAATTTCGCAATCCGGCGCCAGCCAGGTCGTAAATCAACTCGAGCGACGGCTCGGCGTACGTTTGATCGATCGCTCGAAGCGGCCCTTCGTGCTGACGCCCGAGGGCGAGACCTATTACGACGGTTGCCGCAAGCTCGTCCAGCGTTACGACGCGCTGGAGGATCAGGTGCGCACGCTGCACGAAGAGGTCTCCGGCCGAGTGCGCGTGGTGTCGATCTATTCGGT
Source organism: Planctomycetia bacterium (assembly GCA_016200205.1). Classification (GTDB taxonomy): domain Bacteria; phylum Planctomycetota; class Planctomycetia; order Pirellulales; family PALSA-1355; genus PALSA-1355. The sequence goes on from JACQFF010000239.1 coordinate 7,064, forward strand.
CGGTTTGCACCACATGAGCCGGTATTTGCAAAAGTTCTTGAGCCAATATCCCAAGGCCAACGTGCGGCTCGAATATCAACATCCGCATCGCGTGTACGAAGCGGTGGAAAAGGACCATGCCGATTTGGGGCTGGTCAGCTACCCGCGCTCGTCGCGCACGATCGAGGCCGTCGGCTGGCGCGAAGAGCCGATGGTGCTGGTCTGCGCCCCGGGTCATCGCCTGGCGAGTTACGCGACGGTGGCATTGGAAGATCTGGCCGGCGAAAAAGTGATCGGCTTCGACAGCGATCTGACGATCCGCCGGGAGATCGATCGCGTGCTGCAACTGCACAATGCCGAAGTTCGCGTGGCGATGGAGTTCGATAATATCGAAACGATCAAGCGGGCCATCGAAATCGATGCCGGCGTGGCTCTCTTGCCCGAACCCACGGTGCTCCGCGAAGTCGAAGCCAAAAGCCTGGTCATGGTGCCGCTTTCGACCGACGAGTTGGTTCGTCCGCTGGGCATCATTCACCGTCGGGGCAAGGAACTGGGCAGCACCGCGCGACGGTTTATCGAACTGCTGCAAAGCGAAGGCCAACACGTGATGCGCTGCGGCAACCGGCGTTCCGAGCAGGACGACTCGACGGCCGAACTGGAATTCGGGCGCAATGGCCACGCCAACGGCAATGGTCATCCAGAGGTCCATGCAAATCGCAAAAAAAACTCGGCTGATCCGACCCATTATCAAGCCGAGCGAGCCGCTCGGGTAAAAGCGAAATAAGTAAGGCGAGGGAAGCGCGATGCGGCCAATCAAGAAGAACACGGGACTGCCCCCCCAGCAAGGACTGTATGATCCTGCCGAGGAGCACGATGCTTGCGGCGTGGGATTCGTCGTCAACATTCGCGGCGAGAAGAGCCATCAGATCGTGCGTTCGGGGCTGGAAATCCTGGTCAATCTGACGCACCGCGGCGCTTGCGGTTGCGATCCGCTGACCGGCGACGGAGCGGGCATTTTGACGCAGATTCCCCACGAACTGTTCCAAGCCAGGGCCGCCGAACTGGGCATCACTTTGCCCGAGCCAGGCACGTATGGCATTGGCACCCTGTTTCTGCCGCGCGAGGCGTCCGAGCGGTGCCACTGCGAACAGCGCTTCGAAGCTATCGTGGCCGAAGAGGGCCAGGTTTTTCTGGGTTGGCGCGACGTGCCTATCGATAGCAGCGTGTTGGGCCGCACGGCCCGCGATGTCGAACCGATGATTCGCCAGATGTTCATTGCGCGCGGCAAAGACACGCCGGCCGACCTGCTCGAGTGGAAGCTGTACGTGATCCGCAAACGGCACGCTCTGGAAATCAGCAACAGCGACTTGACGCAGAAACAATATTGTTACGCACCCAGCCTTTCGTCGCGCGTGGTGATCTACAAAGGCCTGCTGCTGGCCGATCAGGTCGAACGCTTTTACGCCGACCTGGCCGACGAGCGGTTCGTCTCGGCCTTGGCCCTGGTACATCAGCGCTATAGCACCAACACGTTCCCGACCTGGGATTTGGCGCATCCGTTTCGGTATTTGGCGCACAACGGCGAAATCAACACGTTGCGCGGCAATATCAACTGGATGCACGCGCGGGAAAGCATGTTTGCCAGCGAGAAGTATGGCGCCGACCTGAAAAAGATTTGCCCCGTCTGCATTGCCGGCGCCAGCGACTCGGCGGTGTTCGACAACGCGCTCGAGCTGCTGGTGCTGACCGGCCGCACGCTGCCCGAGGCGATGTCGATGCTCATTCCCGAGCCTTGGCAGAATCACGAGAGCATGGCGGACGACCTGAAGGCGTATTATGAATATCAGTCGTGTTTGCTCGAGCCATGGGACGGCCCGGCCTCGATGGCCTTTACCGACGGCACCCTGATCGGCGCGGTGTTGGATCGCAATGGTCTGCGGCCCAGTCGCTATTGGGTCACCAAAGGCGGTTTGGTGGTAATGGCCTCCGAGGCGGGCGTGCTCGACATTCCGCCCGAGGAAGTCGAGTCGAAAGGCCGGCTGCGGCCCGGGCGAATGTTTCTGGTCGATACGGCGCAGGGACGCATCATCGCCGACGCCGAAATCAAGCAATCGCTCGCCTCGCGCAAGCCCTATCGGCAATGGCTCAAACAGAACATGCTCAGACTCGACGAGCTGCCGCCGGTGGCCAGTGTGAACGGCCACCTGGAAGAGCCGCTGTTGAAACTTCAGCGCACGTTCGGCTATACGCTGGAAGATCTGAAGATACTGATGGCTCCCATGGCCACCGACGGCCAAGAGGCAGTCGGTTCGATGGGCAACGACACGCCCTTGGCCGTGCTTTCCGACCGCCCGCAACTGCTCTACAACTATTTCAAGCAGCTCTTCGCCCAGGTTACGAACCCCCCCTTGGATGCGATCCGCGAGGAGATCATTACCTCGCTGGTTACCACGATCGGTTCGGAAGGCAATCTGCTGGCCGAAAAACCGGAGCAATGCGGCCTGCTGCGGCTGGAACAGCCGATTCTGACCAACACTCAGTTGGAGCAGCTTCGACAGTTGGACGTGGATCGGCTCAAAAGCCGAACTCTCTCGACGCTCTTCCCACGCAGCGAGGGCACCGAGGGCATGCGCCGCCGCTTGGACCAGTTGCGACAAGAAGCGTCGCGGGCCATCGGTGAGGGAGTTTCGATCCTGATCCTTTCCGACCGGGGCGTAAATGCCGACCTGGTCCCGATTCCGGCCCTGTTGGCGACCAGCGGCGTGCATCACCACCTGGTGCGCGAAGAGAGCCGCACGCGCTGCGGCCTGGTGGTGGAAACCGGCGAAGCCCGCGAAGTGCATCATTTTGCCCTGCTTACCGGCTACGGCGCCGGCGCCGTCAATCCCTATCTGGCCTTCAGCACGCTTCACCAAATGCTGGGCGACGGCTACTTCGCCGATACCTTCAACTACGAGAAATTGGAAAAGCATTACATCAAGGCGATCGGCAAGGGCTTGCTCAAAGTGATGTCCAAGATGGGCATCTCCACGCAGCACAGCTATCGCGGGGCGCAGATTTTCGAGGCGATTGGACTCAACAGCAGGTTCATTGGCGAGTTTTTCACGCGCACGCCCAGCCGTATCGAGGGCGTTGGTTTGGAGGCCGTGGCCGAAGAATCGTTGCGTCGCCACGAACATGCGTATCCCAGAACTGAAGTCCCGCAGACGCTCGATCTCGACGTGGGTGGCCAATATCAATGGCGCCGCAAGGGCGAAGCCCACATCTTCAGCCCCGACGTGATCGCCAAACTGCAGCATTCCACCAGCATCAATAGCCGGGAAGAATTCCGAAAATTCTGCCAATTGATCGACAACCAGCAGCGGCAACTGCTGACGTTGCGCGGCCTGCTGGAATTCAAAGCCAGCGAGCATCCCGTGCCGTTGGACGAAGTCGAGCCGGCGGCCGAAATCGTCAAGCGGTTTTCCACCGGCGCGATGTCCTACGGCTCGATCTCGCGCGAGGCGCACGAGACGTTGGCGATCGCCATGAACCGCATTGGGGGCAAGAGCAACACGGGGGAGGGCGGCGAAGACCCGGTTCGTTTCCAGCCCGACGCGAACGGCGACCGCCGCTGTAGCGCCATCAAGCAGGTGGCCAGCGGCCGCTTTGGCGTCACCAGCGAATATCTGATGAGCGCGAAAGAATTGCAGATCAAAATGGCCCAAGGGGCGAAACCCGGTGAGGGCGGGCAGTTGCCCGGTCATAAGGTCGACAAGGAAATTGCCCGGATCCGCTACAGCACGCCAGGCGTGGGCCTGATTTCGCCCCCACCCCACCACGATATTTATTCGATCGAAGATCTCTCGCAATTGATTCACGATTTGAAGAACGCGAATCGCGAGGCGCGAATCGCGGTGAAGCTGGTGGCCGAAATTGGCGTGGGAACCGTGGCGGCCGGCGTTGCCAAAGGCAAGTCCGACGTGGTGCTGATCAGCGGCCACGACGGCGGCACCGGCGCCAGCCCACAAACTTCGATCAAACACGCCGGCGCCCCCTGGGAGCTGGGCCTGGCCGAAACCCATCAGGTTCTGGTGCTCAACGATTTGCGCGGCCGCATCATCGTGCAGACGGACGGCCAGTTGCGCACCGCCCGAGACGTGGCGATTGCCACGATGTTGGGCGCCGAAGAATGGGGTATCGCCAGCGCGGCCCTGGTGACAATCGGCTGCATCATGATGCGCAAGTGTCATCTGAACACCTGCCCCGTCGGCGTTGCCACGCAAGATCCCGAGCTGCGAAAGAAGTTCGCCGGCAAGCCGGAACACGTCGTCAATTACTTCTTCCTGCTGGCCGAAGAGCTGCGGGAGATCATGGCCCAGCTCGGCTTCCGCACGATCAACGAAATGGTCGGACGGGTCGATCGGCTCGATACTCGCAAAGCCATCGCCCACTGGAAAGCCAAAGGACTCGATTTTTCGTCCATTCTGCACAAGCCGAAGGTTCCCGATCATGTCCTGACCTATTGTGCCGAGCCGCAAGATCACGGCCTGGCACGCTCGATGGACGTGACATTGCTGTTGGATCTCTGTCAGGAGGCACTGGAGCGCCAGGAGCCGGTCAAGGTGGACCTGCCGATTCGCAATGTCCATCGTACCGTCGGCACGATCCTGTCCAGCGAAGTCACCAAGAGATATGGCCGGGGCGGGTTCGAAAACGAGGACACCATTCAATTGAACTTCCGCGGCAGCGCCGGCCAGAGCCTGATGGCTTTTAGCGTGCACGGCGTGACGGCCCGGGTCGAAGGCGACGTGAACGACTACTGCGGCAAAGGTCTGTCCGGCGGCAAGATTATCGTCTATCCGCCGCGCGAGAGCACCTTTGTCCCCGAGGACAACATCATCGCCGGCAACGTCGTGCTGTACGGAGCGACCAGCGGCGAACTGTATCTGCGCGGCATTGCCGGCGAACGCTTCTGCGTGCGCAATAGCGGGGCCTCGGCGGTCGTCGAGGGGATCGGGGACCACGGATGCGCGTACATGACCGGCGGTCGCGCCGTGGTGCTGGGAAAGACGGGCCGCACTTTCGC
>JACQFF010000240.1 GCA_016200205.1 Planctomycetia bacterium
AAGTTCAATGCTTGGCTGGCTTCGTCCGGCGGTCCGGCGCTCATGGCCGTGGCCCAAGACGTCACGGTCTGAGGTCCGGCATCTTCCAGCACTGTCTGATTGCCGCCAGCGGTAAACGATGGGGCATCGTTGACTGCCGTCACGGTGATCGTGAACGTTTGCGTCGCCGAGGTATCGACTCCCCCGTTGGCCGTGCCGCCGTTGTCGTGCAACGCCACGCTGACCGTCGCCATGCCGTTGGCATTGAGCGCTGGCGCGTACGTCAGTGTGCCGTCGGCGGCGATCGTCGGCTGCACCGAAAACAAGGCGTTGTTGTTGTTGCTGACGATGAAATTCAATGCTTGGGTGGCTTCGTCCGGCGGGCCGGGGCTCATGGCCATAGCCCAAGACGTCACGGTCTGAGGTCCGGCATCTTCCAGCACTGTCTGATTGCCGCCAGCGGTAAACGATGGCGCGTCGTTCACCGGGGTAATATTGATCGCAATGGTATCGGTGTCGGTACGGTTGCCGCCGGTGCCAGTGTTTCCGAGGTCGTCGGTAAGCACTTGAATCGCCGCTGCACTCGTGCCGTTGAGATTGGCCGTCGGCGTAAATACGGTCCCGTTCAGAGCGGCGTTCAAGTTGGCGATTGTACCCGTCGCAACCACCGACGAAGTACCATTTCCGGTGACGGTCAAGTTCGTCGTTCCCATCGTCACCGTGCCGCCGGTGACAGTCAGTGTGACGCGCAGGTTGCCAATGCCGGCGTCGGGATCGGACACGGAAATCGCATTGCCGTTGCCGCTGGAGAAGACGAGGGTTGCGTCCTCCAACATGGTCTGTGTCCCAGGCACCGAGTTGACCGGCGGCTGATTCGCACCGGACACCGGCGTGTCAACCATCTTCGCGCCGGTGATGGTGTAGGGGCCCGTCCCGCCGGACGTAGAATACGCACCACTCGAGGCGTTCGTAGCGACAATCACCAGCTCGCCATCGACGGGCTCTTTAACGCTGGCGACGTTTTTCGACAAGCCGCCCGGTATCAGAGTCTGCCGCGGGTAGATGGGGTTGCTGACGTCCGCCCCGCTGTAAAACTTGCTCGGTTGGTTGGGATCAATCGCGGAGAGTCGAATGTCCTTGTAGACGATGTCATTGACACCCGTCTCTCCGGCATACATGTACCGCAAGAATCCCTGGACCTCATCGACCGCGAGGATCGGTCGCGTGCCGTGCCCGTCGATCCCGTACAAGGGATCCCACTGGCCGTTCGGCCGTCGGACCAAGAGAGCCATTTCCGGGGCGGCCTGGGTGCCGGCGTCGTAGGCGGTTTTAACCGCGGCGTAGACCGTGCCGTCGGACGCCGCATGGATGTTCACATGGCCGTCGGCCATCCCCGAGCCTACGTTCAGCGCCGATTGCGACGCGGGCACTTCGTCCGCCGCGAAGACCGTCGGATCTGTGCCATCGACGTGGTAGCGGAAACCGAACCGCTTGGTGTTATGGTTTGACCAAAGTACGCCGATGTTGCCACTGAATGCCACGATCCCCGAGAGTTCCCGCTCCGACACCATTCCGGTGGCCAGCGTGGTGGGCGCACTCCAAGACGTGTACGGCGCGTCGGCGTGGCGCACCTCGATCGTGGAGAACGTATCGGAGGCGACCCACATGCGTCCCGTCGTGTCGACGTCGATCGTCGCCGAGTCCGAGCCGTCGGAAAGGGGCACCGAGGCAAAGGGGGTCGACTGGCTGATCAGTGGCACGAGTTGGTAAGTATTGTTGGAAAACGACAGTTCGGCCAGTTTCGACGCTGTGCCGCTGTACAGAAGCACGTACGTGATGTCCCCGTTGCCGATCGGCTTCACGTCGGCCTGGTACGCCTTGGTGTCGAGCGTAATGACCGGTGTCCAAGCCGATCCGTCGAGCCGATAGACCGTCGTGTTGGACACCGTGTCCAGTACGGACCACCATTGGTTGCCGTGCTGCCAGACCTTGGACTCCTCCTTGGCGGTGGAATTGGTGATGGCGTTGGCGAGCGGGGAAAGCGCGGTGATGGTTGATGTCACCGGATCATCGATCACCGACGCCTGCACCAATGCCGCTGACGGACCGTCGAAGGGAGCGACGGACAGCAACACTCGGGATTCAAGCGGCTCCAGCCAGCCGTTGATCTTATTTCGCATCCGAGGTCGCCTACTGTGTGGACCCCGGCCAGATGTTGTTTGCGGGCCGATGCGCATAGAATAGCCGTCCCGTCAATTGAACGCAGCCTGAATAATACTCGCAACGGCGCTCAGCAGCGCCTCATCACGCAAGCGCTGGGGCACAAGCGTAATGTACCGGGGGCTCGTCACTAACAAGCGGTCTGGTGGCAATGTGGTGAGCCAAGTTTGGACGCCATAAGTTGCAAACCGGCCGGTCGTACAATTCGCCGCTAAAGGTCAAGTTGGGCGGAGCGAAGGAATTGGCCTCAACGATTTTGTTGGATCCGCGTCAAACGATAAGAGCTGATCCGGGTCGCGAATTCGGCGGATCGAGCCGCGTGCCGAGGATGTCGGGCGATCGGTCGATGGAACCTGCGCGGCGGCAAGCTGTTGCGACAGCTCGTCGAGGTGGTTATCGATGGTCGACACTCCCACGGCGAGGACCAAATCGTGCGCGGCAGCCGACTGAAATGGCGCCGGCGACGACGAGCTCGCCGGGACCATAGGCAGGCCGGTCAAAATGGCCCCTGCGGCACTGGGTTCAATGGCCGGGCCCGTGCTGGACTGTAGCGTCGATGTGCCACCGGCCGAGTCCGGCGTGCTCGAACCAATCAGGATGTTGATGACCCTCAGGGCATCAACCGGCGATATCGAACCATCGCCATTCACATCCGGATAATTCGGGACGCCATTGTGGGGCGGCGGCGGTAGAAGGTGCGGACCATTGTTGGCGAGCATGTCGTTGATTAATAGCAAAAGGTCCGACACGCTTACCCTCCCGTCGGCGTTGGTGTCTTGCGGCAAGATCGGATTTGTCCAGGGGTGATCGGAAACGGTAATGGAAACCCCAGTCGTCACCGAAACCGGACCACCCGCACCGGTGTTGCCTAAATCGTTTGTGGTAATCGTAACGGCGGCATTGCCAACGAAGCCGGTGTCAGGCCGGAAAACGAGTCCGTCGCACACCGAATTGATGGCCGCAATGGGTGCCGTCATCGTGATTGATGCCGTACCGTTGCCGAACACCGTCGATAATCCGGTCACTGATGGCAAGAGCAAAGTACCATTCGTCGCCGCCAGCGAGACTTGCACCGTTGCCAGACCAGCGTCGGGATCGGACACGCTAATGGAATTGTTGCCCGAACGCGAAAACACCAGGGGCGAGTCCTTCAAGACAAGCTGTTTCGGCGGCACCGAGTTGACCGGCGGCTGATTTGCACCGGACACCGGCGCGTCAACCATCTTCGCGCCGCTGATGGTATAGGGCCCCGTCCCGCCGGAAGTAGAATAGGCGCCACTCGAGGCGTTGGTAGCGACAATCACCAGCACGCCGTCGAAGGGTCCCTTGACGCTGGAGACGTTTTTCGACAAGCCGCCCGGTATCAGGGTCTGGCGCGGGTAGATGGGATTGCTGACATCCATCCCGCTGTAAAACTTGTTCGGCTGGTTAGGATCAATCGCCGCGAGCGGAATGTCCTTGTAAACGATATCGTTGACACCGGTTTCTCCAGCGTAAATGTACCGCAGAAATCCCTTCGCGTCGTCGAGCTCGACGATCTGCCGGGTACCGTGCCCGTCGATGCCGTACAACGGGTCCCACACCCCCGACGGCCGCCGGACCAAGAGGGCCATTTCTGGGTTGGCCATCGTGGCAGCGTCATAGGCGGTTTTGACCGCGGCGTAGATCGTGCCGTCGGAGGCCACCTTGATGTTGATATGGTCATCGGCCATCCCCGAGCCCACGTTTTTCGCCGACTGCGATGCGGGTACTTCATTGGCCGAGAAGGACGTCGGATTTGCCCCATCGACGTGGTAGCTGAACCCAAACCGTTGGGCTACATGATTTGACCACATCACGCCGATTTTGCCGTCAAAAGCCACGATCGCGGCAATTTCCCGCACCGGCGAGGATAAGGTGGCCAACGTAATCGGCGCGCTCCATGACGTGTAGGGCGCGTCGGCGTAGCGCACCTCGACCGCAGCCGGCGAAGCGGAGGCGACCCACATCCGTCCGGTCGAGTCGATGTCGATGGTTGCCGTCTGGGAACCGGAGCTCAGGGGCACCGAAGCCAAGGGGGCCGTTGGGCTGACCAGCGGCGTCAGTTGATAAACACCGTTCACGTACGACAGCTTGGCCAGTTGCGACGAACTGCCGGAGTATAGAAACGCGTAAGTCACGTCTCCGTTACCCACCGGCTTTACATCGGCATTGTACGGCCTGGTTGAGATTTGAGTGATCAGCGTCCAACTCGACCCGTCAAGGCGATATACCGACGTGCCGGCCGCCGTGTCGATGACGGACCACCACTGGTTGCCGTGCTGCCAGACCTTCGACTGCGGGTTCTTGGCCGTGGAGTCGGTGATGGCGTTAGCGCTGGGCGAAAGCGCGATGATGGTTGAAGTCACCGGGTCATCGATCGATGGCGTTTGCACCAGAGCCGCTGGCAGGCTGCCGAGGAAATCGGCGGACAATAACGCCCGGGCTTCGAGCTGTTCGAGGCGGCCGTCGATCCTATTGTGCAGCCGAGGCCGCCGTTTGGGCCGATCGAGACCAGAAGTTGACCGTGGGCGAATGCACATACGATCCATCACTCGGCGTGAACAAAGCCCGGCCGCGTTGCCCCGCGCATCGACGATGTTGCACAATATAGTGCGTTGCGCCTATTGAGCCACAATCAATCTAGTGAAGCTTTGGTGAGCCGATGCAGATATCACGCGATGGGGCAACCGAGCTGGCGGTGTCTGGCGACGTGGCACTCAATCGGGTCGGCCGTTTGGCCGCCCAAATTCGCCGGAGGCCAGCCACTGGGGCTTGAGAAGTGTCCAGAAGTTGACCGCCAGATTCCTTCTAACGTAGGCATACGGGAGCCAGCCGTATCCGCCCTGTCCCCACTGTGGCCCCCAAGAATTGCGGATCAACAAAGCCCCCTTTTCGCTGCGAATTCGCCGAGCATTGTCATAGCCGACCGCGACCACCGCCTGCCCGCCACGTACCTCATCGGTCATGGTAGGTAACGGGATGTCGGGTTCTTCGGTGACTGAGGACCAGATGTTCAGCCCAAAAGCACACACGAAGCCGGCGGCGAGAAAAGCACGAACGGTAGCCAGCGTGGCGGTCCCAGATTCACCCTGTGTGTCAAGCCGCAGGTAGCGAAGGGATTCGTATTCGCTGGCGAAGCAAAAGCAGTATGGATCGGGTTGGACATCGAAGCGTTCGACCTGAGTGGGATAGTACTTCTCAGGCGGTAAGCCAAATCTTACCATGGCCTTAAGCGTAGTCCGCAAATTGGCGTCGAACCGGGCTTCGCGCTTCAGCAGCCAGCCCGTCGTCTTGTAGAGAAACAGCCGCGAAGGATCAACAGCCCGCCCGCTTGCCATCCGTTCGAAGCACTGCACCAGCGCCACGCAGGCATGCGCCGTGCTGGTGGGCAATAGGCGCTGATCGTCGACGTCCGGGCAATACTCGCGCCAGCAAATCGAAGTCGGCAGTTCGCCGGACGAGTCTTCGCTTTCCGGTAGCGAGTCCAGAAGCTTAGCTACTTCCGCGTGCTTTTCCGTATAGTCGCGATTGTCGGGAGGATCTGGCTGCCAACCATATCCACGAAACATTGGCATTATGACCGTCCTGTATTGGTAGCGCCCCAAGCCTGCCACGGCGGGACCACGACCAAACGAAGCAAAAATCGGCCGCTGGACACCGGGCCCACCCCGCCGCAGCGTGTTGCCAATCATGTGATAACGACCAATCGACCACCGTGGTACACAGAATCTGGTGGAAGCATGGCGATACGCGACCGTTCAAGTCCGAGTTGCCGATAATCTCAAACACCAGGGACCGCGAAAAAACCACAAACTGTTTACGACAGTTCGTGGCAAGTACTTGACAAATAATTAACTTAGACGACAATCTGGCAAGCGCGAATCTCTATCGGGCTATCGAGCCCCGGCGGGAGCTCGGCAATCGTGGAACGGATGCCAGAGCTGGATCAGCGACTGGATCCGGTCTTAGTTACCAAAGGGATTTTCCTCGAAGTCGGTTGCGCGAGAGGAAGGCGAACGAGATGTGGCAACGTGTTTTTCTCACGATGAAACCCGTTTGGATGACGAGGACAGTTTCATGGACACATTCATGGACATACTTCCGAAACCCGCTAATGGCACTGCGGATGGCTGCGCTTCCACCATCGCGCCGATTGACCCGGCCGATAGAATCATGCGCCGTGGTCGTGCCGCTTTGATGTTGATTCTGGAGGCTTTTGAGAACGCGCGCGACCTGCAGCGCGACAAGTGGGATTTTGCGGTCGAGATTCAAACGCTGCGAAAGGCCGGTTTGACGTACAGCGACTTCCGTTGGCTGATTTGCAAGGGATATGCCGAGCACGCGCGCGAAATCACGTTGCCCGGTCACGAAGGGCGCGCGTTTTACCCAAATCGTGGCCTGACCTTGTACAAGCGAAGCTGTTTCGTGTTGAGTGAAGCGGGCTTGCCGTTTTTCGCCGCGGCCTGTCATCGTCCGCGCGTCGCCTACGATGAGCAGTCGTCCAACCAGTCAGCCAATCTGTCGGTTCCCGCTGCACGGCCCGCTCAAGTACCCAAATGGGATTGCGACCGCCAAGAGCTGCGCTTGGGCGCTTGCATCATCAAGCAGTTCAAAGTGCCTGCGGCGAATCAGGAGATGATACTAGCCGTCTTCGAGGAAGAGAAGTGGCCGCCGCGAATCGACGATCCGCTCCCTCCGCAACCGGAGTCCGACCCAAAGCGGCGGCTGCACGACACGATCAACTCGCTCAACCGCAAACAGAAGAACCCCCTGGTCCATTTCTTGGGAGACGGCAGCGGCACTGGGGTTCGCTGGGAGCTGTCGATCCGCCGCGAAGAACTCGCGCACGCGAGTGTAAACGGAAATGGAACGTATTGAAGCGGGCGACGGGCCGCTAATCGACAAATGCCAACGCGGCCGAAGTACCGTAGACTCCGGCCGCGTCGGATTCTAGTCGATTGCTTAGAACCGGTGCGTCAGACGGATCGTGACGATGTTGCGGATGATCGCGTCAAACGTGCGCCGTCCCCACCAGCCAAGGTCCGGATTCAGGTAGATGATGTCGCCCGGTTGGATGAGCACCGTTTCGCTCCGGTCGTAGCGTGCCCTGATCAAGTCCACCACGATCAACAAGGGCGTCCCGTCGGGACCCATCCGATGTACCGTCACCGTGGTTGGCGATTCGATGGGATCGATATAGCCTGCCATTGCAACGCCCGTTACGACGTCGACCTCGCGGTTTGACGGCAGCAACAAAGCATTTCCCAGCTCACGCTCGGGGACCGCCAAACTGAACCGAATCGTGTTGTTAGTGCTCAACCTACCGACGACATAAAACGCCTCGAATGCGCGGTTGGGCACCACGACGACATCGCCCGGATGCAGCACGATCGAGTCGGGGGTCATTGGCTCGCTCGCAGCTCCGCGCAAGGGGATGCGCACGATGCCGCCGCCCATCACTTGATCATCGCCCTGCAAAGGTGGCGCGGGCATGGGTTCGCTCGGCGGTGAATTGGCGTCGGTGCCGGGCAGCAGTTCGCCGTGGCGGGCGCTGCCGAGTATTTCACACGGACGCACCGGTCCACCGTTAATGGCCGGCTCGTATTGCGGCGTTTGGGCGTTAGCCATCGGGCCCGCCGTGATTCGACGATGCACTTCGATCACGTCACCCGCCTCTTCACTCAAACCGCCCGCGGCCGCCAGCGCGTGTGCCACGTCGTTTTCGAATTTCGGCAGTTGATACACTCCCGGCTGTTGCACCGCGCCGAGAACGACGACCCCAACCGTGCTCTTTTCCAACAGAAACACGTTGACCCGCGAATCTTTTAGAAAGCCCTTCGCGTACGCCTTGGTGATCGCCTCGTTGGCTTGCGCGAGATTCATTCCGCCGACCGCCAATGGCCCGGTGATCGGCAGGTGAATATCTCCGTTTTCCATCACTTGAGCGCGCACGGCTTCGCCGTTCGGGTACAACTCGTTGATGTTGATTCCCAGCACGTCGTTGGGGCCGATGATGTAGTCGCCTTGGCCGGGTATCGTCAGGCTGCCATAGTTCAACCTTGGTTGGGTAGTTCGCCACGGAGTACGAAACGAGTCCGGCAGCGTGTTGGCTGGAATGCCGTGGTACGTTAGGGGAGCCCAGCAGCCCGCCGACGTGATCGTCGCCACACAAAAGATCGCTGCCAGCCAAGCGCGACAGGCTCTGACGTGTGTCGCTACTGGTGAATGCTTACCATCGGCCACTTTATGCACTCCTTTGCTGAAGCTTGGCTGCTTCTTCCCCGACGTTCGAAACTTCGCTCGTTGTCGGTGCGGAGATTCCCTGTTCGGGATATACCGCCGGCACTGTTTTTTTCGGTTGAAGTGACTCCTCGCCGTTAGGGAGGGGAACTGACACCGGAAAGTCCCGCTATTCAACCCAAACTTTCATGTATCGGACCATCGCGAATGCCCGCACCGGATGGACCCAAAACGTCATGCCGTCAAGTGTTTGCGTATGGTTTACCGTGATAAAATCCTTGATCCGCGCAGGAGATTTGGTTTCACCACTTCGCCAGCAGTTCGCCGATGGTTTGCGCGCGGTTTTCGGTATAATTTGCTCAAGTTTTCAAGTTTATCGTTTCAAGATCTTCCGACACCGTTAATCGACTATCAGATCGACTGCTTGCACCGTGCTTGGTAAAAAGCCCTTCGACCTGGCCGGCATTGGACCTGGCAGAACTTCAGCATTGACTAGTCGGACTGGCCGGTGAACATGACCGTTAGGCGGCAATATTTGCGTTGTCGCGCCAACGGCATGCCTCAGTCCGGAGAGTAATAGTCCTTTTATGAGCATATTGATTACCGGCGGGGCGGGCTTCATCGGCAGTCACCTGATTGAGCGGTTGCTCGACCAGTCGCGGGATCGGCTCGTTTGCCTGGACAACTTCAATGACTACTACGACCCGGCCATTAAGCGCGCCAACATCCAGGGCTTTGCCGGCAACGATCGCGTGACGATCGTCGAGGAGTCATTTGGCGAGCTGCCGGCGATGCGCCGCTTGTTCGCGGACCATCAGGTGCGCCGCGTGGTGCATTTGGGCGCTTATGCGGGTGTGCGGCCCAGCGTGGCCCGGCCCCTGCTTTATGTCGACAACAATATCCGCGGCACCCTTGTGTTGCTGGAGACCGCGCGTGAGTTTCCGGTGGAGCGATTCCTGCTGATCTCTTCGTCAACCGTGTACGGCCGCGGCGCAGCCGTGCCGTTTCGAGAAGATCAGCCGCTGGGCGTGCCCATGAGCCCGTACGGCGCTACCAAACGCGCCGCCGAGTTGTTGGGCTTGACGTACGTCGATCTGCACGCCGTGCCGGTCGTCTGCTTGCGGCCGTTTAGCGTCTACGGTCCGCGGCTGCGGCCCGATCTGGCGATGACGATTTTTACCGAAGCCATTGCCACCGGCCGGCCGTTACCTCTGTTTGGAGACGGCTCGGTTCGCCGCGATTTCACGCATGTTGACGATATCAACAGGGGCCTGATTGCCGCCCTGACTGCAGACAATGTGGTTGGCCAGACGATCAATTTGGGACACAGTGAACCGGTCGAGATTCGCCACCTGATTGCGCTGCTTGAAGATGCACTGAAGTGCAAGGCGAACATCGAGCATCGGCCCGCGGTGCCCGAGGACATGCCGGTGACATTTGCGGATTTGTCCAAGGCCGAGCGTCTGCTGGATTACGCGCCTCGTGTTCCGCTGGTCGAAGGCGTGCGGCAATTTGTCGCGTGGTATCGCGGCGGAAGTCGGGTCAATAGCCACCCCGGACCTGCCTAGCTGGGGCGGCGTCGGAGGAGCATTTTCAGGGCGCCACGGGCATTTTCCCCGCATCGCACAGGCAATCACCGGCAATGTACCGATAGCGCCGTCATGAACGAATTCCATGGACGAGTCCCAGGGAGTGCGACATGCCCCGGAAATCGCAGTCGGCGAACTCGTCCGAGCTACCGGTTATTCATTGCGCCTCGCCGCGCGTCGCTTCCGAATAAACCAGCGCTGGGACGCCGATGGCGAACGAGTATCGATGATCGTAATAGAATTGCTGCCGTTCGTCGTGCGTCGATTTCCCTCGGATCCGCAAGGTCTTGGCGCCGGGGTTTTGTTGCAAGGCCGCTGTTTGGATCCGCGCATAGTGAATCCCTTGATTTAAAAACTCGATTCGCTGCCGCACGATCCGGTCGTCGGCGGCCAGACGGTTGGCTTCATCGAGGCGCTGTTGCCAGGCGTTGAGCGTATCGGTGGAATAAAAAGAGAACGCTGCCGCGGCGAAATCCTGGTTCTTGCCCTTGATGCGCGTTGCCAGCCGATCCGTGTGCTCCTCCAACGCGCGGAAGTATTCGCGGATAGCCGGGGCGGCTTTACCGAAGCCACTGCGGCAGTAATCGTCGACCATCGCGTCCACGTCGGCAGCGGGGTTCCACAGAAGCTTGGCCAGCACATAGTAGTTCAGTCCCTGGCTCGCCCAGTGATGCTCCAATGCGTCAAAATCCGCGGCGATCATGCCACTGCGTTGGCAATGCCGCAACGTCTCGCCCAGTCGATGCACGTACACCAGCGGATATCCGTGGCCGTCGTGCAACAGGTTCGGTCGCAGCATGAGCTGCTTGGTCAGGCGAGCCCAGCCGTCCCAAAGGTCGAGGTCTTCCTGCCATGGGCCGTCGCGCAACGAATTGAACCCAACGAACGAGATGAGCACGTTGTCGTTAACTTTTTCGCGCACGGGCGGAGTTCTCGAGGCGCCGTAAGCGTAGCCCGCGATCAGCTTGGCGGGCCACTGCTTGGCCAACCGCGCGGCAGCCAAATTGTAGAAATGCAAGTAGCGATCGGTCATCGCCGGCGCGTTGAAGAGGATTCGATTTCCCTGCGAATCAACGCTCCGCAACTCGACTTTCGAAGCTTCGCCAGCGTCCCAGGCCCGGCACTTGGAGCACATGCAGTGCCCGCCGTAAGAATTGTCGTTCGGCGAGGCTGAAAAGCTCTGGAAATTGGGCTGATCCTGGAAGAACGACGTCGCTTCGTCGAGGAATTTGTCCAGCACTTGCGGATTGCTGACACAAATCTTAGCGCGGTCCGGCTGCCCCAACGCGCTGGGCCACTGGCGACTCCCGTTGAGTTGCTGGGCAAAGAAATCCGGATGCTCGTTGTGATACTTATCCCACCAGTCGCGAAACGCATGCTGGTAGTGCAACCGTACGCTTTCCCCCGTCTTCAGATGGAGTAGCCAGGAACTCGACTGGTCGCGCATCCGGGCCAGCTCATCCACGTCCATGTCCATCAGCAATCGGCCTCGACCAACCTTTTTCGGGTTTTCGCTGGACATGGAATCGCGAATTTTGCGCTGCCGCAATACGGGGGCTTCGCGGCGATCGATCGGATCCAGCACCAAGCTCTTCCGCGCGGGCACAACCTCGCCCAACGCTCCGGGCCACAACCATCGCATGCCGAGATAATCTTCCAAAAAGGTAACAACGGCGAAGCTCGTCCCATGCTGGTGTTGATCACGGTCCAACGGATCGTCGCGGCCAGCCAGAATCAGCATTCGGCCCGCCGTGCGAATGACAAACCCCTCGGGCGGAAGCTGGCGGATATCGACCCCGGCCTGTCGCGTCAAATCGCTTTCACCGATCAAGATCAGCGCGCCGGCGAGATCTTGGGACGAAAGCGAGTTGGACTGTTTCAGCGCGATTGGCACTTCACAGATACGTGCCAGGTACGATTGAAATTCCGCGGCTACGGCGTTGGTGGTTGTATCCGCGGCCGGCGACACGGCGATCACGCACGCGGCACGGCCATCGCGAACCAAGGTCAGTTTGCCTTGTTCTTGGGCCGCCGTGTAATGTGCCAAAACCATCGCTAGACAGCCGCCAAGTATCCAGGTGCGCGAATTGGCCATGAAATATCTCCTCGTTGGCTGGTCGGCGTGACGGCCGGTTTCCCGATCCGGCGCGTACAATGGCAAACTCCTCATAGTCGGTGCGACCCGTTCAAGCCTAAAAATCGAGCGTGAACGGGCCCGCATAATCGCTACATCTTACACAACCGCGATAACGCGATCAGGCACAATGCAAACGAGCGTTATAGTAGTCATGACCGTGCAAAATCGCAAAAGTGCCATAACAAGGATAGTCGATATTTTCACGGGTCGCCCGTAATGGGCCCTTTCCCCAAAGTCTAACAAATGCGCCGGGCCTTCGTTCAGCCCCGCCCGGGCCAC
>JACQFF010000261.1 GCA_016200205.1 Planctomycetia bacterium
CCATGCCACCCATGCCGCCGCCCATGCCACCCATGCCGCCACCCATGCCACCCATGCCACCACCCATGCCACCCATGCCGCCACCCATGCCACCCATGCCACCACCCATGCCCCCCATGCCACCGCCCATGCCCCCGCCCATGCCACCCATGCCGCCGCCCATCATGCCGCCACCCATCATGCCGCCGGTGGATACAGGGACCGGAATTACCAGGTCAGCTACGGGATAGGCCTTGGTGACCATTTTGCTGCTGGCGGCATCGGTGGTGGTGATCTTCAGTACCTCGTCCTCGATGATGTAGGTTAGATCCATTTCGCCGAGCAACAGCTTGAGCGCGGACTTAAGCGAGATGCCCTTGAGATTGCGATTCACGGCCGTGTCCGGAGCAATGCCGGCTTCGCCGAGGGTTTTGACATCCAATTGGATTTCGATGTTGTGCAGTTCTTTCAAGTAATCAACCACGTCTTGCAGCGGAGTTTCGGTGAACTCCATCGTGGTCTGGTCCTTCAATGCCGCGCGGATTTTTGCTTCCGCCGGGCCCACCTTTTTCAGATCGACGTCCTCCTTGTACTTTTTCCGGCGATTCGACATCTCTTCCCAAGCAGCCGCATCCGGATAGATGACCGGCTGATCGTCGGGGAAGGGAATCATGGCCACTTCGACGGTGGCCAACGTATCGACAACTGCTTTTTGACGCGCATTGCGCTGTTGCAAATTGGCGACACGAGCGCCGGTCTCATGAGCCACCAGCGCGGCCGATGCCGCGATCGGCAAGTTGGCAGCGATCTCCGCGACTTCATTCGATCCGATGGCGTCAGCCGCGGTATATCGGCCCTCGTCCATCAGCGAATTGAAGCGGTCCATCAATTGTTTGACCTTTTCTTCATTGCGCGTCAGCGCATCGGCGATCCGCAGCCGATCTTCGGCGCCGGCCTTCGCCTCTTGCACTTGCTGATCGATGGTTTCCTTGGTGGCCGCGCGGCGATTGGCTTCACGCAGCGCGGTTTCCAATTGGCCGCGCAACTGGGCCCGAATTTCGGCTTTCAATTCCGGCGCTTGGACGACGCGCTCCATGAGCAGCTTGAGCCCTTGCTCGACGCTCGCCGGATCGCTCGCCATCCGGGTGCGCGCTTCGCGCAGTTCGTGATCGACTTCCGTGCGAATCAGGTCGGTCATCAGTCGGTTTTGCTGTTCGATGTCCGAAAGGAGACGTCCTTCACCTTCGTTGACGTCGGCGATGTCGTCGGGGGATGCGATCGGCTCGGCGGCCGGTTTGCGAGCCTTGACCGCCAAAACTTTTTTCGGAGGCGCCGCTTGCTCGCTCTTGGACTTTTTGATTTGCAGCGCTTCCTCGCCTTTACCGGCCGGCTCGCCGGCACGAATCTTGGCCAATTGTTTTTTCACCGCACGCGCGGCCGGATCATTCGGATCGCGGCGCAACGCCTCGTCGGCCAGGCGTTCGGCCGCCTCCAAGTTGCCCGACGTGACGGCCTGTTCGCCCAATTGTGACAGCGCTTGCACACTCTCGTCCAAGATGCGGCGGGCCTCGTCCATGCCAGGAGTGCCCAGCGTAATCAGCCGCAATCCGCCGTCGTTATGAGCCGCGTCGACCAGCGTCGGCAGGAAGGCGAAGTCGGGGCTGGATTCGCCCGCCGAAAGGATCCAGTTCAAGCTTTGCGATTTGCCGCCCACCGCGACGGTCATGGAGACCTTGATTTCGCCCGCGACGTTGCCCTTGCCGATCACGATCGTGTCACGATCGCTGCGCAGCGGAGGCACGCGCTGGGGATAGACCTCGGTAAATTGCTTGGGCCAGGTGACCGTGGCCGGCCACAGCACGGTGCCCTCGACGGCATTGGCCAAAAACGCGCCGGCCTGTTTCGGGTCGATGCTGTCGCTGTCCACGGCCAGCATGCCACCGGTGACATTGGCCAGCGCAGCCAACAGTTGACTATCCAAGCGCGGGCCCACGGCATAGCTGCTCAGCGGAACGTGCCGGTCGACGAGCGAGTTGACCAATTTGCGATATTCATCCAAGGCCATGAAGTGTGCCGTGCTCATTCCATCGCCGATGTAAATAAGCGCTTTGGCGCCGGCCTTCTCGCCGAAGCTGCCGGCCCCCGCCTCAAGCGCCAGCGGCATATCGGTCGCGCCCAGCGGAACGCGCCGCTTGAGTTCGGCCACGGCTTGCCCCATCTCATAACTCGTCGGCGCGACAAAGCCGGTCGTGAGCGCCACGGGTTCCAGATCGACGGCCATCAAGCGCACCCGGTCGCCCCGGTGTAGATTGCCGAGCAGCGTGGTCAACGCGGTCAGCCCCTTGTCGCGAAACACGCTAATCTGGCTAGCCGAGGTGTCGAACAGGATCACAACTTCGCGGCCTTCTACCTGCGGAAGCGAAACGTTGGGCGTCAGGCTCAAGGCAAAATAGCCCGTGCCTTCAGGATTGACGTACGTGTCCAAGCGAGGCTCGTTCTTCGAGGCCTCGGACGCCAACAGTGCGAGATTCGTTGGCAATGCCAACCCCAAAAGAAGCGCAAACGCCGACGATAGAGAAATTGGCTTAGACATCGATGCGTACTCCACTCGCACAGTGCCAGCGGCTTGCAGGCCCTCGTGTTCCGTAGCGAAGGTCAAGCGCGCGGATTGATTTGCTGTTCTTAAAACGTGGAAAAGGCCTTATCGTGCCTGAATATGTCTATTCTATTCAGTCAGCAGGATTTACGCTACAAAGATCGGCGAAAAAAACTGGTTTCGCGGATTGTAGCGGCCGTGCCGACCGTGGCGATCGGCCCGTGGTCCTTGGCGAGCCATCCGGCGACCGCGATTTGCGGTTGGACGGGTGCCCCAAGCCGACGCGGCAACTCGTGACCGGCGGGCAACTTATCGTATTTTTACAGGCCACGCTCGCTCGACCGCGCGGCGGCCGGCGGATTCTCTGCTGGTATGATTCCGCGCAATCGCTTATTTTTGGCCGAGCCGTAGCGGGGAACCGCCGGGCTCAATCGATCTAACAGGGTATTCAGGCGGCCAAGTCATGAAAAAATATCTCACTCTGTGCCTCGGTTCGGCAGTTTTAGGAGCCGTTTTGACCGAGTTTTGGAGGGCGGCAAGTCACGCTCCGCTGGTTGCCCAGGAGCCCCGGATCGAAACGGTGCCCGCCGCCGGACCGCCTGAGATCGGCCTACGCGCGGCGACCCCGGCGCGCAATGTCACCCGGCTGCCACCGCCGCGCCCGGCCGTCGAGACCAATCTCACCCCTGAGGAATTAGTAAACGTCACGGTTTATGAAAACGTCAACCGCAGCGTGGTGAACATCGAAACGGAAGCGATGCGCGGCGAGAGATTCTTATTTTTTGAAGTTCCTTCCGAGGGGGCCGGCTCCGGATCGGTGCTCGATAGGCTGGGCCACATTCTGACGAATTTTCACGTCGTCGAAGCAGCCCGCAAAATCAAGGTCACGCTGTTCAACGGCAAAGAGTATGAAGGCCGGCTCGTCGGCAAGGACGAATCGAACGACGTGGCCGTGGTGAGAATTGAAGCTCCCGCGGAATCGCTGATTCCCGTCGTGTTGGGTGATTCCACGCATCTGCGCGTCGGCCAGCGGGTATTTGCCATCGGCAATCCCTTTGGGCTCGAGCGGACTCTGACGACGGGGATTATTTCGAGCCTCAATCGCACTCTGCCGGCGCGTAATCATCGCACCATCAAATCCATCATCCAAATCGACGCGGCGATCAATCCGGGAAATTCCGGCGGGCCGCTGTTGGATAGCCACGGCCGATTGATCGGCATGAACACGGCGATCGCTAGCGCCACCGGTCAAAGCGCCGGCGTCGGATTTGCCATTCCCGTCGCGAACATCTCGCGCGTCGTGCCGCAGTTGATCGAGCGCGGGCGCGTGATTCGTCCCGACGTGGGCATCACGCGCGTGCTGCAAACCGAAGAGGGCTTGTTGATTGCCACCATGACCTCCGGCGGCCCGGCGGAGCAAGCGGGCCTGCGCGGTTTCCGGATCGTCAAACAACGACACAAACAGGGCCTGTTGACGTACGAGACCAACACCATCGATCGCAGCGCCGCCGACTTGATTGTCGCGGTCGACGGCGAAAAAATTGTCACCGCCAACGATTTCCTCTCGCTGGTCGAAGCCAAGCAGCCCGGCCAGGAAGTGACGATCACCGTGGTTCGCGGCGGGCGCGAAGTCAATGTGTCGGTGCGGTTGGCAGCCGCCGATTCGTGATCGAGCCGGGACGTCACCGTCCGCATCACTTCGCCAGATCCAAGCTCGCTTCGCGCTATTTCCCGAGCGTTGCCCGGGCGATCAGGTAGACAATCGCAAAAACCACGGCCGTGACGAGCATTACTCCTACGAATGACTGCAACATGATTGAGTCAAAAAGGGGTCAGAACGGCTCTGTCGAAAACTCCTCTGCTAGCTTAACCTGCTAGCTCGATCGGGTGCGTAAAAGGTTATGTGGCAGTTACCAGCAAATCTCCGAAGGCGCTCGTTCGAGCGGCGTTGGCAGCGGCGTTGCGCGTGCTGCCGTTCTACACGCATACCAACAGCCCTAAGAAGTTTACCCAGCATCAATTGTTTGCTTGTTTGGTGCTGAAGAACTTTCTCAAGACCGACTACCGCGGCGTCGTTGCTCATCTGGCCGATCATCCCACTCTACGGGAAGTCATGGGCCTGAAGCACGTGCCGCACTTCACGACCTTGCACAAGGCCAGCCGGCATCTGCTTGCCTCGGCCCCCGCGCGACGCGTGCTGCAGAGCACCATTCGCCTGCACTATCAACATCGTCGGCAAGTCCAATCCTCTGCCGTCGATTCGACCGGCTTGGAGTGCAGCTGTGCCAGCGGCTACTTCGTGCGGCGTCGACAACGTGTTGGTTCCCCCTGGAAAATGGTGGTTTATCATCATTATCCCAAGCTGAGCCTGGTGTCCGACACGAGTTGCCATTTCATTCTGGCCTTGCGTGTGGGCCGAGGACCCCGCCCCGACGTCGACGAATTTCGGCCGCTCGTGAAGGACGCCTGGCGGACGATGAGCTTGTTGCGGATGGTCGCCGACGCCGGATACGACTCCGAGTCGAATCATCGCTTCGCCCGCCAGCGTTGTGGCATCCGCACCATCATTCCCGCCAAGCACGGCCGCCCCACCGCCAAGCCCGCCACGGGCCACTACCGCCGGCTGATGCAAGTTCGCTTCGATTCCGATGCCTATCACGATCGCACTCAGGTTGAAACCGTGATGTCGATGATCAAACGCAACCAACTACCCTACGTCCGCGGACGCACCTACCACTCCCAATGCCGCGACCTACGCTTGATGACGCTAACTCACAATGTCACGATTCTCATAACCATTGAGGTTTTCTACAGAGCCGGTCTGACCCCTTTTTGTCACGCCGTTTCTTGCTCTTCCAGGCCGTGCGCGGCGATCATCATTTCGCGGATTTTGAATTTTTGAATCTTGCCGGTTACCGTTTGCGGGAAGCTGTCGACGAATTTGACGTAGCGGGGCACTTTGTAGCGGGCCAGACTGCCGCGGCAGAAGTCGCGAATTTCGTCCACAGTCGCGGTGCAGCCGGCCTTGAGCTTGATCCACGCGCAAAGCTCCTCGACGTACTTTTTGTCGGGCACGCCTACCACGGCGGCTTGCTCGACCGCCGGATGGGTGAACAGGAATTCTTCGATTTCGCGCGGATAAATGTTTTCGCCGCCGCGAATCACCATGTCCTTGATGCGGCCGGTGATGCGGTAATAACCGTTGGGCAGACGCAAGGAGAGGTCGCCCGAGTGCAGCCAACCATCGGCGTCAATCGCCGCCTCCGTGGCTTCGGGATTATGATAATAGCCCAGCATGATCCCGTGTCCGCGGGCGCATAGCTCGCCTTGTTGGTTGTCGCCCAAAGTGGCGCCGGTGGCTGGATCGACGATCTTTGCTTCCACGCCGGGCAGCAGGCGGCCCACCGTTTCCACGCGGATTTCGATCGGATCGGTGTTGCGGCTTTGCGTGATGATTGGCGAGGCCTCGGTCAGTCCGTAGCCGATCGTGATTTCCCTCGCGCCCAGCACGTCGATGACTTGCCGCATGACTTCGATCGGGCAGGGGCTGCCGGCCATCACGCCGGTGCGAAGCGACTTCAAATCGCGCCCCGGCAGGGTGGGATCTTGCAACTGGGCAATGAACATGGTGGGCACGCCGTAGAGCGACGTGGCGCGTTCCTTTTCGATGGCGTCGAGCGTGGCGGTGGGATGGAAGCTTTCCGCCGGGATAATCATCGCCGAACCGTGCACCACCGAGGTGATGGTGCCCAGCACGCAGCCAAAGCAATGATAAAACGGCACCGGAATGCAAACGCGATCCTCGGCGGTGAATGCCTGACACATGCCTGTGTAGTAGCCGTTGAGCAGCAGGTTGCGATGGCTGAGCATGGCCGCTTTGGGAAAACCGGTCGTGCCGGAGGTGTATTGAATGTTGATGGCCTGCTCGGGCTTGAGCAGCGTGTCCGCCTCGTCGAGCTTGCTGTTGGGAATCGACCGTGCGCGGCGAAGCATTTCGCCCCAGGTGATGCCCCCTTGCGGAGCCCTGTTCTCCAACGCCACGATCCAGCGCAAATTCGGAAAATCCTTGGCATGTAGTTCGCCGGGCTTCGAAGACGCTAATTCCGGGCAAACTTCATTCAGCATCTCGAAGTAATGAGATGTCTTGAATCGCTCGACCAGAAACAGAGCCACCGAATCGCTTTGGTTCAGCACGTACTTCAACTCGAACGGGCGATAGGCTGGATTGATGTTCACGAGCACCGCGCCGATGCGAGCAGCGGCAAACTGCAGCACGACCCAATCGGGCACATTGGTGGCCCAAATCGCCACGTGTTCGCCGTGCTTGATGCCCAGCGCAAAGAGCCCATGGGCGGCCTGGTCCACCTGCTCGGAAAACTCGCGATAGCTCACGCGCAAACCCAACGCCGGAAACACCAGCGCGTCGTGATCGGGATAACGGCGGGCCGTTTCCCGCAAGACTTGTGGCATCGTCAGTCCCTCGACCCAGGGCGTCGCATTTTCGTCGATCGGATGCGGCTTACTCATGGTGTGCAAATCCTACAGAGTCTTGCGTGACCAATGGACAAGAGGAAGTATCAACAACTTCACTGGCGAAGCGGTTGAGAAATCGCAACGGCGCAAGGCACGAAAATCATCAAGGGCAGCCAGGCCGCCAATGCCGGCTCGAACCAATAGCTGGCGCCTAAATACTTGCAGCCCAAAACGACCAGCATAAACGCGATCACAAGCCCCACACACAACCCAATCGCCAAGAAAACATTGCGGTTGGAGCGCGACAGCATTAGCGGCAGCCCCAGAAACAACAGCGTGATATCCAAAAGCGGTTTGACCACTCGCGAGTGAATGGCCAAACGGTCATCGGCTCCATAGTCGAGGCTGCGATTGCGTAGTCCGTGAATCAGCTCGAGCGTGCTGGCGAACTGTCGCCAGTCGGTGCCTGCCTCCAATTGCTCGAAGCTGATGTTGCTGGCCAAGAAGCATTCGCCCGGTTTCAGCCAGGGCGTGTCATAGGGCGTCAACAAAACGGGGCGATCTCGCAGCAACAAAGATGGTTTTTGATCGAGCCCCTTGGGTTGCTCGATCTTAACGAACAGATATCCGCCGGGCCGGCCCTGGCGCGGAGGCCGATAAAACGCGTCTTCCGCCCACAATCGGGGTCCATACCGATCCAGGCCGGCGGACAAGTAAAAGTCGAAGTCGGGCTTGTGAATCCGCTGCTGATCGGCAAACGTCTGCGAGCCCGGCCCGCCCAGCAACACGTCGGTCTCGTTGTCGTAGCGTGCTTGCAACGGTTTGGCCGCGCTACCTTCCAAATCTTGTGCGTTATGGCTGAGATGTTGCCGGACCGCGGGGATCATCCATTCGCGATTGGCGACGCTGAGCACGATAATCACGATCGCGGCCCCGACCAGCGGTTTTATGATTCTGGACCTGGGAATTCCGGCGGCCTCAAGCGCCGTTAACTCATTGTGGCGTTGAATCCAAGTCACCGTAAACATGGCCGCAATGAGGGTTAGCAGATGGCTCGTGGTGTCGAAGAACGAGAGCGAGCGGTAAGCATAATACTCGCCCATGACGCCCAGCAAGCTGCCGTGCTTCTGCGCGTAATTGATGAATTCTTCCAAGTTGCCAAACCCATCGATCACCACGTACAAACCCGTCAAGCTGCAAAAGCAGATCACGAAGCTATGCCAGAACTGGCGCAGCAGGTAGCGATCGATGATCAGCAATCGCAGCAAACCCGGATATACCGCATGGCCTGGCACGTTCGACACGCGCGATAGCTCCCAAGAGTGTTCGATGAAAAAACCGACTACCCGGCGTGCCGAATCGCGCGGGCCAACGCTTCGATGCCGCGGCGAATGTTCTGGGCGCTCTCGACGCCAAAGCTCAAGCGAATTCGGTCCACGCGCAGCGGCTCGCCCTCGGCCGGATAGCAATACTCGCCGGGAACGTAGAGCACGCCTTCCGCCAGCGCATGGTGCATGAGCGTTCCCGCCGGCCCGGCGTCCATTCCCTCGGGCAATTGCAGCCAAACGTAGAGTCCTCCCTGGGGCGTGTGCCAACACACGCCGGGGATGCCTGCGAGAAAATCGTCCATTGCCCGGAGCATGGCCGCCAGCTTGGCGCGATAGTTGGCGCGCAGCTCGGCGACGTGCGGCTCGAACAACCCCTGTTCGAGAACTGCGGCCATGAGCCGTTGATTCAAATGCGGAGATCCGAAATCGATATTCGCCTTTAAACTCGAGATCGGCGCTACTAGAGCCGGCGGCAGAATTCCCCAGCCAACGCGAATGCCGGGCGAGAACGATTTGGAAAAAGTTTCCGCTACCACCACGGTGTCCCCCGCGCGGTCGAAACTGCGCAAGCTCGGCAGATCGTCGCCCGCATAACGCAGTTCGCGGTAAGCGGCGTCGTCGATCACGTAGATTTTTGATTCGCGCGACCAGCGATTCGCGATTTCAATAATCTGAGCGCGGCGCTCGAGCGACAGCGTTACCGTACTGGGATTGTCGAAATAACTTGTCAGATAAATGGCTTTGACCCGTCCCAACTCGCCGGCCTTTTGACGCCGGGCAAGCTCCTCTTCCAACGCCGCGGGTATCATGCCCTGCTCATCGATTGCCACCCCCACCGAACGCGCCGCGAGGCTCTGGAGCATGCCCAAAAAGACGAAATAGCTCGGAGCGGCGCACAGCACCAGATCGCCCGGATCGAGCAAGACTTCGCCCAGCAGGTGCAAAAGCTGATTGCTGCCGGCGGTGAGGATCACCTGCTCGACCGAAGGGGGCGGTGAGGCTTGCTGGCCATCGGCTGCCAAGAAGCGCGCCAGCACGGTTTCGCGCAGCGCCAGATAGCCCGCGTTGGTCCCATATTGGAGCGCCAAGCGGGCCCGGTCGGGATCGGCCAACAAGGTGTCGATCGCGCGGCGCGTCTCGCTGACCGGCAGGCTCTCCTGATCGACAAAGCCGGCCGCAAGAGATATCAGGTCCGGCCGCGCGAGCGCCAGCCGCATGAGCTCGCCGATGGGCTGGGGCCCGGAGAACTGAGCGCGCCTGCTAAGACCCAGTGCCAAAATCATTGCCAAGCACTCCCGGACCGGGACCGAAATCGACGGGCACGATATTTAAGTTATTGCGTGCAGTCAAGATCGGTCAATGCCAGCCGGATGACTCCAAACCCGCAGCAGCCCTTTCCTCAGGCCCTGCGATGGGACGCAAAAGCGAAGCTTTCGTGGAAAAAGTCTCCTAGACTGCTGTCAAAGTGTCCGGCCGAGTGATCTATAATCGGGCGCTGAGCGCGGCCGAAATCCATCACTTGTGCAACTCCACGAAGAAACCGTAGTCCCGCAGCCCTCGCCACCACACGAGTGAAAACGTGGCCAAGCTCGTGATCCCGCACATTCGACCGCTCGCCAAGTCGCGAGAATATTTCCGCGAATGGTTGGGTCATAGCGCGGATCTGCTGTTCCCGCCTGCTTGCGTCTATTGTCAGCACGAACTTGCATCGAGCGCCCAAGGGCTGTTGTGCCAAGATTGCCACGCGAGCCTGGTGGACGATCGGCCCGCTTGCGCGCGCTGCGGGGCCAACGCACTCCCCGACGCGGCGTCGGGACGATGCTTTCGATGCAAGGACGATCGGTTCTATTTTGGCTCGGTGGTTCGTCTCGGCAGCTATGCGGGGATCATGCGAACCGCCGTGCTGCGGATGAAGCGTGAAGACCACCGCGCATTGGCAGTCGCCGTGGGCGACCTGCTGGCCGGCACGCATGCCGCGGGATGGGAAGCTTTGAAGCCCGATGCCGTTGTGCCGATCCCGATGCACTGGTCGCGGCGCGTGTGGCGCGGCGTCAACAGCCCGGAAACCATTTCCGAGCGGTTGGCCCACCACTTACACATCCCGCTTGCGCGGCATTTATTGAAGCGCCGGCGCCGGACTGCGCCCCAGGCCAGCTTGCCCCCGACTCGCCGGCTGGCCAACGTGCGCGGCGCCTTTCGCGCCGTCGCCCATCCCGATTTGAAAGGCGCCCGCCTGCTCTTGGTGGACGACATCATGACCACCGGTGCAACCGTCAACGAGGCGGCCAAGATGCTCGCCCAGGCGGGCGCCAGCTTCATCGGGATCGCGGTCGTGGCACGTGCCGAAGGGGTCACTTGACGCCGTCTCCCGCTTGACTCCGCGGTCCAAGCCGCTTTGCTCCGCGAAAAGGCGTCTCGCCTTGCCAGCATCCGGAGAATGACAAGAATAGAAGTCGTCGGGAGCTCCACTGCCTTCTTTCGAAAAAGAACACGTTATGACCAATCGACGACTTCGACTCGGAACTCGCGCAAGCGCTTTAGCGCGCTGGCAGGCCGATTGGGTGGCCACCCAACTTCGGGCGCGCGGCCTGGACGTCGAACTCATTGCGATCACGACCCGCGGCGACGCGAGCCAACGCGACAGAATTGGCGAAGTTGGCAGCTCGGGCGTCTTTACCAAAGAGATCCAGCGCGCCTTGCTGGATGCTCATATCGATTTGGCCGTTCACAGTTTGAAGGACTTGCCCACCGACGCGGTTGAGGGCCTGGTGCTCTCGGCGGTTCCCGAGCGGGAAAGCGCACACGACGTGCTCGTGAGCCGGGCAGGAAAAAATCTCGACGATTTGCCTGCCGGCGCGGTCATTGGCACCGGTAGTTTGCGCCGGCGCGCCCAGTTATTGCACCTTCGACCCGATTTGCAAATGCGCGACATCCGCGGCAACGTGGATACGCGCCTCGAAAAACTAGCTGCCGGCCAGTTCGGTGCGGTGGTCCTTGCGCATGCTGGCTTGAAGCGATTGGGGTTGGAAGGGCAAATCACGCAAATCCTTCCCTTTGAAATCATGTTGCCCGCCGTCGGACAAGGAGCGCTGGCGATCGAAGCACGACGCGATGACAGTGCCACGCGCGCGGTTCTCGATCAGCTCGATCATCAGCCTACCCACCAAGCCGTGCTGGCCGAGCGTACACTTCTGGCGACTCTGCTCGGCGGATGCCTGGCGCCGGTTGGCAGCCTGGCACGGCTACAACCCGATAGGCAATTGCGTCTTGAGGCCGTCGTGCTCAGCCCAGATGGCAGGGTGCGACTCGCGGCTTCCGGTATCGCCGGCACCGGCCAGGCGCTCGAGCTAGGAGCGGACGTCGCCGGCCAACTGATCGCTCAGGGCGCAAGCGAATTGATCCAACAATCGCGTCAGGCTGGTTAGATGATCGTCGGGGGCGGGCGGACGGAGCCTACAGGACGTCTCTCCGAGCAGTCGCCCGGGCGAAATCTTGGCGTTTACGGCCGAGTTTACCGGCTGCGAACCCCTCGCTGACTGGTCGGGATTTCCTCGAGTCTTTTTTGTGGTGCGACGCACGTACACGGCCGATCTAGCCTATGTGACAAGCGCCAGCAAGTGTATGCCAAGGTTCGCGCCTGCGCTCGTTGATCACGGATGAAATAAATGCCCGTTATGGAAATCCGTACCACGCGGTTTGGTTCCGTCCAGATCGAAGCCGACGACGTTATCTGTTTTCCCAACGGGATGTTGGGGCTGGATGGCTGCCGGCATTGGGTGCTGCTGGCCGACGCGCACAACGATGCGCTGGGTTGGCTGCAGAGCACCACGCAGCCAGACATCGCCCTGGCGGTGGTCAGTCCGCGGCGGTTTGTGCCGGACTATCAAGTTCGGACGGCACGCGCGGAAATCGCGCCGTTGGCATTGAATCCTCTGCAAAATGCCCATGTTTTGGCGATCGTGAGCAAGAACGAACAGTCGATCACGCTGAATTTGAAGGCCCCCTTGATTATCAACCTCGAGCGGCGGGTGGGTCGCCAGGTGATCCACAACGGCGAACAACCGGTCCAATACGAACTTTGCGAACAGTTTCAACGAAAGAGAATTGCCTAAGCAAGATACCTCGAGCGACGATCCGATGGATCGGCGCCGCCGCCCGTGGCCAGGCAGGTCTCGGGATTAAAGCGCCATCCTCCCGCCAGACAATACCCCGAAATAACCATCCACGCCTGACGACCGCGCTCGCCCAAGCACGGATACGTGAGGCAGGCCTCCTGGAAAGCCTCGCCACTTTCCAGACAAAAACGGCCGCAGAGTTTGTCGGCCTTTGAAGGAAGGAGCCATCGATGCTTGTTCTGTCGAGACAGCGCGACGAAAGCATCATGATTGGCGACAACATCGTCATCACGATCGTCGACATCCGCGGCGACAAGGTCCGCTTGGGCATCAACGCGCCGACGGAAATCCCGGTGCACCGGCAAGAGATTTACGAAGCGATCCAGCGCGAGAACGTCCGTGCCAGCCGGGTGGAACCCAAGGACACGCGCGGTTTGGGACGCCCGCGAACTAAACCCGCGGACCCTCACGCGGAAACCTAAGATCCGGTCTCTCAAGTCGACCTGAATAGCGATCCGCTTGCACCGCGCAATCGCATGTCGCGCGACTCTTTCCGTTACGCAGTTCTTCCCTCTTGCTCCGTCAGACAGCACAAACTGCTGTCCGTCGATTGCGCCGGATGGTTGGGTGGGGAAAAAACGCCCTCCTCAAGGCGGTGCCGCGCCCTTATGATGGCACCTAGACAAGCAAATCTGGCATCTTTGAGGAACCTGCGGTGAGCACCACCAAAATGCGCATTCGCGTCGGCCACAGTCCCGATCCTGACGACGCGTTCATGTTTCACGCCCTGGCCAATCACAAGATCGACACCGCGGCCTACGAGTTCCAGCACGAATTGGTCGACATCGAGACCCTCAACCGGCGGGCTTTCTCCGGCGATTTGGACCTCACGGCCGTTAGCTTGCACGCCTACGCCTCGTTGACCGACAAATACATGCTCTGTCCCTGTGGCGCCAGCATGGGCGATGGTTATGGGCCGATGGTGATTGCCAGGCATGCCTACGCGCTGGGCGATCTGCGGCGGATGACGATCGCGGTGCCGGGCACGCTGACCACGGCCTACTTGGCGCTCCGCTTGTGCTTGGGGCTCGACTTCGATCACGTTGTCGTCCCCTTCGACCAAATCATCCCGGCCGTGGAGCAGGGCCAGTATCAAGGCACGCAGATCGACGCCGGCTTGATCATTCACGAAGGTCAACTTACTTACGCCGATCGCGGATTGACGCTGATCGTCGATACCGGCAAATGGTGGCAAGACACGACCGGGCTGCCGCTGCCGCTTGGCGCCAATGCGATTCGCAAAGATCTCGGGCCGCGAGTCATTCGCGAAGTGAACCACCTGTTGAAGCAAAGCATCGTGTACGGACTCCAACACCGCGATGAGGCGCTGAAGTACGCACTGCAATACGGCCGCGATCTGGACCACGCCCGAGCAGACCGATTTGTGGGCATGTACGTCAACGATTGGACGCTCGATTTCGGACCGCGGGGGCGAGAAGCGGTGCGCATGTTATTGGCGCGCGGCCACTCGGCCGGCGTGATCCCCAGGCTGGTTGTACCCGAATTTGTCGAAGATTGATTTGCGCCGGCGTTCGGTCGTCGCGGCGGCAGTCGATTGGAGGAGCGCATGGCGGAGGGTGAAAAAGAAAAGCCTCGCGGCTCGCTGATGCCCGTCCTGCTGGTGTTTGCTTCCGGGCTGGCGATCATCGTCGGGCTGATTGTCTTTACGGGCCCGGCCGGCCTGAATCTCGTGTTGGCGGTCGGCGGCGTGCTGGCGTTCGCCGGCCTGCATTACATTTTGTGGGGCTGGTGGTTGTCGAACTGGATCCGCCGGCAAGAACGGGCCGAGGGCGACCAGACCGCGGACGATTGAATGGGCGGCGCGCCGGATTGCACGCATTTTTTAAGCAAGGAGCTTCCGATGGTCGTGCTCACTCCGGCGGAAGAATTGGGCTTGAGCGGTCTGCACCTCGACGGTCGGGTGCGAAAAGCGTTTTACGCGATGTCGTCCGAGACCATAATCGAGCTGTCGCGGCGGATGACCGAAGAATCCGCCAAACGCCACTTATTCTACCTCCGCGAAGGCGAACCAGAAGTCATTCGCATCATGCTGCGGCCCATCGCGGTGATGCCCGATCAGTTGGCGTACTTGAATTTTGTCTCCCTTACGATTCTCAACTCGCTCAAGCGGCTCCCCGACTTGTATTTGCAGGACTTCACGGTCCGCGAAATCGTGCCGCTTTCCGAGCCCGAACAAAAATGGCTGTGGGACACCTGGGGTCCGAGCCAACGCGAGAACAACCCCGTGCTGGGGCGCCTCGACGCGGTAGCCGAATTCACCAGTCCGATGTGGAAGGACTCGCTCCGCTTCATGGAGCCGAATCTGTGCGGCGTCGGCGGATTGCACTTGGGTCCGACCTGCGAACAACTGTTGGCCGACGTCGTGTTGCCCGTGATCCAACGCAGCGACCCGCAACTCCAAATGGAGGTCGGCCAGGACTTGCGAGAAGTCTTCATCCAAGAGGTTTTCGACCACCTGCAGGCGGTCGGTCGCGGCGGGCACCACGTCTGCTTCGTCGAACCCAAATACGCCAAGCAGGGACCCGACGAGCAGGAAGCGCTGGCACAATACTTCCACGATCGTCACGGGCTGAAGATCATGCACGCCGATCCTCGAGAGCTGACGATCACGGACGGCGAAGTCTGGTATGAAGGAACCGTGGTCGATATCGCGTACCGCGATTATGAAGTCCGCGATCTGATCCGCCTCGAGAGCGAAGAGGGCGTCGACGTGGAGCCGATTCGTTTGTTGTTTCGCGAAAACCGCATGATCTCGTCGATGGCCGGCGATTTCGACCACAAAAGCTGCTGGGAACTGCTCACCGATCACGGGTTCGTGAACAAATACTTCACGGCCGAAGAGCGGCAGATTTTTCGACGTCACATTCTTTGGACGCGCCTGCTGAGCGATCGCAATACGACCCTGCCCGATGGCGAAACGGGCGACCTGTTGGAATTCGTGCGTGACCAGCACGAACTGTTGGTCCTCAAGCCCAATCGATCTTACGGTGGCGATCGGGTGGTCATCGGGCACCTGATCGATCTAGTCGAGTGGGACCGCGAGATCGAAGTAGCTTTGGCCGACAGCGAACGATGGGTGGTGCAACGCCTGGCCAGTTTGCCGGTTCACGAATTCCCCGTGGTCGGATCGGACGGCAGCGTGAACATCGAGCCGTTCTACACCGTGATGGGTTTCGCGCCGAGCAAATATGGCCTGGGCATTTTGGGCCGATCATCGCAAAAGCAAGTCGTCAACGTCGCGCAGCGCGGCGGCATGTGCGGCGTGCTCGTCGGCCGCCCGGCCGGGCGACTGATGGGACCCGGCGGCGGCTATTTGAAGTAGTCGGGCTCGTTGCCCGGCTGCCACTTGATATTGCAGCCGGTGCTGGGCTTTTGGTCCGTTGGCACGGGTTTGCCCTCCAGCACGGCGTCTATCGCCGCACGCAAGTCTTTGCCCGTTACCGGTATGCCCGAGTCGGGCCGACTCGAATCCATCTGCCCCCGATAGACGAGCTTCTGGGCCTTATCGAAGACGTAGAAATCGGGGGTGCAGGCGGCTTTGTAGGCTCTGGCCACGCGCTGAGTTTCGTCGAACAGATAGGCGAAAGTGTACTCGCGCGATTTGGCCTCGTGGACCATCTCGGCTGGTGAATCGGCCGGATGGGAGACGATGTCGTTGGAGTTGATGCCCACCACTGCGACGCCCTTTGCCTGGTAGTCGCGCGCCAACTGGGCCAGGCCAGCGGCGACGTGTTTCACGTAGGGACAATGATTGCACATAAATACGACCAAGAGCCCCGGCGCACCCGCGAAATCGGCAAGCGAAATAGTCCGCCCATCCACGTTCGACAAAGAAAAAGCCGGTGCCTTCGTTCCCAGCGGCAACATCGTGCTTGGCGTCAATACCACGATTCGTTCTCCTCAAAACCAATCAACAAAGAAACGTAGACTCTCGCTGTATTCTATCAGCGCCACCCATTGAGCAAACCCCCGTTTGGTTTCACGCGATGACGTGGCGCGCGCGTCGAATCGCCCCTCCCCATTTGGACTCTTTGACCTCTGGCATTCAATACCCAGTTTGGGCTCTGGCAGCCCACCACGCCAAGATCGTTCACCTCGGCCGAGTTGCCCAAGTCCAATTATCGCTGGCGAGGTTCGCCACCAACCACCGCCGGCGTCAATAATTGGACTTATCCCCTTTTTGTCTCCACTTTTGAACGAAGCGCGGCTCTGCGAATTAGTTCCGCGCGATGAAGCGTGGCCGCGCTGCGATGTCCAACTCGGCACGTGGAGTTTGCCCTGGGCGTTTCGCACCACGCTGGAAACTGTTCCGCGCAACGTGCCGTATTTGGCGGCCCAGCCGAAGTTGATTGCCCAATGGCAAGAGCGACTGTCGTCGTGCGGTGGATTGCGGGTTGGCATTTGCTGGCATGGCAACCCAGCCTACAACTGGAATCGGATTCGGTCCATGCCATTGACCGAGTTCGCTCCGTTGGCACGAGTGCCGGGGGTTCAGTTGATCAGCCTGCAAAAGAACGCCGGCAGCGACGAATTGGCCAGCGTGGCCGGCCGATTCGATGTCCTCGATTTGGGAGCGGACTTCGACACCCGTGGAGCCTTTATGGACACCGCCGCCGTGATGAAAAACCTGGACCTCGTGGTGTCCTGTGATACCGCCACCGCACATTTTGCCGGCGCGCTGGGCGTGCCAGTGTGGTTGGCCCAAGCGGCCATGCCCGACTGGCGGTGGATGCGCGATCGCAGTGACACACCCTGGTATCCGACGATGCGTTTGTTCCGGCAATCTCAATTGGGTAACTGGGCGGAGGTGTTTGCTCGGATTGGGTCCGAGCTATCAGAGTTGGCTGCAACAAGCGGCAACCGGCCTCGAACGAGGCCATGAGGGCCGGCGGCGCCGTCGGGCCATGGCGATCGGGCGATGCGCGTTTCCGCGGCGCATTCACGAGGATATGGATCGCGCGCCGATGCTGGCCGCGGAGTAGCGTGGGGCTTATAATCGTGTGGACATGCATCGCCGTGCTCGACTGCTGCTAATTCCGGACACCCCCATCCCATGTCCGACGACGACTATCCGCCACTTTATTGTCAGGGAATCGAGCACTTCAATGCCTGCGATTTCTACGAAAGTCACGAGGTTTGGGAAGAATTGTGGGCGAATTACCAGGGGCCGTCTCGCAAGTTCTATCAAGGCTTGATCCAAGCCGCCGTTGCTCTGCACCACTTCGGCAACGGAAATATCCGCGGCGCTCGCAAGCTGTATTTCAGCACCCGCGGCTATCTGGAGCCGTACCGGCCGTGGCACAGGGGGCTCGATTTGGAAAAATTCCTGGACGAGTTTGAGCGTTGTTTCGCGGCTGTTATGGCTAGCCAGGAAGGATTTCCGCGGATTGAGATCGATCCCGATTTGATCCCCGAGATCCACCTGGCACCACCGGCCAATTAATGGCGGCGCCAAAATGTCGCTTCTGTACTATATTTTAGATGTCACGGGAATGTTGATCCGCACTGGTTGCGCGTGCTGCGAGTAGGTTGTCTGTTCTTCACCCCGGCGGTCAGATTGATGTCGCAAATTGGAGACGATTTGGCCTTCGTGCCCGAGCAGTTTTCGGGTCGGGCGCGGTTGTTTCCGCTGCCGAACCTGGTGCTGTTTCCACACGTGATTCAGCCGCTACACGTGTTCGAGGATCGCTATGTCGATTTGTTGCACGACGCTTTGCAGGATGACCGACTGATCGCCATGGCTCTGCTGGATACTGGCTGGGAACGTGACTACGAAGGCCGCCCGCCGCTGGCGCCGGTCGCCTGTCTCGGCCGTGTGCTGAGCTGCCAGGCCCAGCCGGGGACGCGCTACAACCTGTTGCTGATGGGGTTGCGACGTGTCCGCATCGTGCGCGAATTGGAGACACACAAGTCGTTCCGAGAAGCCGAGGTGGAGGTGCTCGAAGACGAGTATTCGTCGGCCCTGACCGAGACTCGCCCGACAGTCCATCGGAAACTGGTAACCGCGTTCGAAAAAATGCTGCCCTGTATCGCCGACGCGGACGAGTTATTCAACCATCTTTCCATGAACAGCGTTTCGCTGGGCACGTTGACCGACGTGATAAGTTACGCGCTCGATTTGGATGTCCAGTGCAAACAGATGTTGCTGGCGGAGAAAAACGTGGACAAGCGCACCAAAATGCTGCTGAAACATCTGAAAAACGCCCCAATATCCACCCGTACCGCGGCCGGTTTCCCTCCGGCATTTAGCTGCAATTGAGTCGTCCACGCCGAACCAGGAACCCGCCAGCTTGATCCGTCCTGCGTCCGGTCCTTTGCGGCTTGACCGGCCTGCTGGCCACCTTCTAAGATCGAATGCATGTGCCCACGCGGTAACCACAAGCGGGAAGAATTGGCGGAGATCCCCGATCTCGGCAGCCTGGTCGGCGAAGTGGACGAACTCCCGGCACACCTTTCGGCAACCGTGGACCAGGCGCGGATCGCGCGCGCGGTCCGCGAGATCCTGGCCGCGGTCGGCGAAGACCCCGATCGCGAGGGGCTGCTGGAAACGCCGGCTCGCGTGGCGCGGATGTATGCCGAAATGTTCAGCGGTTTGCATGAAGACCCACGAACCCATTTGCGCAAATTCTTCGCGGAACAGTACGACGAAGTCGTCCTCGTCCGCGACATCAGCTTCAATAGCATGTGCGAACATCACATGCTGCCGTTCATGGGCCAGGCGCACATCGGATACGTGCCCGACGGCCGGGTGATCGGCTTGAGCAAACTGGCGCGGGTGGTTGAGGTGGTCGCTCGCCGTCCGCAGGTGCAAGAGCGCATGACCGAAACCATCGCCAACCTGCTGTTAGAAGAGCTCAAAGCCAAAGGCGTGGCGGTGGTCATCGAAGCCACGCACACCTGCATGACGATTCGAGGCATTCGCAAGCCGGGCAGCTTGTGTGTGACTTCGGCCATGAAGGGCATCTTCCGCTCCAACCTGTCCAGCCGCTCCGAGATCATGAACCTAATCTATGGCGGGCGGCAATAGATATGAAGGCCGAAGCCTGGGGGCCGTAGGCCGCAGGATTTGTCGTTCCTCTTCCTCTGGCCCACGGCTTCCGGCCCGCGGCCTTTTTTAGTCCGATTTGCCGTGTTTATTTTAACTCAGTTCATCTTTCGGCTTTCGTTTGGCATGGCGTTGGGCATGGCGCTGACCAGCCACCGCCAGGTCACAAGCGGCTACTTCCGAAATCACTTGTACGTGCTGCTGGGGCTCAACGTGTTGGCCACGATGGTAGCGCTCGGCGCGCGCGACCAATTCGCGCTGGCTCCGCCGCTTTCAGCCGCGATTCTCAGCTACCTGGGATCCGTATGCTGGCTCTATGAAAACCCTCGCGGCGGTAGAGCCGCGCTTGCGCTGGTGGCCGTGGTCGCGTTGCTGGGCGCCTGGTCGGCCACCGATTGGCAACGCGCGACCGGACCGGCCGCTACCCTGCTGACCTGGCTCGATCCCGCGACGGGCGGGCTGGTGCTGGGCCTGACGATCGCCGCCATGTTCCTGGGACACTGGTATCTGACCACTCCCACCATGGCGATCGGACCGCTGGAAAAACTCGTCCTGCTGGCGGGCGCGGCCATCGGCATTCGCGCGATCGTCGAGGGCGCCGGCCTGGCCCTCAGCGTGGCCAATTTCGGCGTGCCTGGCACCGAACAACTGCTGTTCGTTTCGCTGCGGTGGCTGTCGGGCATCGTCGGGGCGCTGGCCCTGGCGGTAATGACCTGGAAGACCCTGAAAATCCCCAACACTCAAAGCGCCACGGGAATTCTGTACGTGGCCGTCATCGCGACGTTTTTAGGCGAATTGACTTCGCTGCTGCTGACTGCCCAGTCGGAATACCCACTGTAGGCCGGAAGGTGACCGCGACTTATCAGGCCGGTGTTTTGGGATGCCCGTTGGCTCGCCGTAGACGCATCCAGTCTGCCGCCTTCGCGCGGGTGGGGCCGGCGTCAACCCGCCGATCCGCTACTTTCATGCTGCGCGTGGCGCTGTATAATAAAGTTGCTGATTGATTCGGTCGAAGTGACCTCGGGAGGGGATGCCGTGAAACCTCGAATTGTATTGTTTGCCCTCACGCTTGGTTTGATGGCGCTTGCGGCGCCCCGCTTGGCCTTCGCGCAAGCCATTAGCACTTTTCCCCAGGGCCACTCCGATAACCCGAATGGTCCAACCGTCAGCCCCTACTTGAACTTACTGCAGAGCAATAATCAGTTGAATTCCGTGCCTAATTACCAGTCGTTGGTGAAGCCGCTCATCGATCAGCGCAACGCGATTCAGCGGCAAGGCAACAGCTTGCAGCATTTGCAACAGCAAGTAGCTTCGGGTGCAGGCGGAGGTGTAGGTGGGCGCGGGACAGGGCACACCACCCACTTCATGAATTACTCCCATTACTATCCGAGGCTCGCCCGGTAGATCTGGCATAGCGATTACGCCGACCCGTGCCGCGCCGCGTGCCTATCGCGTTTCTTGCCCGAACCCCGCGGAACGCTGGACGTGGCCAGCTATCAGGGCCAGAAAGTCGTCATTCTCGATTTCTGGGCCATCTAGTGCGGGCTATGCACGCAAGCGATGTCGACCGTCGAGAAACTTGCCGAGCAATACACGGTCAAAAGGGTGCTGCTGTTCGCGGTGAACCTCGAACGCGCTTGTGGTGGGCAAAGGCCTGGCCTGCGACGCCTTGGCAGGGGCGAAGAGAAAAACAAGAGATGAAGCCGTAGATCAAGGTGATGACAAGGCCGAGAAGCGCGACGCCACTTCCCTGAAAAATAGCACCGGCGGAATTGATTTCAATTCATAGGGCAGCAACGCGCTCCGCCGAAATCCAAAAACTCTCTTGAGCCAAGAAACGATTGCGCTTGGCAGGATTCGCGCGCGCAACTCGCGATCGCACAATTTCCGGCCGTCGCCCGAAAAGGGCACTGCAAAATGCCCTGCTTTTTTCCGCCGATCTGGCCAAGACGGGCCCCTTTTTTCACATCATGATTGGTCAGCACGGTTGTAGCGGATAAGCCGAGTGCACCACCGAGAAAGTGCCGCCGTGCGAGACGCGTCCAAATGTCGAAGGTCACGAGCCCAGGCCCGCCGAGCCGGAATCGCGGCCTACGATTCAGTAAATTGGGCATCCCGGTACTGGAGGTTAGTCGATGCACCATGCAAACCACCTACAAAACAGATTCGAGAGGTCGCCGCTGCCAGGTCAATGCCGGGCGGAGATGTCGTATCTGTTATCGAGTGAGCCCAACTCGCTGTTTCGAAGTGTGTTCGAACAATCGGCCTTCGGCATAGCTCTTGTGGACCTGAACGGTCGCTGGATGAAGGTCAATCGGGCCCTGTGCGGCCTCGTCGGCTACTCGGAAGGAGAACTGCTCTCGTTCGATTTGCAGTCGATTACGCATCCGGCCGATTCGGTAAAGCCCGAATTGGAACAATTGCAAGCGGGAGAAGTCGACTATTGCCATGTCGAGGCGCGGTTTTTTCATAAGAGCGGGCAATGTATCTGGGTCTCGCTATGCGCATCCCTTGTGCGGGGCGAAGCGGGCAAACCCGGTTTTTGTGCCATCCAGCTCGAGGACATTACCGTTCGCAA
The DNA here is from genome assembly GCA_016200205.1 of Planctomycetia bacterium. Classification (GTDB taxonomy): domain Bacteria; phylum Planctomycetota; class Planctomycetia; order Pirellulales; family PALSA-1355; genus PALSA-1355. The sequence continues at coordinate 22,196 of JACQFF010000261.1, forward strand.
GCTCGCCGAAGATGCGCTGCGGCAGAGCGAGGCTCGTTTTCGCAATTTGGCCGATTTCGACCCTTTGACGGGTCTGCTGAACCGCCGCAGCTTCCGCGACCAGTTCGAACGCGAATGGAGCCGGTCGTTGCGGCACGCGAACCGGCGCGAATTCCAGTGGAGGTGCAATGGCAGCCCGGAAAGCCGCGACTGCCGGCTCTTGTTCGTGATCTTTCCAAAGGGGGGCTCTGTTTGGCGACAAAGCAGGCTCCCGAAAGCACGCGTTACGCGTGCATCTTCGCATCCACATCGGAAGGTGGAGTCCAAATCCCGCTCAAGGTCCGTTGGTCGATGCAAGTGGGCCTGGGCTACTTCGTTGGACGCCAATTCATCCGAGCAGCGGATTTTGCGGCGGTTCGTAAACTGCAACCTACCGCACAAGATCACATTCACAAGCCCGCCCCAGTGAAGTCCGACGTTCGCTCAAGATTGATTGAGCAATGCACCTAGGCCGAGGTGCGTCCCACGGAAGGAATAAAATGACGGCCGGTGCCGTGCTCGCGTTCCGAATGGACAGAGCATGGGGCTCGTCAAAAACTGCGTCGTGGAGTGCAATCCGTACGGCCCCGATAGACCCGTTGGGATTGAGGTCGCCAGAGCACTGTATGCGACACAAGTTGACGAAACGTTTTCCAACGCGTCGCTCGTGACGACCTCGCATTGGCAAGATGACGTCGAGCGGTTTGCTATGAGCAAATGGGATTCCCACGCCAAAGATTTTAATGGACTGATCGATTGTCGGTGCCCCACGTGTCTGAAGAAGAAGGCCAACCAATGGCATTCCACCGGGATCAAAATTGGGACAACGTCAGGCGCTCGGGCCAGAAAACGTGGACTGGTCTCAAAACGTCGTGATCTGCCGCGGCGCCGCCCAACAAACGATGCGTGCCATGCCGTTGCCGATTACACTGGCGAATCTCCTTGGCGAGTCGACCGAAGGGAATGTCAGCTTTTGGCGCACGAAGCCTGAGCAGGTATCGTGGCGTTGACGTTTTATCCCCTTGGCTTGCACCCGGCTAGACTCGTGTCGCAACCTCCGCCCGAAGAAGACATCAGTGACCTTGTGAGCCGTTGCCGGGCTGGGGATCAGGAGGCCGCGACAATC